>JAJYZC010000023.1 GCA_021800255.1 Acidobacteriota bacterium
CGGAGGGATTAGGCAGTGTCTGGCAGAGGAACGGCATCCCCTGCCAACACACGGGAGGGAGAATCCGAGGCTAGAGCGGTTTGGGAAATGCTGTAGGTTTCCGCATTGGGCGCGGCCAGCCTTCCCAGATCGAGCGTGAAGCGCCGTCCGTAAGGTAGCATGAAGGACTATGGAGGTTTTACGAAGATGGGGCGTTTTCTGTTGGGGATTGTTTTGGGCGTGATTTTAGTGCCCCTTTGCGTGATGGCATGGCTGCGTTATGGCCATCCGCCCGTCGCAGTAAGCGATCCGCCGCTGCCGATGGAGAAGTGGATTACGCATATTCCATTGCACGTCCGGATCGACCGGCAGATGGTGAAGACACCGCCGATCCAGGCCGATGGAGAGGCTTTCCTGGCCGGAGCGCAGATTTACAGCCAGGATTGTGCGGGCTGCCACGGCTTTTACGGCAAGCCTTCCCTCCTTGCCCCGCACATGTTCCCATTTCCTACGCAGCTCTGGGAGGCGCATCACAACGGGAAGGTGGTGGGCGTGAGTGACGACCCTCCGGGCGTGACAGCGTGGAAGGTGGACAACGGAATCCGTCTCTCGGGTATGCCGTCCTTCAAAAACGTACTCAACGATACCCAGATATGGCAGGTGAGCCTGCTGCTGGCGAATGCCGCTAAGCCGTTGCCTCCAGCGGTGCTGGCGATCGTGAGCGGAGAGACACCGGCGCCGGCGCCGGCTGCGCCCGCGAAAAAGGGGAAGAAACGCTAGGGCAATTAAAAGGACCTACGGCCATGAAGATGCTTGAACCGCTGCGCAAGGCATTCGGCTATGTGCTGCTGAGCATGGGCGTCTCAAGTTCGGCCAAGATGACCAAGCCGGCATCTAAGGTTGGGCCTAAGACGGACAGCGGCGCTGCCCTGGAAGGCGACTCTGCCCGTAGAATGGACGAGGAGGCCCAGCGCGGTTCCTGAACTGCTGAACCCTTGCGAAGTTTGTGTCCGCCGCGGCGGGCTTTCTGGGTAGAGCGGCTCTGGAACCGTTGTAGCCTCACTCCCTCCGATGGCGGAAGCAGAGCAAACGAAGTCACGCCCAACCCTCCGGGAAGCGACCGCCCGCAAGGCCGACGAAGACCCGGTGGGGAAGGCTTACGACGCGCGGCTGATGCGCCGGCTTGCGCATTACGTGCGGCCTTACTGGCTGCCTGCAAGCGTCTCTGCGCTGTCGGTTTCGCTGAAATCCCTCTGCGACGTGATCGGCCCCTACTTGGTAAAGGTGGCCATCGACCGCTATCTGACCGGCAAGCCGGGGCCGGCAACCAACTGGCTCACGCGGCGGCTGCCGGCCAATCCCTACAGCGGAATCACCGATCTGGCAGCCATCTATCTGGGCGCGCTGCTCGTGTCCTACCTATTTGAGTTTGTGCAGACCTACCTGATGCAGTGGCTGGGGCAGAAGATCATGTTCGACCTGCGGCGCGACATCTTCCGCCACATGCAGGGAATGCACATCGGGTTTTTCGACACCCACCCGGTAGGACGGCTGGTGACGCGGCTGACCTCGGACGTGGACGCCATCAACGACATGTTCACCACCGGCGTGCTGGCCATCGTGAACGATACCTTCAGTCTGACGGTGATGGCGGTGGTGATGCTCACCATCAACTGGTGGCTGGCGCTGCTGGCCTTTGCCGTGCTGCCGCTGATCCTGCTCGTGACACGCATCTTCCGCGACCACGTGCGCGAAAGCTACCGGCGGGTGCGCGCGTCCATCGCGCGCATCAACAGCTTCACGCAGGAGCACATCACGGGGATGAGCGTGGTACAACTGTTCAACCGCGAAGAGCGCGCCTACAAAGATTTCGAGGCGGTCAACGAGCAGTACATGATCGCGTTTTTCGACACCATCTTTGCGTATTCGCTGTATTACCCGGCGGTAGAGCTGTTGTCGTCGGTGGCCATCGCGCTGGTGGTGTGGCGGGGCGGCTTCAGCGTGCTGGCGCGGGGCACGGTGACCATCGGCATTCTGGCGATGTTCATCCAGTACTCGCAGCGGTTCTGGCGGCCGATCCAGGACCTGAGCGACAAGTACAACATCCTGCAGGCGGCGATGGCGGCCTGCGAGCGCATCTTCAAGCTGCTGGATACGGAGCCGGAGATTGTAAGCCCTGCGCATCCGTTGGAGGGCGACGGAACGAACCGGATCGAGTTCCAGCACGTGTGGTTTACTTATCAAAAGCTGAGCGAGGCACAGCAGGCGGCGGTGAACGAAGCTGCGAGGTCAGAGAACAGCGCCGCAGCACTAGGGGCGATCGCGGGAATCGAATGGATATTGAAGGATATTTCCTTCACCGTCGAGCCGGGACAGACGGTGGCGATCGTCGGCCACACAGGCGCGGGCAAGACCACGCTGACCAGCCTGATGATGCGCTTTTACGACGTGACCGCGGGACATATCCTGGTGGACGGCGTGGACCTGCGCCGGCACAACCTGAATGCGCTGCGGCGGCACTTTGCGGTGGTGCTGCAGGATCCGCTGCTGTTCACCGGTACACTGGCCGAGAACATCCGCATGGGCAACGAAGAGGTGACCGATGAGGAGATGCGCCGCGCCGCGCAGGACGTGAATGTGCTGGAGTTTATCGAGGGTTTGCCGCGGGGCTTCGACGAGCCCATGCAGGAGCGGGGCAACTCGCTCTCCACAGGCCAAAAGCAGCTCATCAACTTTGCGCGCGCGTTGGCCTACAATCCGCGCATTCTGATTTTGGACGAAGCCACGTCCAGCGTGGATACGGATACCGAGCTGCGCATCCGGGCGGCGCTGGAGCGGATGGTACAGGGCCGGACCAGCGTGGTGATTGCGCACCGGCTCTCGACTGTGCAGCGCGCCGACGTCATCCTGGTGATGCACAAAGGGCAGTTGCGCGAGATGGGCACGCACCAGGAGCTGCTGGCCGCGCGCGGAATCTACTGGAGGCTCTACCAGATCCAGTACAAGGACCAGGAGACGAACGGCCTTTTGCCGCCGGAGCGCGAGGCGTCGATTGCGCCCGCGGTGTGAGAAAGCAAATTTCGCGCAGCAGAGATACAGACGCGCGCCGGCCGGATGGCGAACGGCCTTGGTCTACGGCTCCTGTATCCGCGTTCGGACAGAACGCGAGCGTTGCCGGGGGGTTAATGTTCCGGCTCGTCTTCCCTGCTCTCTTCGGTTTCCCCGGCCAGCGCCAGGGCCGGGTCTTCTTGCTCGACGGATTCGAGCAGCTTAGCCGGAAGCGGCCTGCGCGGCTTCACGCCCAGTTGGCGCAGCATCTCCACCTGGCGGATCAGGTTGCCGTCGCCGGCGCTCAGCTTCTTACGCGCGTCCTCGTAGCTCTGGCTGGCGTTGCGCAAGCCTTTGCCGACCTCTTCCAGATCGTTGACGAAGCCCACGAATTTGTCATAGAGCTTGGCGCCGCGGTCCATCACATCTTTCACGTTGCGCGCCTGCGCCTCCTGCTGCCAGAGCACGTTCACAATGCGGATGATGTAGAGCAAGGTTGTCGGCCCGACGAGCAGGATTCCCTGCTGGTAGGCGTCGGCCCATAGCGAAGCATCGTTTTGGAGGGCGAGCAGGAAGGCCGGCTCGACGGGCACAAACATGACCACGAAGTCCGGCGTCTCGATGCCAGGCAGGCGGTCGTATCCAGCCTTTGCTAACTCGGTCACATGCCCACGCACGCTGGCCAAATGCTGCTTGAGAGCGGTATTGCGCAGTCCCTCCGCATTTGCGTTCACGAAATCCGTGTACGCGGTGAGAGAGACCTTGGAGTCGATGACCAGGCTGCGCTCGCCCGGCAGACGCAGGATAACGTCAGTTCGCGCTGACCGGGCGCGACCGCCGTCCTCGCTGTCTAATCCTGAAAATGTCTGCTGAAAACTGTACTGCTCGCCCTCGCGCAGGCCGGCCTTTTCCAGCAGGTCGCGCAGAATAAACTCGCCCCAGTCGCCTTGCGCCTTGGACGAGCCGCGCAGCGCCGTGGTCAGATTGCGGGCATCCTCTGAGAGTTGCTGGTTCAGTCCGTTGAGAGTCCCGATCAGCGTCTCCAATTTGGTCACGCCTGTTTTGGAGTCGCTCTGCGCCTCTTCTACTTTTTTACGGAACTCTTCAATCTGCGTTTTGAGCGGGCTGATGAGAGCGCCAAGCTCTTTCTGACTGCTAACAGAGAAGGTTTTTGATTTCTCGTCGAGAATCTTTGCGGCCAGCGCCTGAAACTGGTTGGAGAGCGCGTCCTTTGCAGTATCGAGCAACTGCACCTTCTCGGCAAGGCTCTTTCGCTCGCTATCAAGCTGTGTATTCAATTCTGCGATGCTCTTCGCCGCCAGAGTCGCCTCGCCGGTTTTGGTTTTGATTTCGGAGCGCAATAGCGCGCAGTCGGCATTGAGTTGGGCGATGGTCCTCTCGCGCTCGGCAGCCAGCAACTCGAACCCAGCGCGGGCATCGGATTCGGCCTGCGCCTGCGCCAGAGATTGGCGTGCTGCATTGAGCGTCTCGGCCAACTCGCGGTTGCGCTGCTCTAAGAGCGCCTTTTCCGCTTTCATGGAAGCGCTTCGCAGCCAAAACCCCACCAGGATTCCTACAATCGCCGCCACTACGCCAACCCCAGAAGCCGCCATCGCCAACTCCTTTCCCTCTTCGCCGAATATACGCCTCAACCCTGTGCATATCCCGGCCAAATCCCGCCGCGTCTGATTCCCGGGGCCCTATTCCGTATTCCATTTTTCTCGACGCCTTTACACACCCTCAACGGCCCGATAGACTTGAAGTTTCGGGGCCATGCGCATCTTTTATGGCGCGGTGGTTGTCAATCCTAACCGCGGGGCAGTATGGTAGGCTCGCGGAACGGAGCCGGACTCTAGCCCCGGAAGAGTTTCTTTGGTTCTGAACAATCGGTTTCCAACAACACGAGGAGAAGCAGGCATGGCCGTTGAAGAAAAGGTGAAGCAGATCATTGTCGAGCAGTTGCAGGTGGACGAGGCCGAGGTGACGCCCGGCGCCAGCTTTCAGGAGGACCTGGGCGCCGACTCGCTGGACGTGGTCGAATTGGTGATGCAGTTCGAGGAAGCCTTCGACATGGAGATTCCCGACGAGGATGCGGAGAAAATCAAGACCGTCAAGGACGCCATCGACTACATCGAGAAGAACGCGAAAGGCGGCAAATAGGTTTTGATCCAGGCATCGACCCAGGCATCGCCGCGCAGAGTCGTGATCACCGGCCTCGGGCTGATCTGCGGCGTGGGCAACACCGCGCCTGAAGTCTGGCGGCAATTGCTCGCCGGGGCCAGCGGCATGGGCCCCATCCAGGGTTTCGACGCCAACGGCTACCCGGTCACCTTCGCCGCCGAGGTCAAGAACTTCGACCCGCTCAACTTCGTGGATAAAAAAGAAGCGCGCAAGATGGGGCGCTTCATCCACTTCGCCTTCGCCGCTACGCAGGAGGCCCTGGCGCAGTCGGGCTTGAAGATCACCGAGGAAAACGGCGATAGGGTAGGCGTTTTCATCGGCTCCGGCATCGGCGGATTCGAGATCATCGAGCGCGAGCACTTCAATCTGCTGCAAGGCGGTCCGCGCAAGATTTCGCCTTTCTTTATTCCTGCGGCTATCGTCAACATGGCCGCCGGCCAGATCAGCATTCGCTACGGCGCCAAGGGGCCTATCTCGGCCACCGCCACCGCCTGCGCCACCAGCGCCAACTCCATCGGCGACTCGGTGCGCATGATCCTCCACGGCGACGCTGACGCCATGATTGCCGGCGGCGCGGAGGCTGCGGTGACGCCGCTCTCGGTGGGCGGATTCGCCTCCATGCGCGCGCTCTCCACGCGCAACGGTGACCCCACCCATGCCAGCCGCCCCTTCGACAAGGACCGCGACGGTTTCGTCATCGGCGAGGGCGCCGGCATCCTTATTCTCGAAGAGCTGGAGTTTGCGCGCGCTCGCGGCGCCAAAATTTTGGCTGAAGTCATCGGCTACGGCATGAGCGCCGACGCCCATCACATGACGGGCATCGCCCCGGAGGGCCAGGGCGCGCAGCGCAGCATGAGAGCCGCCCTCAGAGACGCCGGCATCCGGCCCGAGGAGGTTGGCTACATCAACGCCCACGCCACTTCCACGCTGGCCGGCGACGGCAACGAGTCCCGCGCCATCGAAGCTGTCTTCGGCGAGCACGCCCTCAGCCGCAAGCTCAAGATCTCCGCCACGAAGTCAATGACCGGCCACCTGCTGGGCGGCGCCGGCGGCCTGGAGGCGGGCATTACCGTGCTGGCGCTCGTCAACCAGCAGCTTCCGCCCACCACCAACCACGATACCCCGGACCCCGAGTGCCGGCTCGACTACGTGCCCAATCACGCCATCGCGCACCGCTTCGACATCGGTCTCTCAAACTCCTTCGGCTTTGGCGGCATCAATGCGACGCTCATCCTGCGGCGCTGGACGGAGTGAAGACAGGGATCAGGTTTCAGGGGCAGGACGCAGCCCGGGTCTCACACGAGATTCGGGCCGTTTTTGTTTCCCCACACGGAAATGCTGGACTATAGCATTTAAACGAAGTTTCTTTCTGCGATTGCCCTGGCGGGATAAGTCTTTATTGCCCCTGCGATGCGATGGAACCAGAGACCAGGAATGCCGAGGCCGTAGCCTCCGGCTGCGGCGCGGACAGGCGGAGTGCGTTGGCGCCGCGGTCAGGAGTGCGCGGTAGAGAGCGAACGCGCTCGAAGCGCCGCCTCATTGTGGGCGGAGCGTAATTCTTGTACACGGTGATATGAAAGCACGCCTGGTCGAACTCCTCTTCCACGTCGATCTTGCCCTCCAGTTCCATCGCCAGCAGCACCCGCCGCATCCAGTAGAGTTCCTCGGGGGTCATGTGCTTTTTGGCAATGTCCACCGTGGCTCCCATGATGTGAGGGCTCACCAGGGAACCCTCGGCTGGAGCGGCATTTCCATTGATTCTCATCAGATACTCTTGGTAGGCGACTGTGCGTACTGCCGAGTTCACTTCCAGCGGCTGGCGAAACAACGCGGCATAGGCGCGCGCCAGATTAACCAAAAACTGCGCCGTCCAAGGACGGCAGTAACGGCGCAACGGCGATAGGGACGGATTGACGATGAGCGCATTTGAAATTGGTATAGGGACCAGCAGCTTATCCGCGATCCGAGCCCTCAGATCAGCCTCATCTTCGATCCGTTGCAGCCCTTCGGCTTTCAGCCGCTCGTCCTGCCGCTCCAGCGATGCGAGCGATCCTTTCAGCGGAGGCACGGGACCCGATGCGAAGCGAAGGGCTGCATCTTCAGTCGCAACCTGCAAATCGCTGATTGTGGCTGCGCCGTCCCTGGAACGGTTCCAGGATTTATGTGTCAATTTGAGGTTTGTGCCGAGCGGCATTCTCTTAAGGGAGATGCCGCCCGGCAGTGTGCTTTCTGGGTACGGCAATTCTGGAACCGCTGTAGCCTTCGTCTGTTCTTCGTGCGCTGCGTTGGCCTGTGATTCCGGCGGCTGGAATTGCCGCTCGCGCCGTGCTTGCCCCTGGCGCGCGAATTGCGGTTCTGCATAGGCTGCCGCGAAACCGGGATGGGGATGGGGATATTCTGTGCGCCTCTGGGCGCGCAGGCGGGCCAGCCGCCGCCGCTCCAGGTCCTGCCGGATTCTCAAGCCTGCCGCGCGCCCAACCTGCTGCGGAGTGAGACGATGCGGCTCTCTCGCGAATCTTTGCAGAGAGGCCCGATGGCGGACAGGGCTGGAACGCGGTGCGGTGCGCCGGCCTCGTGAAGCTTCACGAGGCGCAACACGGAGATACTGTACATGAGTCCTGTGCGCTTTCGCTGCCGAAGCCGGAGCGCCGTAGGCTGGCGCCATCGCCAGCGCGAAAACGAGAAGTACAGTCCGGCACACGGGGGAGGGTGCGGACAGTCTAGAGCGTTTTTAGTGTAAATCAGCCCGTCTCCGATTCAGAGTGCCTATCCAGATACGGATTGGTCTGATAATTGGGCGCACCGGTCAGCTTTTGCTCCTGCCGCAGCCAAGTATCGTGCGAGCAAATGATGGTTACCCCTGCTTCTTGCCGGCCTGCGCCAGCATATACCGGACCGCAGCCTCCAGTTCCACGGCCGTTACGTCTTCGACCACCCCGGCTGCTCCAATTCCCATAGGCAGCACGAAGCGCCTCACTCCGCCCAGGTTTTTCTTATCGCCGGCTGTAGCCGCCACGATTCTGCCTACGCGCACCTTAAGCTCCGGCAGCGGCCCATAGCGGTAGATGAGCTTTTCCAGCCGCTCCATCTGTGCGCTGGTGATCGAACCTCTCCGCCGCGCGAGATAAAGAGCAGCCACCATGCCCCACCCCACCGCCTCGCCGTGGAGCATGGCTCTGTAACCTGTGGCCTGTTCGAGGGCGTGGCCGACGGTGTGGCCAAAGTTGAGAATCATCCGCAAGCCGCTCTCCCGCTCGTCTTTGTTCACCACGCCGGCCTTCATGCGGATGGAGGCGGCGATCACGTGCTCCAGAGCCTTCGGGTCGCGCTTGAGCACGGCGCGGGCGTGCTCTTCCATGAACCGCACCAGCGCCCGGTCGCGGATGATTCCCGCCTTCACGCTCTCCATCAGGCCGGCGCGCAGCTCCTGACTGGGCAGGGTCCCGAGCACATCGATGTCAGCAAATACCGCTCGCGGATGGTGGAAGGCGCCTACCAGGTTTTTGCCTTCGGGCAGGTTTACGCCCACCTTGCCGCCGACCGAGCTATCTACCTGCGCCAGAAACGTGGTTGGGACCTGCACATAAGAGATTCCGCGCATGAACACGGCGGCCACAAAGCCGCCCACGTCGCCCACGATTCCGCCGCCAAAGGCGATGAGCAGCGAACCGCGGTCCGCGCCGGCGCGCACCATCTCGCGGGTGAGCCTCTCCACGCTGGCCAGGTTCTTGTGACGTTCGCCCGCCGGCAAAAAGAGTACCACGGGAGCTTCTCCAAAAGACTGCTGCACGCAGCGTCCCCACAGCGCCCAAATCTGCGGCGAGGTGAGCACAAAAACCCGCCGGGGCAGGCGCCCTATCGCCTGCTCAATCCGCGGCGCCAGCGTTTTCAGCAACCCGCTGCCGGCAAAGACACTGTACTTGGCCGAACCTGTATCAATTCGTATGGTCTGCACAATAGTTCCATCCTATAGCGGTTTTCTGATTGTTGTAGAGCGGAGCGCAATCTCCGCGTTGCGTTTTCCTCGAGCCGGGCTCCCAGTGAGCGATTTTCTACTCGCTGAGGCGGCTGCCCAGTGCACGACCGGGGCCAGCGCCTACCTCAGCTCGCTCGTGGGCGGCCGCTACGAGTGGAGCGGGCGAGCGACGGCGGAAGGCATGTTTGCCGGCTACCGCGCCAGCGTTGCCGCTCCCGGCGTACTGACCATGGTTTCGGATTCGGTTGAGTTCTCGAGCGGAGCCGGCGGCCTGCGCCAGGCCGAAATCTCCTGCGATTACGACACCCGGCGCGGGAGGGTTGACCATTATCGCATCCAGGTTATCGGCCCATAGATGGCACAAAGCGCGGCCGTCGAGTTAGAGGCCGGGGGAAGAGCAGCCGCCGATCCTGCGCCGGCGCGGCGGCCTCAATCCTAGTGCGGGGCGGGACCGCGGACCACCTGAACAAAATCATCGGGACGCACATACTTTGCAAACGCGGCGCGGACATCATTGGCGGTCAGCGCGTAGTAGCGCCTGGCGGCCAAAACCGGCTCGTTGAGAGGAAGGCCGATCACGGCCCGGCTCAAAAGCCCTTCGGCAACCGCATCTTCGCTCGACTCGCTCAAAGGAATCTGGCGCAGCAGCAGGGCTTTGGCCTGTTGCAGCTCTGTCGGAGTCACGTCCTGAGTGCGCATCTGCCCAAGGTCGCGCTGGATCAACGCCCTAGCCTTGGACACATTCCCCGGATTGCAGCCATAGTCGATGGAATAGACGGCTCTGGTCCTGGAGGCGTCCAAACTGACACCCACGTAATAGACGTAGCCGGTCACCTGGCGCAGGTCGTGATACAAGCGCGTGGCGTAAAACCCTCCGCCCAATACGTGGTCTCCCAACTCCAGTGGATAATAGGCGGGAGAAAAGCGGTTGAGATTCAGTTGCTCAGAAAGGGTTACCGAATCCTGCACCCTTTGCTGATCGGGCACATTCATTGCTGAAGGCTTGTTGAGCGGAACCGCGGGCAAAGTGGTGTCAGGCTTGGGACCGGACGCCTTCCAATTTCCAAACCATCTCTCGATAACTGTCTTGGCTTCTAGCGGGGTCACGTCGCCGACCACCACGATGGTAGTCAGGTCAGGACGGAAGGTGGACGAGTGAAAACTCTTCACATCGCTGAGGGTAACTTTGCTCACGGTCGCCGGTGTGGCTTGGCGCAGCTCCGGATCGTTCTTGGGCAGCAATCCCAATTGCAGCGCGCGCATAGTGCGATAGCCGGGGCTTTGGAGCTGCCCAGCCAGGAACTGCTCCGTCTGCTGCTGCACGACGGTGAATGCCTTTGGCGGCAGCGCGGGATGAAGCACATTGTCGGCCAGCAACTGGACGCCGCGCGAAAAGTGCTCTTTCAAAACATCCAGCGAGAAGCTGAAGCCCGCGCTCTCGCTGGCAGCGATGTCGTCCAGGGCCTTCTGAAACGCCAGCCGGTTGAGGGTCTGGGTTCCATAGGAAAACAGCCCGTCAAGAACACTGCTCACGCCTTCCAGCCCTGGCGGCGTCTCGAGATCGTTCTGGTGCTTTACTTCGCCCACCACGGAGACGGTCGGGCTCGTCCGGTCAGTCTTCACGATCAAGCGAATGCCGTTAGGCAGCCTGGCGTCGGAGACGTGGATGTAATTTGCGGGAACTTTGAGCTGCGCCAACGGACCTGCTGCCCAGGCGGGAAGCTGCACCGGCTTTTTAGGCGCGGAAGTCACCGCTTCGGCGCCGCCGAATCCCTTGGCTGCAACCGGCTGCCCGTTTGGCGCCGGTTTGAGAATCGCGGTGATCGAGTTCTGGGCGGTCAAATACTCTTTGGCCACGCGGTCCACGTCGGCGAGCGTGACGCGCTTGATCGCCTCCACGTCCGCGTCGGGCGAGGTTCGACCCTCCGCGGCCAGCGCGTGCGACCACACATCCGCCAAGCCGGAGATGGAGTTACGGTTGAACTCCGCGGAGGCGACCTCGTTCCGTATGGCCGCCGCCACCAGGTCCGCAGGCACGCCCTTCTGCGCGTAGTTCATCAAAATATCGTGCATCTCTTTCATCGCGCCGGCAGCATCGGCAGCGGCAGGCAAAGCGACCATGCCGTAGGCCACGCTGGCCTTGGGATAGGTCTCGGCCAAACCAAACTCCGCAGCCAGCGCCTTGCCGGCGGGAACCATGGCGTAGAGATTACCGCGCTGGCTGGCCAGCACATCGGACAAAATCTCGCTGGCCGCGTAATCTGGCGAGCTGGTTCCCGGAAAACGGTAAGCGATGAATCCGAGGAGGTAGGGCAGATTGCTGCTGAGCGTGAAGGATTCGGATTTCACCGGTTTCAAATCGATGGCCGGCCGCTTGGGCAGCGGATGACTGGGAATATTGCCAAACAGTTTGCGGACCTCGGCGATTGTGGAGGCGGGATCCACATCGCCTACGATGACCAGGATGGCATTGCCGGGCGTGTACCACTGGTTATAGAACTGCTTGAGCATGGCGCCGGTGGTGGCGTCGAAGGAACTCTTGGTCCCTAGCGGATCGTGCGCATAAGGAGTGCCGGCAAACATATCGCTATTGAGCCGGTTGACAAATTTGTAGACGGGGTTGGACAGGTCGCGCGCTACTTCCTGCTCGATGGCGCCGCGTTCCTGCGCCCACTCTTGCTGGGAATCATCAATCCCGCGGAAGCACGTGGCCTGAGCCTCCAACGCCACGTTCAGATCGGCAGCCGGCACAGTAGCGTAGTACTGGGTAATGTTTTGTTGGGTGTCGGCGTCATTGTCACCGCCCAGCTCGGCATAAATTGCGGCCGTCTGATCGGCCGTCATCCCCGTGCAACCGCGAAAGGCCATGTGCTCCTGCGCGTGGGCCATGCCGGGGAAGCCGGGCGGCGTTTCATCCCCGCCCACCAGGAGATTCGCTTCCACCGTGACCACCGGCGCCAGGGTGTTGCGAATGATGACGACCCTCATGCCGTTGGGCAGCGTGACGCGCACGGCATGGGACTGCTCCTGCCCGCGCGCTGTATGCGTGTTTATTGCAAAGGCGGCACACAAAAGCGGCACGGCAAAAAAACGTTTTGCGCTCATTTCCGATCTCTCCACAGCTATCCGCCCGGCGGACAAAATTGTATCGCAGCGTATTTGAACATTCAGCGGCCCGCCGAAGTTTTACGCGGCGCGGTTGGCCCTCAAAGCCCGCGCACATCCGGCAGGTCAATCAGATATTATCAGACAGTTTTCCACTTCCAGTTCCGTATCTCCGGCAGGTCCTGGCCGTACTTGCAGATGTACTGCTTGTGTTCGATGAGCTTGTCTTTGAGCTGCTGCTTCAGGTAGACGCCCCTGTCGCCGGTCTGCGGTAGGCGGTCGATGGCATCCATGGCCAGGTGGAAGCGGTCCAGTTCATTCATCACCGTCATGTCGAAGGGCGTGGTGATGGTGCCCTCTTCCTTGTAGCCGCGCACGTGGATATTGCTGTGGTTGGTGCGCCGGTAGGTCAGGCGGTGAATCAGCCAGGGATAACCGTGGAAGGCGAAGATCACCGGCTTGTCGCGGGTGAAAAGCTCGTCAAATTCCATTTCGCTCAGCCCGTGCGGGTGTTCGCTCTGGGGCTGGAGCTTCATCAGGTCCACGATATTCACCACGCGCAGCTTTAGATCGGGCAGATGCTCGCGCAGGATGGAAACCGCGCCCAGGGTCTCCAGCGTGGGCACATCCCCGCAGCAGGCCATCACCGCGTCGGGCGCGTAACCCTGGTCGTTGCTGGCCCATTGCCAGATGCCGATGCCTTGCGTGCAGTGCTTGACGGCCGCGTCCATGGTCAGCCACTGCGGCGCCGGATGCTTGCCCGCGATGACCACGTTGACGTAGTGGCGGCTGCGCAGGCAATGATCCATCACCGAGAGCAGGCAGTTGGCATCGGGGGGAAGGTACACCCGCACCACCTCGGCCTTCTTGTTCACTACGTGATCGAGGAACCCTGGGTCCTGGTGCGTGAAGCCGTTGTGGTCCTGCCGCCAGACGTGCGACGCCAGCAGATAATTCAGCGAGGCGATCCTGCGCCTCCACGGCAGGTGTGCTGTCACCTTCAACCATTTGGCGTGCTGGTTGAACATCGAATCCACGATATGGATGAACGCTTCGTAGCAGTTGAACAGCCCGTGGCGGCCGGTCAGCAGATAGCCTTCCAGCCAGCCCTCGCACTGATGCTCACTGAGCATCTCCATCACCCGTCCGTCGGGGGCGAGAAACTCGTCGTTGGGATCGGTCGCTGCCTCCCATTGGCGCTTGGTGACATCGAAGACGGCCTCCAAACCATTGGAGATGGTCTCGTCGGGGCCGAAGATTCTGAAGTTACGGCGCTCGCTGTTGAGGTGAGCCACATCGCGCAAGAACGGCCCCAGCACGTGCGTATCGCCTTTGCCCGGCGCGCCCGGCGCGGGCACGGGCTGAGCATAGTCGCGGAAGTCCGGCATGCGCAGGTCGCGCAGGAAGATGCCGCCGTTGGCGTGTGGATTCGCGCCCATGCGCCGGTCTCCGGTGGGCGCGAGCTCGGCCAGCTCCGGCTTCAGGCGTCCGCGCTCGTCAAAGAGTTCTTCGGGGCGGTAGCTCCGCATCCACTCCTCCAGCAAGCGCAGATGTTCGGGATGCACGGCCGGGTCAGACAACGGCACCTGATGCGCGTGGAAGCTGCCTTCGACCGCGACGCCATCGACCATCTTCGGCCCTGTCCAGCCCTTCGGCGACCGCAGGACGATCATGGGCCAGCGCGGGCGGACGGTCTTGCCGTGAACGCGCGCGTCCTGCTGAATCTGTTTGATCTGCTCCACGGCCTTGTCGAGCGCGGCCGCCATAGCCTGATGCATCGGGGCTGGCTCGTGGCCCTCGACGAAGATTGGCGTCCATCCGTAGCCGCGCAGCAACTGCTCCAGTTCCTCGTGGCTGATGCGCGCCAGCACGGTGGGATTGGCGATCTTGTAGCCGTTCAGATGCAAGATGGGCAGCACCGCGCCGTCGGCGGCCGGATTGAGAAACTTGTTCGAGTGCCAGGACGTCGCCAGCGGGCCTGTCTCCGCTTCGCCGTCACCGACCACGCAGGCCACGATCAGATCGGGATTGTCCAGCACCGCCCCGAAGGAGTGGCTCAGCGAATAGCCCAGCTCGCCGCCCTCGTGGATCGATCCCGGCGTCTCCGGCGCGGCGTGGCTGGGAATTCCTCCGGGGAACGAAAACTGGATGAACAGCTTGCGCAGACCCGCTTCATCCTGACTGATGTCCGGGTAAATCTCGCTGTAAGTTCCCTCTAAATATGTATTGCCTACCACGGCCGGGCCGCCATGGCCGGGGCCGGAGACATAGATCATGTTCAAGTCATACTTCTTGATGGCCCGGTTCAAGTGGACATAGACGAAGTTTTGTCCTGGAGTTGTGCCCCAGTGCCCGAGCAGCATGTGCTTTACGTCGGTCAGTTGTAGCGGACGCTTGAGCAGCGGATTGTCGTAGAGATAAATCTGTCCAACGGAGATATAGTTAGCGGCGCGCCAGTAGGCGTCTATCTTGTGCAGCAATTCAGGCGCTAAGACTTCTTCCATGACTCCCTCCCTCGTTTTCAGCCCCGGTTCTCTGACGGGGCGATTGGAGCAACTGCCCATCGCCATTTTGCTGCGATGAACGGCTGCCTTTCAGCGGAAGGCGGCGCCGGCGGTCAGCGCCGCAACCGATTCGAATGGGGAAGCTGGCATCTTAGAATGATTGCGGTGCGCGTACGATCATTTTCTCAGCCAATTGCCGTCAATTCAACGTTGCCACAAAATCTGTGCGGTTTCGAGTGGAACCGCGACCCCCTCGCGGTACGGCGTTACCCGCACAGTGTAGTCCGAGGCCGGCCTCTCCGGCTTTACCGCGAGGCGGTACGGATAACTGCCACTCTCGCTCCTCGATTTCCGCCCCTGCTGCATCGCCAGGCGAACCGGCTCTTGGCCGACGGCGCCGTCGGCGTAGAGCTCTACACGCACCTCGTCCGGTTTGAGATCGCCGAGGTAAACCTCAGCTTCAAAGACATGCTGCGTTTGGCCGCTTGTGACCGTTACCGTTCCAAACCGCACCTGGCTCCATTTCTGTTCCACTGTCTGCTGCCATTCGGCGATCTTCCGGCCCACGGCTCCGGAGCGGGCAACCCTAGCGCGATAGGACGCAGCCGCAGGCAGATAATACCGCTCGCTGTACTCGCGCACCGCGCGATTGGCGGAAAAACGCGGCGCCAACCGCGCCATACTCTCCCTCATGCGCGCCATCCAGGCCAGAGGAATGTTCTGTTCGTTGCGAGTGTAGAACTGGGGCACGACTTCCCTCTCCAGCAGGTCATAGAGGGCGTTGGCTTCGGCGGCATCCCAGGCCGGGTCGTCGCCGTGCTCCCGGCCATCGCCCAGCGCCCATCCGACCTCCGGCGTGTAGGCTTCCGCCCACCAGCCGTCCAGCTCGGAAAGATTGATGCCGCCGTTGACGAGCACCTTCATGCCGCTGGTCCCGCAGGCCTCCCACGGCCGGCGCGGCGTGTTGATCCACACGTCCACACCCTGCACCAGGTGTTCGGTGAGCGCCATATCGTAGTCGCTGAGAAAGACCGCATGAGGGCGCACGCGGGGATCGCGGATGAATTGGATCCACTGCTGGATCAAAGCCTGGCCTGCCTGGTCGGCAGGATGCGCCTTGCCCGCGATGATGAGCTGCACCGGGCGCTCAGAGTTGGTGAGAATGCGCACCAGCCGCTCGGGATCGTGGAGCAGCAGGTTAGGGCGCTTGTAGGTGGCGAAGCGGCGCGCAAAGCCCAGCGTGAGGACGTGCGGATCGAAGATATGTTTTGCACGCTCGATCCGTTCGGACGCGGCGCCCGCAGAAGCCAGCATCAACGAGTGGCGCTGGCGCACATATTCGACCAGCGACGCCCTGGCCGCATTGCGGTATTGCCAGAGTCTCGCGTCAGGGACGCGGCGAATATCGTGCTCCAGGGCTTCGGTGGGTCCCAGCCAGCGGTCCTTGCCGCAGCTTTCCATCCACAGGCTGTCAGACCCCACCGAGTCCCAGCTTGGCACGTGCACCCCGTTGGTCACATATCCGACCGGCACCTCGGCTTCCGGCCAGCGCGGAAAGAGCGACTGAAAGATATGCCGGCTGACCTGGCCGTGCAAGCGGCTCACGCCATTCACCGCGCCGCTGCCCCGGATGGCGAGGTAGGCCATATTGAAGTCTTCGCCGCCATCGTTCGAGTTCTGCCGCCCCAGCGCCAGCAGATCGTCAAATGAAATATCCAGCTTTTGCTCCGCGTAGTTGCGCAGATATTGCTCGATGAGGGCAGGAGAGAAGCGGTCAAAGCCGGCCGGCACCGCCGTGTGCGTGGTAAAGAGATTCCCTGCCCTGGTGGCCGCCAGCGCAGTCTGGAACGGCTGCCCGGTTTCTTCCATGAACGCCCGCGCCCGCTCCAAAACCGCCAGCGCCGCGTGACCTTCGTTCAGGTGGCACACGTCGGGCTGAATCCCCAGCGCGCGCAGCAGCCGCCAGCCGCCAATGCCGAGCAGGATCTCCTGCTCCAGGCGCAGTTCCGGACCGCCTCCGTAAAGCTCGCTGGTAATGGTGCGGTGCGGAGGATAGTTCGCCGGGTCATTGCTGTCGAGCAGGAAGAGCTTGACCCGGCCGACCTGCACCTGCCAGGCGCGCAGCCACACGATATAGCCGGGCAGCGCGATCTCCAATCGCAGCCACTCCCCGTCGGGCTGGCGCAGCGGGGTAATGGGCAACTGGCCGGGATCGTTGTACGGAAACAGAGCTCGCTGTACACCCTCCCTGTCGATCACCTGGCGAAAATAGCCCTGCTGATACAGCAGGCCCACGCCCACCACCGGCACACCCAGATCGCTGGCGGCCTTGAGCTGATCCCCGGCCACGTTGCCGAGACCGCCTGAATAGATGGGCAAAGCCTCGCTCAACATGAACTCCATGCTGAAATACGCGACCGCTCTCAGCGCATCTGGCGCATGGTTCTGCTGGAACCATGCCGGCGCCTGCGCCGCTTTGCGCCGTCCCTCAAGCAAGCCGTCCAGTTTCTTGCGGAATTCGGGATCGCCCAGGGCACGCTCGAGCTTGGCCCGCGAAACCGTCTGTAAAACCACCCAGGGATTCGCGACCTGCTCCCACAAGTCCGGATCAAGCTGCCGCCACAAGTCATCGGTGGCGTGGTTCCACGACCAGCGCATATCCAAGGCCAGCTCCAGGAGCGATTCCATGCCCTCGATTCCAGCAGCAAACCGGATGGAACGCGGCTGGCTTCCCCGTTTTCGATTACTCATCACTCCTCCATGCGATCCGGCGACCCCAGAGCGTCGCCGACCATCGCCTGCGCTTCCTCAAGGATGCGCCGCAGATGATCGGCTCCCTGGAAGCTCTCCGCATAGATCTTGTAGATTTCCTCTGTTCCCGAGGGGCGCGCCGCAAACCATCCGCTCTTGGCAACCACTTTCAGCCCGCCGATCGCGGCTCCGTTGCCCGGCGCGCGCGTGAGAATCTGCGCGATCGGCTCTCCCGCCAGATCTTGGGAGCGCACCTGCTGCGGCGAGAGCCGCGCGAGCACCTCTTTTTGCTGGCGCGTGGCCGGCGCATCCACGCGGTCGTAGACCGGCGCGCCGAACTCGTTGGTGAGCTGGCCGTAGATTTCGCCGGGGTCGCGTTTCATGCGCGCCGTGATCTCAGCAGCCAGCAAGGCGGCAATGATTCCGTCCTTGTCCGTGGTCCACACGCGACCGTTGCTTCTGGCGAACGAAGCTCCGGCGCTCTCCTCGCCGCCGAAGCCCAGCGAGCCGTCGAGCAGCCCCTCCACAAACCACTTGAAGCCCACCGGAACCTCATGGAGCCTGCGCCCGAGCTTGGCTGCCACGCGATCGATCATGCCGCTGCTCACCAGCGTCTTGCCCACCGCCGCACTCGCCTGCCATTGCGGGCGGTTCTGAAACAAATAGAAGATGGCCGCGGAAAGGTAATGATTGGGCGGCATCAGGCCCGCGCTTTTGGTGACGATTCCGTGCCGGTCGTGGTCCGTGTCGCAGGCGAAGGCGATGTCGAAGCGGTCCTTCAGGCCGATGAGGCTCCGCATCGCATAGGGCGACGAGGGGTCCATGCGAATCTGGCCGTCCCAATCCACGGTCATAAAGCGGAAGGTGGGATCGACGGTCTGATTGACGACGGTAAGATTCAAGCCGTACTGCTCAGCGATCCGGCCCCAATAATGCACTCCCGCGCCGCCCAAAGGATCGGCGCCCAGGCTGATGCTGGCGGCGCGGATGGCCTCCATGTCGATTACATGGCCCAGATCGGCAACGTAGGCGCCAAGATAATCGTGCCGGTGCGTGGTGGAAGCGCGCAAAGCCTGCTCGACGGGAATGCGCTTCACTCCGCGCAGATCATTTTCGAGGAATTCGTTGGCGCGCGCCTCGATCCAGCCGGTGGCGGCGGTTTCCGCCGGCCCTCCGCTGGGCGGATTATATTTGAACCCTCCATCCTGCGGCGGATTATGCGAGGGAGTAATCACGATGCCGTCGGCGAGGCCCGTTTTGCGCCCATCGTTGTAGGTGAGAATGGCGTGCGAGACCGCCGGCGTGGGCGTATATTCGTCTCCTTCGGCCAGCATGGTCTCCACGCCGTTGGCGGCCAGCACCTCCAGCGCGCTCTTGAGCGCCGGCGCCGATAAGGCGTGTGTGTCCAGGCCCATAAACAATGGGCCGTCGATCTTTTCCTGCTTCCGGTAAAGGCAGATCGCCTGGGTAATGGCGAGAATATGCCGTTCGTTGAAGGAGTTATCGAAGGACGATCCGCGGTGTCCGGAGGTTCCGAAAGAAACGCGCTGACCGGGAAGCGATGGGTCTGGAACTCCGCTGTAATACGCCGCGATCAGCCGGGGCACGTCCACCAGCATGGATGCTTCAGCCGGCTTTCCCGCAAAGGGACTTAGCTTCATGCCTCCCCCGTCCATGGCCTGGGCAGCTCCGCCGCCACGCTCGACCTCAGATTATCAGCTAGTTTCTTATCGGCGCCCATCCGCGTTTCATTCGCTGGGCATAAGCCATCCATCTCAAATTTGATGCCGGTTTTCCTGCGCACAGTTGTAAGACGCCGGTTTTTCCCCGCGCAGAGGCGATTCGACTGGCAAAGTGCAACCCTTGGCATGGGCGCCGCATCACGCGGGCGTGCGCATTCCAGCCGCGCTGCGCCCTGATAATCTTATTGTCAGAAGGGACACCGCAATGTCGCGCCATGGCATTCCAATCGGCAAGATATTTGGCATCTCCATCGACCTCGACTATTCCTGGTTTCTCATCGTCGGATTGATGGCCTGGATGCTGGCGGCAAGCTACTATCCGCAGGAGTTCCCAGGCTGGTCTGCGAGCGCTTATTGGGTGATGGGCTTCATCACCGCGGTTTTGCTCTTCGTCAGCGTGCTGGTGCACGAACTGGCGCATTCGCTCGCCGCTCAGCACTACGGGCTTCCGGTTCCCCGCATCACTCTATTTCTCTTTGGCGGCGTCTCGCAGCTTGCGGCCGAACCGCCTAGCCCGGTTTCGGAGTTCTGGATCACCCTGGCCGGCCCGCTGACCAGTCTTGCACTGGCCGCCTTTTTCTGGGAACTGGAGCCGCTCTTCGCGCACGGGCATCCGCTTTTCGCGTTGGCCGAGTACCTGGCCGTACTGAACCTGATCCTGGCCATCTTCAACCTTATCCCCGGCTTTCCACTGGATGGCGGCCGTGTCTTTCGCGCCATCGTGTGGAGGGTCACCGGCAACTATCACCGCGCCACGGTTACGGCCGGCGTCACGGGCCGCTTCTTCGGATTCTTGCTCATCTTCATCGGCGTCTGGCAGGCGTTTTCCACGGACTTCATCGGGGGGATTTGGATCGCCTTCATCGGCTGGTACCTTGAAAGCGCCGCCGGCAGCCAGTTGCAGCAGGAGGCACTGAAAAATCTGCTCGGCGGCCACAAAGTGGCTGACGCCATGCGCCGCGACTTCCCGCAAGCTCCCGCTGACGCTACCGTTCAGGACCTCGTGGACGGATACCTTCGGCCCGCCAAGGTTCGTTATGCCGTGGTGACCGATTCCGGCGGAGCTGCGGGCATGGCCACTTTGTCGGGCATCCGCGAAGTGCCAAGAGAAGCTTGGCCGGCTACTCCGGCATCCACTATCATCATCCCCTTCCAGAAATTGGCGACCACCCAGCCTGGCGCCGTTCTGTGGTCAGCCCTGGAAAAGATGGGACGAGACGGCGTAAACCAGCTTCCCGTCGTCGAGGGAAATGACATCGTAGGAATGCTCTCGCGGGAAGACATTGTTCACTATCTTGGCGTCTTGCGATCCTTTTCTGCCTGATGGAATCATGGCAGGCATCGCACGCCAGTCTCGATAGAAAGAGGAGAAACTCATGACGACTCCAAGCGGAAGGTCTACCTTCTGGCTGCTGATTTTCATCGCCGCGGTGCTGGTTTTGGGCGGGCTGCTCCGCTCTGGAATCATCCATTGGACGGGATTCGGCCATGCGGATCAGCATGTTGTTCCGGTGCGCGTCGCCAAGGACGAGCCGCCTCTCAATCTTTCCGGCTTCAAGAATGGCTACGCCTCAGTCATCGATCCCGACTTGCCCTCCGTGGTCAACATCTCCACCACCAAGATAGTGAAACTGCAAAACCAGATGCAGGGGTTTTTCGACGATCCGTTTTTCCGCCAGTTTTTCGGCAATCAGTTCGGCGCGCAGCAGCCCCAGACGGAGCGCGAACACAGCTTGGGGTCGGGCGTCATCGTCAACCCCAACGGCTACATCCTCACCAATAACCATGTGGTGGCGGGCGCCTCCGACGTCGAAGTCTATACGCAGAATCGCCAGGAGTACAAAGCCAAAATCATCGGCACCGACTCCCGCACCGACATCGCAGTTCTAAAGATCGATGCTTCAGGGCTGCGGGCATTCACCTTCGGCGATTCCTCCAATCTGAAGGTCGGCGACCTGGTGTTCGCCATTGGCGATCCCTTCGGCATCGGTGAAACTGCGACCATGGGCATTGTCAGCGCCACCGGCCGCGCCCTGGGCGGAGAGATTGAGCACTATGAAGACTTCATCCAAACCGATGCCGCCATCAACCCCGGCAACTCAGGCGGGGCCTTAATCGATCTGCACGGCAACCTCGTAGGCATCAATACCGCCATCCTCTCCGGCGGTGGCGGCGGCAATGAAGGCATTGGCTTCGCCATTCCCATCAATGAGGCGCACAAAATCATGGACCAGATCGTCGCCCATGGGAAGGTCATCCGCGGCTACCTGGGCGTGGCAATTCAACCCGTCGATCCCAACATGGCCAAGGCCTTCGGACTCAGCCAGGGCGGCGGCGCACTGGTCAGCGACGTCAGTCCGGGCGGGCCGGCGGCCAGGGCCGGCATTCAGCGCGGCGACATCATTCTCAAACTCAACGGCGCGGCCGTCAGCGGCCCGGACACCCTCAGCCTGCGCATCTCAGAGATGGCGCCGGGATCGGTTGCTCATCTTCTGATCTACCGCAACGGGCACGCGCAGCAGATCAACGTTACGCTGGGTACGTTCCCAAAGAATGGCCGGCCTGGCCGCGCAGCGGGGGGAACGGGATCGGCTTTAGAGGGATTGCAGGTACAGAATCTGACCGGCAGCCTCGACCAGCAGCTCGGACTCCCGGCCGGCACGACAGGCGTCGTGGTAACCCAAGTCGATCCCTCCAGCACGGCGGCCATCGCCGGCGTCCAGAACGGCGATGTAATCGAAGAAATCAATCGCAAGCCGGTTCACAATGTGCAGGAATACCAGCAGGCTCTGGCTGCGGCCGGGGATCAGCCTGTGCTGCTGCTTTTGGACCGCGGCGGTTCCATGCTCTACACCGTCGTGCAGCCGCAGGACTAACGGCGCATCTTGGCCCCATGCGCGGCGCGAGACATCGCTTTGCGCCGCGCATTTGCAGGAGTGTAATCCGCCGCAGCGATGCCAAGATATAAAATACCGGCAATCTGGTGTACGGCTGGAACGATTCTGCGATTTGCCGGCAGTCCTAAAGAGGAGAACCGGGGCGGGATGGTCCTGAGCAATCAGTAAGGAGAGAAGACAAACCTATGTCAGATTCAGTTTCGATCTGCGTGATTGGCTCCGGCTATGTCGGGCTGGTCGCAGCCGCTTGCTTTGCCGAACTCGGCCATCGCGTCATTTGCGTAGACAATGATGAGGCCAAGATCAAGACGCTGCGGGAAGGCGGCGTGCCCATCTTTGAGGAACACCTATCAGAGATATTGGCTAGGCAGCGGGGACGGAGGGTGGAATTCAGCACCGCGCTGGCTGAAGCCGTGGAACGCAGCGAGGCCATGTTTATTGCCGTGGGAACACCGCAGGGCGACTCGGGAGCCGCCGATGTTTCTTACGTTGAGGCGGTGGTTTCAGAGATTGCGCGCGCCATCAAAGGCTACAAGGTCATCGTGGAAAAGAGCACCGTGCCGGTCTACACCAACGACTGGATCCGCCGCGTGCTCTACCGTCACGGCGTGGATGCGCAACACTTCGACGTGGTTTCCAATCCGGAATTCCTACGCGAAGGCACGGCCGTCGCCGACTTTCTCCATCCCGACCGCATCGTGGTCGGCGCTGACAGCGAACGCTCGGCCAACCTCTTGCGCCGTATCTATGAGCCCTTGACCTCGGGCAGCTACTATTCTCAGCCCGGCGCGCTGCCCGGCGCCTGCAGCGCCGCGCATCCGGCCCGGCTGCTGGTCACCAGCGCGCAGAGCGCGGAGCTGATTAAGCACGCTTCCAATGCCTACCTGGCCATGAAAATCTCCTTCATCAACGCCGTAGCCAACTTGGCCGAGGCCGTAGACGCCGACATCGAGGACATCGCCACAGGCATCGGTCTCGACAGCCGCATCGGCCCTAAATTCCTGCGCGCCGGACTGGGTTATGGCGGTTCCTGCTTCCCAAAGGATGTAGCCGCCTTCCATTGGGTCGCGCAACAGCGCGGCGTGGACTTCCAACTCCTCGAAGAAGTCCGCAAGATCAACGAAACCCAGAAGGAGGTCTTCTTCAACAAAGTGCTCTCGGCGCTGTGGACGCTGCGCGGCAAGCGGCTAACGGCCTTGGGGCTGGCCTTTAAAGGCGACACCGACGACATTCGTGAATCACCCGCGATCGATGTCGTCAGAAGACTGCTGAAAGCAGGCGCGATGGTCACGGCTTACGATCCGGCGGCCATGGAGCGCGCCAAGGAAGTGCTGCCGCCCTCGGAAAATCTGCGCTACGCCAGCGACCTCTACGCGGCCGCGCAAGATGCCGACGCGGTGCTGATCCTCACCGACTGGAAGGAGTTTGCCGCCATCGACATGGTGCGCCTGAATCAGACGGTTCGCTTCCCCATCTTGATCGACGGCCGCAACCTATATAAGCCGCAAGAATTGCAAGCCCACGGTTTCACCTATGTGAGTGTAGGCAGACCGGCGAATTATCATGCCTTGGAGGGCAGACCGCGCAAGGCGCTTTTGTAGGACGTTCGAGCTTTCCCAGGCCCCAAAGGGGACCTGGGGCACCCCGGAATGGTGCAAAATCAGGCGGTCAGAGACCTATAGCATTTTCGGAAAAGGTGTAGACCGAAACCGCTACTGCTGAGTGGATTTTTCCTCAAGAAAAATCCACTTTCACGGCTCTCAATCGTGCACAGTTTTCCGAAAATGCCGTAGATCGTCAACCACTTTCGAGCTTTGGGAGCGTAACCTCTTGACCATGCACGTGCTTGTTACCGGCGCCGCTGGATTTCTCGGATCTCATCTCACTGACCGTCTGCTGGCCGAAGGCCATTCCGTGCTCGGCGTCGATAATCTTTCTACGGGCACGCTCGATAATCTTGCCCATCTCAGCCGCGAACCGCGCTTTCACTTTGAGCAACACGACATCTGCGTGCCCTTCGATCCTGGCCCGGTCGATTACGTCTTCAATTTCGCTTCGCCAGCCAGTCCGCCGGAGTATCAAAGGCTGGCCATCGAGACTCTCCGCACCGGCTCCCTGGGAACCCAGCATACGCTGGAGTGGGCTAGCCGATACAACGCCGGCTACCTGCACGCCTCCACCTCAGAGTGCTATGGCGACCCGCTCGTCCATCCTCAAACCGAGGAATATTGGGGGCACGTCAATCCGGTCGGGCCACGCTCGATGTACGACGAAGCCAAGCGTTACGCGGAGGCGCTGGTGATGGCCTACCACCGCACTCGGGGGGTCAACACTCATCTGGTGCGCATCTTCAATACGTATGGCCCGCGCCTGCGTCCGGGCGACGGGCGGGTGATCTCCAACTTCATGATGCAGGCCCTGCGCGGCGAACCGCTGACCATTTATGGCGACGGCCGCCAGACGCGCAGCTTCTGCTACGTTGACGACCTGATCGAAGGCATCCTGCGTTTGTCGCGCGCCGATATGCATCTGCCTGTCAACATCGGCAATCCCAGCGAATTTACGATTCTGGAATGCGCGCAGGCCGTGCTGGAAGTCACCGGCTCTAAAAGCGAACTGCGCTTTGAGCCATTACCCCAGGACGATCCCACCCGCCGCTGCCCTGACATCTCCAGAGCGCGCGCACTTCTGGGATGGGAGCCGCGCATCGCGCTCAAGGAAGGGCTGGCGAAGTCGCTCGATTTTTTTCGCCGCAAAGCCGGCTCGCCGGCCGCGCCTGCAGATGGGCGATGAATTGCGTGCCCACGGGCCTCGATGCGCCGCTTATCGGGATAGAAAAGCACCGCCATTGCAACCAGGTGCGGCGCGTGAAGACTCCGGGAACCGCGAAGCCTATCCACACGTAGTTCAGAAGGTGAACTGCCCAGCGGAGGCTCAGATTACACTGCTCTTGCGGGAGGCGCGATGGAGACACTGACCGGCGATCTGCGCTTTGCCCTGCGCCAACTTCGGAAAACTCCGGGAATGGCACTGCTCGCTGTCCTCACCCTGGCTCTCGGCATCGGCGCCAATACGGCCATCTTCACCGTGGTCCAGTCCGTTCTCCTGCGTCCGCTGCCCTACGCGCACTCCGAGCGCCTGGTATTTATCGGTCCCGCGAGCAGCAAACCGGGCTTCGGGGCCAGCTCCTGGCTGAACTACCGCGCCATCCGCGACCAGTCGCGCCTGCTCCAGCAGGTTGCCGGCTACTCCGAAGACGTCAGCGTGGTCGAGAGCCAGGACACCTCGCAGAGCGTCGTAGCCCCTCGCGTCACTCCGAATCTCTTTGCGATGCTGGGCGCGCGCCCGTTGCTGGGCCGCGCCTTTACCGCTGCCGAGGGTCAGACGGGCGGCCCGAACGTGGTCATCCTTTCCGAGGGCCTTTGGCGGGAGAGCTTCCACGCCGACCCCAACATCGTGGGCGAGTCGATCACCATCGGCGGCAAGGCTCATACCGTGGTGGGCGTCATGCCTGCGTCCTTCCACTTCCCTGAATCCATGGGCCCGGACCTGCGCAAGGGCCTTTGGCTGCCCTTGCAGCCGACGGGCGAGATGCTCAAGGAACGCGGTTACGACATCTTCAACATCGTGGGCGAGCTGCGCCCCGGCGTCACGCTGGCGCAGGCCCAGCAGGAGCTTGACGCCATTGCCTCCCGCATTCCCACCACCCATGCGGACACAAAAATCGCCTTCCGCGCCGATTTCTATCAGCAGTTGCTGACCGGCCCCGTGCGCCCTGTGCTATATGCGCTCTTCGCCGCGCTGGGCCTGGTGCTGCTGATCGCCTGCGCGAATGTCTCCAATCTCCTCATCGCGCGCTGCCTGGCCCGCCAGCAGGAGTTCGCCGTGCGCGCGGCGTTGGGCGCGGGACGGCTGCGTCTCATCCGCCAGATGCTCGCCGAAGGCCTGATCCTGAGCCTGCTTGGCTGCGGGGTAGGCGTGCTCCTGGCCCGCTTCGCTGTGGCCCTGGTGCGCAAACTGCCCCAGGGAACGATCCCCAGCGCCGATGCCATCGCCATACATTGGCCGGTCATCATCGCCCTTGCCGTCATCGCCATCGTCACCACAGTGCTTTCGTCTCTGCTGCCGGCGCTGGTGGCGGCGCGCGCCAATCCGCAAGCTGCTTTGCAGGCGGCCGCACGCGGCGCAGGCTCGCGTACCCTGAGCGGACGGCTGAGCGGCATTCTGGTGGCGGGCGAGGTCGCGCTTTCCACTCTGCTGCTGGTGGGAACCGGCCTTTTGTTTCACACGCTTTGGAACCTGGAGCAGTCGCGTCTGGGCTTCGATCCGGTGCGCGTGACCACGTTCGCAGCCATGCCCGCCGACGCCGCCGGATTCTCCAACATGGCTGTCGCGCAAATTACCGCCAATGCGCCCGCTTCTTTGGCTACGCTGGTTTATCAGCCGGTTCTTGACCAGATGCGCCACGCGCCCGGCGTCTCCGGCGCCGCGCTCATGACCACGCCGCCGCTCTCGGGTATGGATATGCGCACGAGTTTTGACATTGTTGGCCAACCCAAGAATCCGCGCTTCCAAACGCGCGTCTCCGCAGTCAGCGGCGGTTACGCCCGCACCATGGGAACCCCGGTGGTGCGCGGACGCATGATCGGCGGCAGCGATGCCGCAGGAACTCCGTTTGTCACGGTCATCAACCAGGCCTTCGTCAAGAAGTTCTTTCGCAGCCAGGATCCGCTGGGCAAGCAGATCAACCTGGGCGGCAAAGACACGGGAATGATTCAGCCGTACACGATCGTGGGCGTGATAGGCGACCAGGTGGACGACAGCGTCGGCGCTGCTGTCCAGCCCGCTATGCTGCTGCCCATGCAGCAGATTCCCACCACCTCGCTCTTCTACCAGGCCCTGCTCAAGACCGTGGTGAGCTTTGTCGTGAAGACGCGCGGCGATATTCCGGTTGCGGCCGAGATGCGCTCGATCTTTCACCGCGCCGCTCCCGGCTATGCTCTCGACAACTTTCAAACCATGCAGGAGGCCGTGGACAACAACACATTTGACCGGCGCTTGGGACTTTATCTCGTCGGCTCCTTCGCGGGCCTTGCTGTGGCTATGGTTATCGCCGGACTGTACGGCGTGCTCTCGCAGCTCGTCGGCTACCGTCGGCGCGAGATCGGCGTGCGCATGGCGCTGGGCGCCACGCGCGGCAGCGTTGCGCGGCTGGTGCTGCACCAAGGCTCGCTGTTGGTCGGCGCGGGACTGGCCGCCGGCCTGGGGCTTGCCTTTGCCGCAGGCCGCCTGGTGAGGAACTTCTTATATCAAGTGCATCCGCTCGATGCATGGACCTATGCCGCCGTCGCCCTGGCTCTTGCGATCATCGGCCTAATCGCCGCATTTCTGCCTGCTCGCAAGGCCGCATCGATCGATCCCATGCAGGCCCTGCGCGACGAATAGGACCTCAATCTAGTCTCCACTCGATCTACCCTGGAACTGATGGCTACCGTCTACATCGGTCTCGGCGCTAACCTTCCCAGCCCTGCCGGCCCGCCGGAGGCTACGCTGGCCGCGGCGGACGAGCGGCTCGCTTCGCTGGGCCGCGTCGCCGCCCGCTCCCATCTCTACGCCACGGTTCCGGTCGGTCTCGCCAACCAGCCGCGCTTCCTCAACGCCGTCATCGCGCTCGAAACCGAGCTTAGCCCGCGTTCTCTGCTCGATGGGCTGCTTGCCATCGAGCGCGAGTTCGGCCGCGAGCGCACCGCAGGCATCGCAAACGGCCCGCGCACCCTTGACCTCGACATCCTGCTTTATGACAAGCTCATCGTTTGTGAGCCGGATCTCGAAATTCCTCATCCTCGTTTCTCTGAACGCGCCTTCGTCCTCGTACCTCTGAGCGAAATCGCGCCTCAAGCCCGCGATCCCCGTTCCGGCAACACCGTAGCGCAATTGCTGCGTGATCTGCCCGGCAACCGGGCATCCGGCGCCGCCGTTCCCGTCGAGAGCCCGCGCTGGACAGCTAAAATCGTCACGTGACTCCACTGTTCCAACTCATGGCTGTAACCGCACCCGGCGGGCGGCGCGGGCGGATGCATCTGCCGCACCAAACCGTCGAAACGCCGGTCTTTATGCCCGTCGGGACGCAAGGAACCGTCAAAGCCGTCGCGCAGGACGTGCTGGAATCGCTGGGCGCCCAACTCATCCTCGGCAATACCTATCACCTCTACCTGCGCCCCGGCCACGAGGCCATCCGGCGCATGGGCGGCCTGCACCGCTTCATGAGCTGGCCGCGCGCCTTGCTCACCGACTCCGGCGGATTCCAGGTCTTCTCGCTCAACGCGCTGCGCAAGGTGACCGCCGACGGCGTCCAATTCCGCTCGCATCTGGACGGCAGCACTCACTTTTTTACGCCGGAACATGCAATCGACGTGCAGATCGCACTCGGCGCCGACATTTGTATGGCCTTTGACGAGTGCACCGAATACCCCGCCGAACGCAGCCGCGCCGAAGAGTCTCTGCGCAACACCATGGCCTGGGCCGGCCGCTCGCTGGCGCACTTCCGCGCCCACCGGCACAATGTTCCGTGGTTTGATCCGAACGCCGGCCGCACGCAGTGCCTCTTCGGCATCGTGCAGGGCGGGATGTACCGCGACCTCCGCCGCCAGTGCGCCGAGCGTCTTGTGGAGATGGACTTCGACGGCTACGCCATCGGGGGCTTGAGCGTGGGCGAGCCGCGCGCGCTGACGCTGGAGATGATCGCCGAAGTGCTGCCGCTGCTGCCCAAGGACAAGCCGCGCTACGTGATGGGCGTCGGCTACCCGGACGAGATCGAGCAGTACGCGCGCATGGGGCTGGATATGATGGACTGCGTGCTGCCCACGCGCGCCGCGCGCCATGGGCTGCTGTTCACCAGCGAGGGACGTCTGAACATCAAAAACAGGCAATACGCCGAAGACCAGTCGCCGCCAGACCCGGCGTGCGATTGTCCGGTCTGCCGGCGCTACTCGCGCGCCTACCTGCGCCACCTGATGCAATCAGCCGAGCCGCTTTCGGGAACGCTGAATACGATCCACAATCTGGCCTATTACCTCGCCATCATGGAGCGCGTGCGAGCGTCGCTTGAAACCCAGCCGGCCGTGACAGCTTCGCAGCGCCAGACGCCCATCCCTAGTCCCTAGTCCCTAGCCCCTTCGCTTCTCCGCCCAGCAACTGCTTCAACGCCGCAACGTATTCAGCTAGCGCAGCGCGGCCGGCCTCGGTCATGCGGTAAAGCGTCTGTGGTTTGCGGCGCACGAAGCGCTTCTCTACCGTCACGTATCCGGCCTCTTCGAGCTTCATCAATTGCGCTCCCAGGTTGCCGTCGGTCGAGCCAGTCCTGGCGCGCAGCCAGGTAAACTCCGCAGCATCCACCCCCAAGAGCAGCGAGAGCAGCGCCAGACGCAGCTTGCCGTGAATCACGGGATTCAGTTCCGGCAGCTCAGACATGGACCACTCCGCTCAGTCCGCGCCGCCGCGACTCGCAGACCATGGCGTAGATACCAAAGACGATTTGGCAGAGAAAAACCGCGGTAAGAAAGACCGCCGTAAGCTGCGCTTCAGAACCGAAACACGCTGCGGCCGACGCGATCCACCATACGACCGCACAGGCAGTCTGCATCCTCCATTTCAGGATGACGCCCGACGCCCAGTTGATGGCGCCCAACAGCGCTGCGAGAATAGCCACGAAACTGTGCGCATCGAGCCGGCCGGAAAAGCTGAGCGCAAGAAAGAGCGGAGACATTGAGATCCCCACGCCATTCCACACGGCAATAACCGCTCTCGTGATCGAGGTCGCCGGCTGTCCGTTACCCTTTTTACCCTTTCTGATCCCGATCACCACTGTCAAAGCGGCAGCGGAAAGCATCGTCACCGGCCACGCCAATGCAATGTGGACGGCGCCAAACGTAGAGTACCGGCGGCCCCAGACGGAGAGGCTTCCGCCGGCGCACGACCACGCCACCGCCACAAAATAGGCAACGCCCCACAGCACAAATAACCATCCCCAGTGCTCGGTTCTTTGCCGCCCCTCGGCGATCATGCTTTCAATCAGGTTCAGTCTTTCTCGCAGTTCCCTCTCCTCCATCTCTTGCGCCATTGCGTTCTCCTTTCGGTTGCGAGCACTCAGGCTCATCACTGTGAATCACCAGATCCAACGCCGGCAGATCAGGCGTGGACCACTCCGCTCAGTCCGCGCCGCCGCGACTCGCAGACCATGGCGTAGATACCAAAGACGATTTGGCAGAAAAACGTTGCCGCCAGAAACGCGATGAGGCCCTGCATCTCCGCCCCGAAACAGGCCACCTCTGCCATCGCCAGCCACACCAGCGCGCAGGCAAGCTGCATCTTCCACCTCAGGATGATTCCGGAGGCGCCGTTGGCGACCGCCAGCATCGACCCCACTATCGCCAGGGAAATGTGGTTGTCCAGCCTGCCGCTGTAAGCCAGCGATATCTCCAGCACGAACAGAGAGATGCCCATCGTCATCCAAATTGATCCAATCGCCCGGCCGATTGCAGTCCGCGGATGATTCCGAGCCTTGCGGCTCGACATAAATGCTGTCACGATGCCGGCAGCGATCATCGTCACCGGCCAGGCCAGCGAACTGCGGCCTGCGGCCGACCAAGCGAAAGCCACGTAATAGGCCACCCCCCACAACACAAACGACCACCCCCAGCGCCCGGTCGTCCGCCGCCCCTCGGCGATCATGCTTTCAATCAGCCTCAGCCGCTCCTGTATCTCCTGGTTCTCGATGCTGTCTGTCATATCGTTTGCTCCTCCGGGATCGCCTCTTTTAACTCAGAGTAATCCTTTATAGAGAGTACTCTACAATTTAGAGTTTATATTGTCAAGAAAAATCTTCACTTCTGCATGAATTTATCTAACCCCTTACGCCGGAATAAGTTCCCGCGACTCCCTGGAGTCGTTTGCGGCCTTTACTACGCCTTTCCGGGAGGTTTTCCAGAAGTCTTCGAGTTCCTGGATCACCCGCTTCACGAGTCCTGCCCAGTCGCCAGTGACACGCTGCCGGAGCAGCTTTGCCGCCGGGTACCACGGGCTTGCCTCGATGGCTTCCATCCAGCGCCAATCGGCGAGATGCGGCAGTAGAATCCACACCGGCTTTTGCATGGCGCCGGCCAAGTGGGCGATGCATGTGTCCGTGGTGACCACCAGATCCAGTGTCGCCACGAGCGCGGCCGTCTCCGCCAAATTCCGGTCGCTGCTCGACCCGTCCCACACGAAGACATCCTGGGGCAAATCCGCCAATTGCCCCGCGGCCCCGCCCTTTTGCAGCGAGATCCAGGTTGCCTTCACGGCCCGCAGCAGCGGGATCAGCGTCGCGAGATTCATGGAGCGCACATCGTCGGCTTTATAGGCAGGGTTCCCCGCCCAGGCAAGCCCGATGCGCGGCCCAGGCCCTACATCCGGAAACCGTATCCGCTTTTTCCTAGACTCCGCCGGATCGGCCCCCAGGTACGCGCCCGTCCAGGGAACCGTTGCCACCGTAGTCCCAAATACTGCCGGCAGGCTCATCAGCGGGCACTCCAGATCGAACTTCGCGCCTCGCCCGGCATTCGTGCTCCGCTCGGCGCCAGGCTCTTCCATGACCGCCACTTCGGCCCGTCCGGCACGCACCACGGCCAGCGAGCGCATAAGCCGCTCCACGGGCGGCTGCACCTGCAAAAGCGGCATAGCGCCGCGTGCCGCCACCAGCGCAGCGTAGCGGCAGAACTGGATGGTGTCGCCCAGTCCCTGCTCGGAGTGGAGCAAGATGCGCTCTCCGGCCAGTGGCTCGCCGTTCCATCGCGGCTGCTCGAAACGCCTTGGCCGGCGGTGCACTTCGCGGAACCGCCAGCGCGCCTCGTACCCGGCCCAACCCCGCTCCCAGTCGCCCAGCCGCAGCCGCGTCAGCGCCAGGTTGTACTGCGCGCCCGCATGCGAGGGATCGTCTTGCACCGCCTTTTCATGCGCTTTCAGCGCCTCGTCCATCCGCCCCAGCTCCAGCAGCGAGTTGCCGCGGTTGGACGCGGCAGCCCGGCAGCCCAGAGCCTCAGCCCGCTCGAACGCCGCGACCGCTTCGCCGAACCGCCCCTCCTTGTGCAGCAAGATTCCCTCCATATTCACGGCCTCGTCCTGATCGGGATGGCGCGCCAGCACCCAGCGCAGCCACTCCCACGCCCCGGCCAGGTCGCCTTCGGCGGCGCGAAACTGGCACCACGCCACCAGCGTCTCCACCTGGCCCGGATTGAGTTGGAATGCCGTGCGCAGGCAGGCCTCCGCCTTGGCCGGCCGCTGGCGCTCGCGCTCCAGCAGGGCCAGATTCACCCAGCCTGAGATTGAGTCTGGGCGCAACTCTACCGCCCGCCGTAAAGCCGCCTCGGCGTAGAATTCTCTTCCCTGCTCCCGCAGCAAGCTGCCGAGATTGACCCACGCGGCGGCAAAATCGGGCCGCAAGACAATCGCCTGCCGGTAGCGCGTCTCAGCTTCTTTGGTTTTTCCCAGCCTGGCAAGCGCGAATCCGGCCGCAAAATGGCCTTCCGGCAGGCGCGGCTTTTGCGCCAGCACCCGCTCGTACTGGTCCAGAGCCTCTTGGTTCCGGCCCATCGCAGCGAACGCATTTCCCAGGGCCATTTGAGCGGCGATCATCGCCGGACGGCGTTGCAGAGCCAGCTCGAACTCGTGCACAGCTTCCTGCGGCCGGCCCATCACGAGCTTCAGTTCGCCCAGCCCCAGGTGCGCCAGCGCGTCCATCGCACCCAGCCGGATGGCCTGCGCATAGGCATGTCCCGCCTCTTCGAACCGCTCAGCCGCCTTGAGCGCCTGGCCTAGAGCCACCCAGGCCGCGCCCATCTGATTTCTGTCTGCGGGCGCCGCATATACAGCGGCTGTGGCCATCTTGATCGCAGCCTCTACCTGCCGGCTCGCCAGGGCAACCAGGCTCATGCCCACCAGCGCCTCCGGATTTTGCGGGTTCCGTTCGAGCGCGCGCTGATAGCCGAGTGCGACTTCGCTCAACCGGCCGGTCAGCGTGTGCTGGCGGCCTTGATTGAGAGGCGGCATTTTGACTGCGGCAGCCATCAGGGATTGATGCTTCACTGCCGCGCCCGCGCACGGCAGTTCCTGCAGCTTGAACCTAAGTCACAGCCGTGCCTGCGCTCAACCGGAAAGCCGCGAAATCGGCCGTGCGCCGGCTGACCATTTCCCGCTTCGTCATTTGGTTCTTATTTGGGAAGACAGCGTGAGTCTTTGGCCGCTTGAATGCAGACCTGTCCATCCTGCTTTTCCTGGTCTTCCGCCACCGCGGAATCGGCCTGATAAGGCGCTGAATGCTGAGAACACATCCGGGAGCCGCTGGCGAAGCGGGCTTGGATAGCTGGCTCAACTGACTCTGCAATCTCGCGCGCCTATTTCGCTCCTTTATTCACGCCATGACTGCCCAGCAGCCCTTCCAATTCTTCCTTGAACTCGTTTACGTCCTTGAAGTCCCGGTGCACAGACGCAAAGCGGATATAAGCCACCGTATCCAGCCCTTTCAGTTGTTCCATAATCAACTCGCCGATCTCCGCCGTGGTTCGCTCCCGCTCCGGCGCGTCTACCAGGAAGCTCTCCGCCTCGTCCACGATCTTTTCCAGTTGGCCCGAGGAGACCGGCCGTTTCTCACAAGCCCGCAACAGGCCGCTCAGCACCTTTTGGCGGTCGAAACGCTCGCGCCGGCCGTCCTTTTTCACCACCATGTAGGGAATCTCGTCGATGCGCTCGTAGGTGGTGAAGCGCCGCCCGCAGCCCTCGCACTCCCGCCGCCGCCGGATGGAGTCAGCCTCTTTGCTCTCGCGCGAATCCACTACCCGGTCCTGCTTAAAGCCGCAATAGGGACACTTCATGCTATGGCCGATTGTACGGCATAGAGGGAGGGCGAAAGCGACGATCTGGAAGCGGAGTATGGGCTTGCCATTCGCAATCACGGACCCCAAAGAACGCTTTGAGCACGGGTACGAAGAAGAGACACTCTACGGCATTTTCGGAAATACTGTGATCTATTGGAGCCGCAAAAGTGGATTTTTCTTGAGGGAAAATCCACTCAGCAGGACGGTTCCGGTCTACACCTTTTCCGAAAATGCTATAGCCGGTCAGGAGGACAGCGCTACGGCAGCTTGGCCGCTTCAGCGGCCGGGTTCCAGTGGTCTTTGCCGGCCAGAAACACGCGCGGCATGTACTGCGCGGCTTGCTGCTTGGTGAGCTGGTGCGACCAGGAGACGCGGGCGGCAGGGTTGGCGCCGGGACCGTAGTCGTGGTACTCGGCGTAGTACGCGAGCGGCGCTTTGTCCCGGCGACCCCAGGCGCTCCAGCCCTGCGGGATCACCTCAGCGGGCAGCTCGGTGTGGATGTAGACGACGCGGGCGTAGGGCCGCCACGGACGGCCGAGGCTGATGGTGCGGCGCGGCGCGTCCGGCGGAATTCCGCTTGTCACTTTGCTATTGAGAAATACATAGCCGGTGGTTTGTTGAGGCGAGGTGCGCGACTGCGCGGTGAGGTAACCGGGGCCGTTGGAGTGAATCTCGTCGTGGTTGAAGACGGCCGCGGCGTTGCCGAAGATAAAATCCACTCCGCCCTCGATGTAGGAATCAACGTAGTATTGCCGGCCGTAGTCGGCGAAGAGCGTGTCCTGGTGGCCGAGGAAGCGGCAGTGCTTGAAGATGGAGCGGTCGGCGCGATCGGCGACGGCGACGGCCTGGCCAGTATTGCCGGCGGCGTTCTCGAAGGTGATGTTATCGGCTTCGAAGCCCGCGCCGTTGATCTCCACCGTCTCGGTGAAGAACGTGCCGCCGGCCTGCTTGGCGTTCAGGCTGTTGGTGATGACCACATCGGCGGGCGATTTGCCCATGCCGATGAGGGTGATGTTGGGATGGTTCTGGGTGATGATGACGCGCTCGTGGTAGACGCCGGGCACGATCTCGATGTACACGCGCCCTGGGCGGCCATCGGCTCGTCTGCCGGGCCAAGGGTGGTGGTCCAGGGCCATCTGGATGGTGGGGAATTGGTTTGTGCCGTTGATCCCGGTCTTCACGGCGGGCGAGACGCGAACATACACGTTCTGTGCGCACAAGGAGCCTGCCAGCGCCAAGCCGGCGAACAGAGTTACGGCGATCGCCAGGCGGTTTTGCATACGCCTATTCTCTCCTGCGCAAGCAGTGCGCAGCGAAGCTCCTTCAGGCGCCGTTCCATTCGGCGTGCGGCCTAGACCCGGCCGGCAAAAAGCCGCAGAGGATCAACTCCGGCGCGGCCTTGCCGTCAACGGTTTCGCGGATAGCGGCCGCGGCCCGCGTGAGGCTCTCGTCACCATCGACGATCACCAGTACTCCAGGGCCGGCGCCGCTGAGGGCCGCGCCCAGAATGCCGTGTTTGCCGGCCAGCGGCAGCAGCGGCGGCAACAAGGGACAGATGGGCGCGCGGTAGGGCTGGTGAATGCGATCCCTCATGGCCGGCGCGAGCAGATCGCCGCGCGCTTGGGCAAAGGCGAGGCCGAGCAGGGCGGCGGACTGGAGGTTGGCAACCACGTCGTCTAGTGGGAACGCAGCGGGCAGCACGGCCCGGGCCGTGCTGGTGGCGAGCGGTTCAGCGGGAAGGACGACGATGGCGCGCCACGCCGGCGGAGGGTCAACCTGCGCCACGTGGACGGTTCTTCCCACGCGGGCGGCGACGGCGAATCCGCCCAGCCAGCAGGCAGACACATTGTCCGGATGGCCTTCGAGGGCGGTGGCTTCTTCGAGGATGCGGTCAGAGCTCCAGCCCAGTTGGCCGAAGTGTACGGCAAGGGCGATGGCGGCCAGCCGGGCCGCAGCCGAGGAACCGCATCCCATGCCCAGGGGAATGCTGTTGGCCATGCGGATGGCGAGCGGCGCAACGGAACGGCCGCTGCTGCGCAGCGTTTGCTGGTAGGTTTCGAGGATGAGATTATCCTCCAGGCGTGCGCAGCGGGCGGCATCGCGGCCGGTGGCGGCGATGGAGAATTCGGCGGCCGGCTCAGCCTCGATCTCGAGGAAAAAATCAAGGGCAATGGCGGCGGCATCGAAACCGGAGCCGAGATTGGCCGAGGTTGCGGGCAGGCGCAGGCGGAAACGGCCGGCGCCGGGCGTTTGAGGAACGGTCATCCTACTTTGCCCTTCATGGCGGCCAGAACCGCAGATGCAGTGGCATCGACGGCCACTGCATTGCGGCGCAAGGCGGCCATCTCCGCAGCAATTTCTGAGCCGGACCCGCCGGTCTCTTCCTCCGTCAGGAGCGTGCCGCGATGGAAGTCGATGGTATAGCCGGCATCCTTCAAGGTGTGGCCGGTGAGCACCAAAACAACGGAATCTTCCGGCGCGACAAAGCCCTGCGCGCGCAGCTTTTTCAAGCCAGCGAGGGTTACGGCGGAGGCCGGCTCGCAGCCGAGGCCCTCGGCGCCGATCTCGGCTTTGGCGATGGAGATCTCGGCTTCAGACACATCCAGGCAGCGTCCGCCCGTCTCCTGAATCACGCGCACGGCTTTGCGCCAGGAGGCGGGATTGCCGATGCGGATGGCGGTGGCGCGGGTGTGCGCCTGAACAGGTTCGAGCGCAGCGCCGTTGGTCTCGGCAAGGCTGCGGACCAGCGGATTGGCACCGGCAGCCTGAATTACCGAGATGCGGGGCAGGCGCGCAATCATGCCCAGCTCGTGCAGCTCGCGGAAGCCCTTGCCCAGCGCGGAGCTGTTGCCCAAATTTCCGCCGGGAACGACGATGTGGGCGGGAACGTCCCATTCGAAGGCCTCGGCGATCTCGAAGGCCGGCGTCTTTTGTCCCTCTAAACGGTAGGGATTGACCGAGTTGAGCAGATAAATGGGCGCCTGGCGAACAACCTCTGTGAGCAGCCGGAGGCAGCCGTCGAAATCGACCGGCAACTGGCAGGTGACGGCGCCGTAGTCCATGGCTTGGGAGAGCTTGCCCCAGGCGATCTTGCCCTCGGGTATGAGGACCAGGCTGCGCAGGCCGGCGCGGGCGGCGTAGGCGGCCATCGACGCCGAGGTATTGCCCGTGGAGGCGCAGGCCACCCACTCGAAGCCGCGTTCGCGGGCTACGCTGATGGCTGCGGTCATCCCCGTGTCTTTGAAGGAGCCGGTGGGGTTCATGCCCTGGTGCTTGGCGAAGAGCTGGCTGATTCCGAGCGCCTTGGCGGCGCGCGGCAGGTGATAAAGGGGCGTGTTGCCCTCACGCAGCGTGATGGCGTTGTCAAGGCTGTCGAGGATGGGCAGCAGCTCGCGGAAGCGCCACACGCCGGACTGATCGGCAGGCTCAAGTGAAGCGCGCCGGTCGCGCCACAGCCATTTGAGCGCGCCGGGATTGGGACGGTCGTGCCCGTGGCGCTCGCTCCAGCCTGGATACTCGACCTCAAACAGCTCGCCGCACTGCGCGCAGCGGAAGTCGGGCTGCGCGTCTGCGCCCGCGATCCTGGCTCCGCAGCCGAAGCAGCGCAACCGATGCAGATTCTCATTCATACTCTGGTGTTAGCCTACCAGTGTAGGGGCGGGGTTTGCAGCGTAGAGGAGGTTGAGTCCGCCGATGCCGCGCAGGTCCTTTTCTGTCTTGGTTTGGCTGGCGCTGGTTGCGCCCGTTTACGCGCAGGCGCCGCTGCACGTGGCCGCGGCCGCAGACTTGCAACCGTTGCTGCCTTCGATTCTGCGGGAATTCACGCAGGAAACCGGGATTCACGCCGACGGCACCTATAAGGATTCGGCCATGCTCACCACACAGATCTTGAACGGCGCGCCCTTCGACCTGTTTTTGGCGGCGGATTTGGGCTATCCCCAGCGGCTCATCGCCGCTGGCGCTGCCAGCCCCGCGAAGCCCACCCCCTACGCCCAGGGCACGCTGGTGCTGTGGGCGCGCAAGGACTCGCACCTTCCCCGGCCGTCCCTGGCGCTGCTGCGCGACCCCAACCTGAAGCGGCTGGCGATTGCCGATCCCAGGCGCGCGCCCTACGGCCAGGCAGCCGTCGCCGCGCTCAAAAGCTTGCACCTGTATGCAGCCCTGAAGCCGCGGCTCTTGCTCGCCGAGAATATCGCGCAGGCGGCGCAATTTGCCGGCTCCGCCAATGCCGATGCCGGGCTGATCTCGCTGACTTCGGCGCTGACGCCGCAGCTTGAGTCGAGCGGGACCTATTTTGTGATTCCGCGCGGTCTCTATCCGCCTATCGTGCAGGGCATGGTGATTGTGAACAGCACCCACCAGCGCGCGGATACGCAAAAACTGGCCGATTTTCTGCTCTCGGCTCCGGTGCAGGCGCAGCTTGCCAAGGGCGGCCTCGCCCCCGTTCACTAAAGAGCATGGACTGGCAGGCCTTCGCCCTCACTCTCAGGCTGGCAACGGTCACCACGGCCATTCTGCTGTGCGTGGCTGTGCCGCTGGCGGCGCTCATCGTGCTGGGGCGCGGGCGTTGGCTGGCGGCCTTGGAGGCCGTGGCCACGCTTCCGCTGGTTCTGCCGCCCACGGTGCTGGGCTTCTTTCTTCTGGTGCTGCTGGGGCCGCGCACGGCCTTTGGACGCGGGATCGAGGCGCTCCTGGGCCATCCCCTGGCTTTTTCCTTCGACGGCTTAGTGGTGGGGTCGGCGATCTATAGCCTGCCCTTTGCGGTGCAGCCGCTGGTGGCCGGATTCGCCGCCGTGGATACGGCTTTGCTCGACGCCGCGCGGCTGCTGGGCGCGGGTCCGGCGCGGCTGGTCTTCCGGGTACTGGTTCCGCTGGCACGCCGCTCCCTCATCGCCGCGGCGGTGCTCAGCTTTCTGCACACGGTGGGCGAGTTCGGCGTGGTGCTCATGCTGGGCGGCGACATTCCCGGCGCCACGCGCACCCTTTCCATCGCGCTCTACAACCAGGTGGAGGACTTCAACTACGCCGCGGCCAGCCGCACCGCGGCCGTGCTGCTGGCATTGAGCCTGACCGCCCTGGCTGTCATCTACGCCAGCTCGCAGGTGCGCTCCAAGGCGCGCGGAGGGTTCCGTGCTTGAACTGGCCCTCGATGCGCGCCGGGGCAGCTTCCACTTGCAGGTGGAGTGCCGCTTCGCGTCGCAGTGGACGGTGGTCTTCGGCCACTCCGGCGCCGGCAAAAGCACCTTGCTGCGCCTGCTGGCGGGGCTGGACCGGGACCGGCAGGACGCGGCGATGCGCGGGCGCGTGGTGATGGAAGATTGTGTTCTCACGGATACGACGCGCAGTCTGTGGCTCCAGCCCGGACGGCGGCAAAGCGCTCTCGTTACGCAGCAGCCGGCGCTCTTCCCGCATCTGAGCATCGCGGCCAATATCGCCTTCGGGCTGCGCGGCATGGATCGCGCGGCGCGCAGCCGGCGCGTGGAGGAGATGCTGGATATGGTGGACGCAACCGGGCTTGTGCCGCTGCGTCTGCGAGACCTATCCGGCGGCCAGGCGCAGCGCGTGGCCTTGGCCAGGGCGCTGGCCCCGAAGCCGAGGCTGCTATTGCTGGATGAGCCGTTCTCCGCGCTCGACGGCGCCGCCAGTGACGCGCTGCTGGACCGGCTGCAAGCTTGGGTGAGGGAAAACCATGCGCAGGCGGTGATGGCGACGCACGATGTGAGCGACGCGCTGGCGATAGGCGCAGAGGTTTTGCTGCTGCGCGAAGGGCGCATGATGGCTCTCGGCCCGGCGCATGAAGTGCTGGCGGCGGAACGGAACCGGCTGCTGGGGCGTCTTCAATCGGACCAAACGCCCAGCCCTTAAAAGCCCACCATCTCCGGCTCCATCTCCAGGCGAACGCCGAAGCGCGCCTCAACGCGCGCCACGATCTGCCCCGCCAGCGCCAGAATCTCCGCCGCCGTGGCTCCTCCCCGTCCGTCCGGCCCGATATTGACGAGCGCCAGCGCGTGGCGCGAGGAGATGGCGGCATTGCCGAGCCTGTAGCCCTTCTGGAATCCGGCCTGCTCGATCAGCCACGCGGCGGAGATCTTCACGCGGCCCGCGTTTTCAGCTCCCGGCCCGGCGGGAAATCGAGGCACAGCGCCGGAACTGCGGGAGGCGATCTCCTGGAACAGCTCTTCTCTGATGACCGGGTTCTTGAAGAAGCTGCCCGCGCTGCGGCAGTCCGGGTCGCCCTCGACGATGAGCATTCCCTTTGCGCGGCGAATGCGGCGGACGGAGGCGGCCACTTCGGTAAGGCTGGGCAGCGAGCCGTCGCGCCGGCTCTCCGACAGTGCCCGTTCGAGCTCCCCATAGCGCAGCGTGGGCGCGCCGCCGGGCGTCAGCCGGTAATCCACGCGAGTGACGATGAAACGGCCGCGATCGGCAGAGTTAAAGCGGCTGCGGCGGTACGCAAAGCCGCACTCGCTGGCCGTGAACTCGACAAAGCCGGGTTCACGCAAGTCGAAGGCGCGCACGCGCTCGATGACCGAAGCAACCTCCTGGCCATACGCGCCCACATTTTGCACCGGCGTGCCACCCACTGTGCCGGGAATGCCGGCCAGGCACTCGATGCCCGCGCAATTCTCCCTGACGGCGCGCTCGACGAGGCTGTCCCACGGCTCGCCGGCCGCGGCTTGATAGATGCGCTCTGCGGGCTGGCCTGAAGACTCCGCGTTGTGCGGCGCACCGGCGACGGTGATTCCGCGCAAGGCTACGCGCAGGACGAGGCCATTGAAGCCGACGCTGGAGATGAGCAGGTTGCTGCCGCCGCCCAGCACGAACAGCGGAAGACCGCGCTCCCGCGCCCACGCCGTCGCCTCCACGACCTCTTCCTCGCTCGCGGCCTCGGCAAACCAGCGCGCCACCCCGCCGATGCCGAAGGTCGTCAACGGGGCTAACGGTTCATATTCCTTGATGCGCATCGGATATAGGCTATACCGCCGGGTCAGACGGTAGAATGGTTTCAGGCAGCTTCCCCTGCCGGAGGTAAACATGTATCCAGAACTGATGGTCATTCCTATGCGCGAGGAACTGGTGCGCGCCGGGATTGAAGAGACGCGCACCGCCGGGGAGGTGGATGCGGCGCTGGCCCAGCCGGGCGCGACCCTGGTGGTGGTGAACTCGATCTGCGGCTGCGCGGCGGGCAAGATGCGCCCCGGCGTGCGCCTGGCCCTGGCCAACTCCGCCAATTTGCCAGACCGCAAGATCACCGTCTTTGCCGGCCAGGACCGCGAGGCCACCGAGCGCGCGCGCAGCTACTTCGAGGGCAATCCGCCCACTTCTCCGGCGGTAGCCATTCTGCGCGACGGCAAGCTGGTGTACCTGATGCAGCGTTTCGTCATTGAGCAGGCTACGGCTGAGGAGATTGCCACGGAACTGATGCGCGCCTTTGACGAGTTCTGCGCCAAGACGCCGGCGTAAAACGAGCTGCCAGCGCGCTAGCCTCTAGCGCGCAGCTTTCATTGGACGGTTCGCTCCGGTTTGCGGCTACGTTTGTTCACCGCCGCACTTGCGCATTTTGTTCTTGGGACGCGCCGGCGGCCAGGGTGCGTTGCACGGTGCTGTGCTTGCGGCTGTAAGTAAAGTAGATAATCTGGCCAACGATCAACCACGCTCCAAAGCCGATCCAGGCCGGCGCATCGAGCGAGAGCATCAGCGCCACAGAGACAATCATGCCGCAAATGGGAACGACGGGAACCCACGGGGTGCGGAAAGGCCGGTGCACACCGGGATGCCTGACGCGCAAAACCCACACTCCCAGGCAGACGATGGTGAAGGCCAGCAAGGTGCCCAGGCTTACCAATTCTCCCAAGAGCGTGATGGGGAAAAAGGCCGCCAGAAAGGCGGCGAAAAGGCCCACCACGATGGAGGTGATGTAAGGCGTGCGGAAGCGGGGATGCAGCTTGCCCACCCAACCCCATAAGAGGCCGTCGCGGGACATGGTGTAGAGCACTCGCGATTGCCCCAGAAGCATCACCAGCATCACCGACGCCAGCCCGGCGATGGCGCCGAGATCGATGAGCAGAACGCCCCATCTGACGCCGATGGCGGCTGCGCCTTCTGCGACCGGGGCGGGAACATTCAGTGAGGTGTAAGACTTGACGCCGGTGAGCAAACCGGCCACAAAGATGTACAGGACGGTGCAGACGATCAAGGAGCCGAGAATGCCGAAGGGCATGTCCTTCTGCGGATTGCGCGCCTCCTGCGCGGCGGTGGAAACGGCGTCGAAGCCGATATAGGCGAAGAAGACCACCCCGGCGCCGCGCATAATGCCGGACCAGCCGAACTGGCCGAAATGTCCTGTGTTCTTGGGAATGAAGGGATGCCAGTTGACCTGCATCCGGTGCCAGTGTCCGAAGGCGTAGGCCGCAGCCAGGCCGATAAAGATCAAGACCACGGAGACCTTAATCATGACCGCGCCGCTGTTAAAGTTGGCGGACTCGCGCACGCCGACGACCAGGATGATGGTGATGACCACGAGGGCCGATAGCGCAAAGATGTCGACCTGGGCGTGGAGGGTGTGGCCGAAGACGGGAATGATGATGGCGGGGGTGGGATTGAAAGGGAGCTTGGCGCCGAAGAAGCCGATGAGGCTGCTGACAAAGCCGCTCCAGCCCACCGCAACCGTAGCCGCACCGAAGGCGTATTCGAGCACCAGCGCCCATCCGATAATCCACGCCACCAGCTCGCCCATGGTGGCGTAGCCGTAGGTGTAGGCGCTGCCCGCGATGGGCAGCATGGAGGCGAACTCCGCGTAACAGAGGCCGGCGAAGACGCACCCCGCTCCGGCAATGATGTAAGAGATCACAATGGCCGGGCCTGCGAATTGCGCGGCCGCGGTTCCGGTGAGCACAAAGATGCCCGCGCCGATGATGGCGCCGATGCCCAGCGTGACCAGGTTGATGGGGCCGAGCGCACGCTTGAGCGAGTGTTCGTGAGTTTCGGCGGCCTCAGCCAGAATGGCGTCGATCGGCTTGGTCGCTAACAGCTTGCTGGCCATGATGCTCCTTGCTACGAGTTGGCGCCGTACTTAGCCGGGCCGCTTTGCGCCCGATCCGCGAGGCGGCGCGACCAGAAGAGATATACGGGAATACCTAGCAACACCAGCACCAGGCCCGGCCACGTGTACTGCGGCTTGTACCGCAATAATACGATACAGATCCATAGGGCCATGAGGATGTAGAGCGCGGGCAGCAGAGGATAGCCGAAGGCTTTGTAAGGCCGCGGCGCATCGGGCTGCTTGAAGCGCAAGACAAAGAGGCCGGATATGGTGAGGATGTAGAAGACCAGCTCCGCGAAGATGATGTAATCGAGCAACTGGAGATAGGAGCCGGAGATGCAGAGCAGGACGGTCCAGGCGCCCTGCACCAGCAATCCGGCCACCGGCGTCTTGTAGCGCGGATGCAGCTTGCCTACGGACTTGAAGAAGAGGCCGTCGCGGCTCATGGCGTAGAAGACGCGCGCGCCGGCCAGGGTCATGCCGTTGGCGCAGCCGAAGGTGGAGATGAGGATGGCCGCAGCCATCAGCTCCGCGCCGCTACGGTGGAAGATCTGCCCCAGCACGGCCGTGGCCACGCGATCCTCAGTGGCGAACTGGATGCCGCGCGCCAGCGCCGTGGCCGCGTGCGGATCGCCATGCAGAGGCAGGACGAGCAGGTAGCCCAGAGAAACCAGAAAGTAGACTGCCAGCACGAATCCCGTGCCCAGGGCCAGCGAGAGAGGCAGATTACGCCTGGGGTTCTTTACCTCGCCGGCGGTAAAGGTAACGTTGTTCCATGCGTCGGCAGCAAAGAGTGAGCCAACCTGCACCACGGCCAAAATCACGAACACGTTTACCAGCGCGACGGGGCCGCCCACGCCCACCTGCACGGGGTGCAACGAGCTCCAGCCGGCATGGCGCCAAAACTGGCCGTGAGAGAAATTCGCCTTCCAGGCCGTGGCGTTGACGCCTGCTGTGCAGGCCAGCAGCACGAGCGCGGCCAGGGAAAGCGATTTGGCCGAAGTGAAGATGTTCTGGATGAGCGCGCCCAGCTTGACGCCGAAGAGATTGACGATGGTGAGAAAGACCACAATGGCGATGCCGGTAAGGTTGGCGGTATTCACGCCAATCTCCATGTTGCCCAGCACCATGGATCCGGCGTGCAGCGCGGGAACGTGGGCGATGTGCCAAAGCCAGTGGGTGGTGGAGACGGAGGGAAAAAAGACGCCGAGGAACGTGCCGAAGGCCACGGCGACGGCGGCGATGGTGCCCGTCTGGATGACGAGGAAGAGCGTCCAGCCGAAGAGAAAACCCCAGAGCGGGCCGAGCGACTCACGCAGATAGACGTACTGGCCGCCGGCCTTGGGCATCATGGCCGCCAGCTCGCCGTAGCTGAGCGCACCGATCATGGTCATGATGGCGGTGATGATCCAGGCAGCCAGAAAAAGCGCTGGCGAATTCACGTCGCGGGCGATGTCGGCATCGACGATGTAGATGCCGGAGCCGATCATGGAGCCGATCACAATGGCCGTGGCGCTGAAGAGGCCGAGCGACTGCGCCAGGCGGGGCGGCTGGGCAGGCAAAGACGGTTCTGAAGTGGGGATTGGATTTCGGGTCGTCACTGAAGATGATTTCTACCTGATTTTACAGGGATTGTCTCTTGTTTTTTCCCAGACAGCACATTTTTGCAGGGCAAACGCATCTTAATTCTCCACTCCGAGCAGGCGTAACAGGTAGGGGTGATCCCAGGCAGCAGTGAGCCGTTTGCCGTGGACGCCGAGTTTGCAGGTTTTGTCCTGCTTGAGCAGATTCAG
>JAJYZC010000024.1 GCA_021800255.1 Acidobacteriota bacterium
ACCTGGCCGTTGCGCAGGATCAAGCTGCCATCGGCCTGGCGCGGAAACAGGACATGCGCAATCCCGGTCACCAGCAGCGGGTAGCCCAGCCCGAACAGCGCCGCGGTGAACAGCGTGAAGCGGATAGACGTCTTCCAAACCGAATGCGCCTGCGAGCCTTCCTGCGCGCTGGATGCTTGGCGCGCGCTCAAAGGCTCCTGCAAAATCGCTGAACTCGAGACGGAATGCACGACGGTTCTCCTTCACTCCCGGCCTTACGCCAGGTGCAGCGCCACCAGACACAGGTCGATGGCCTTGATGCCGAGAAAGGGAATGATGATCCCTCCCAGGCCGTAGATGAGCAAGTTGTTGCGCAGCAGGATGTCGGCGGCCTTGGGCGCGTACTTGACGCCCTTCAGCGCCAGCGGAATCAGCGCCACAATAATGAGCGCGTTGAAGATGACCGCGGAGAGAATGGCTGACTGCGGCGAGTGCAGATGCATGATGTTGAGCGCACCCAGCACTGGAAATACGCCCAGGAACATGGCCGGGATGATGGCGAAGTACTTGGCCACGTCATTGGCGATGGAGAACGTGGTGAGGGCGCCGCGGGTCATCAGGAGTTGTTTGCCGATTTTCACGATCTCGATGAGCTTGGTCGGATTGGAGTCGAGATCGACCATGTTGCCGGCTTCTTTGGCGGCTTGCGTGCCGGTGTTCATGGCCACGCCCACGTCAGCCTGGGCCAGGGCGGGAGCGTCATTGGTGCCGTCGCCGGTCATAGCCACCAGCTTGCCTTTACCCTGCTCGCGCTTGATGAGGTCCATCTTATCTTTGGGCTTGGCTTCGGCCAGAAAGTCATCCACGCCGGCCTCGCGGGCGATCACCGCGGCGGTGAGAGGATTGTCGCCGGTAATCATGATCGACTGGATGCCCATGGCGCGCAGATGCGCCAAACGATCCTTCAGCCCGCCCTTTACGATGTCTTTGAGGTGGATCACGCCCAGGGCGGTGGAGTTTTCGGCCACCACCAGCGGCGTGCCGCCGGCGCGGGCGATCTCTTCCACCTGCTCGCGAACCTTGGGGGGGAGCGACGATCGCTGCTCCTCCAGGAAGCGCGCGATGGCATCCGCAGAGCCCTTGCGGATGCGCGTTCCCGGCAGGTTGACGCCGCTCATGCGCGTCTGCGCCGTGAAAGGCACGAACTCGGCCTGAATGCCGCTCAGATCGCGGCCGCGCAGGTTGTACTTTTCCTTGGCCAAGACGACAATCGAGCGGCCTTCGGGAGTTTCGTCGGAGAGCGAGGCAAGCTGGGCGGCGCTGGCCAGCCGTTCGCGGCTCACGTCGGGCGCGGGCACGAACTCCGTGGCCTGGCGGTTGCCCAGGGTGATGGTGCCGGTCTTGTCCAGCAGCAGCGTGTTCACGTCGCCGGCCGCCTCCACCGCGCGTCCGCTCATGGCCAGCACGTTGTATTGCACCAGGCGGTCCATCCCGGCGATGCCGATGGCTGACAGCAGTCCGCCAATCGTGGTCGGAATCAGACAGACCAGTAGCGACACCAGCACGAAGATGCTCTGCGGCGCACCGGCATACATGGCGAAGGGCTGGAGCGTGACCACCGCCAGCAGAAAGATGATGGTGAGGCCGGCGAGCAGGATGGTCAGTGCGATCTCGTTGGGCGTCTTCTGGCGCTCGGCTCCCTCCACCAGCGCGATCATGCGGTCAAGAAACGTCTCGCCGGGATTGGAGGTGATGCGCACCTTGATCCAGTCTGACAAAACCTTCGTTCCGCCGGTCACCGCGGAGCGGTCGCCACCGGCTTCGCGGATCACCGGCGCCGACTCGCCGGTAATCGCCGACTCGTCCACTGACGCCACGCCCTCGATCACCTCGCCGTCGCCGGCGATGTAGTGGCCAGCCTCAACGTAGATCACATCGCCGGCGCGGAGCTGCCCGCTGACGACTTCTTCAAAGCTGCCGTCGTCGCGGTAGCGCCTGGCGATGGTTTCGCCCTTGGCCTTGCGCAGCGTGTCGGCCTGGGCCTTGCCGCGGCCCTCGGCCATAGCCTCAGCAAAGTTGGCGAACAGCACCGTGAACCACAGCCAAAGCGTGATCTGGAGATTGAAGCCAAAACCCGGACGATGATAGAGAACGTTGTCGATGAGCAACGCGGACGTGAGCACGCTGCCCACTTCCACCACGAACATCACCGGGTTCTTGACCATCCAGCGCGGATCCAGCTTGCGAAGGCTGTCGACTGCCGCCTGCGCCATGATCTGCGTATTCCAGAGACTTGTTTTCTTAGCCATATCAGTCCGTAAAAAGCAGCCTCTAGCTGCCAGCTCCTAGCTTCTCGCTCTTCCGAGCCTCGCTAACTTTGTATCTGCGATACCAGCGCATCTGATAGCTGCTTTCGAGTTACTTGCAACCAACGTAGTACAGCAACCAAAAGCTAGCGGCTAGAAGCTAGCAGCTAGAAGCTCAAAAAGAATGTCCCGCGTGCAGCAGCAGGTGTTCCAGTATCGGTCCCAGGCTCAGCGCCGGGAAGTACGTCAGCGCGCCGACGATCACGACCACGCCGATCAGCAGCACTGTGAACAGAGGCGTGTTGACCGGGAACGTTCCCGGCGACGGCGGAACGCTCTTCTTTTGCGCCAGATTTCCGGCCAGCGCCAGCACGGGAAGCATCATGAGGAAGCGCCCGATGAGCATGTCCCATCCCATCGCCACGTTGTACCACCAGTTCGTGCCCAGGCCGGCAAAGGCCGAGCCGTTGTTGGCCGCGCCGGAGACAAATGAGTAGAGAACTTCAGTAAACCCGTGCGGGCCGGGATTGGCCATGGCGGTAAGGCCCTGCGGGATGAGCACGAAGATAGCGGTAAACGCCAGGGTGATGAACGTGAAAATGAGTGTGTAGAGCATGGCCATCTTCACGTCATAGGCCTCGATCTTCTTGCCCAAGTACTCGGGCGTGCGGCCCACCATGAGTCCGGCGATGAAGACCGCGAGCACGACAAAGACCAACATGCCGTACAGGCCCGAGCCCACGCCTCCGAAGATGACCTCGCCAAGCATCAAGTTGGAGAGCGGGATCATGCCGCCCAGCGGAGTGTAGCTGTCAAACATGCTGTTGACGGCGCCGCAACTGGTGTCAGTGGTGACGGTGGTGAAGAGGGCGGAGCCGGTAATGCCGAAGCGCACCTCCTTGCCCTCCATGTTGCCGCCCGGAGCGGTCGCAGTGCGCGCCTGTTGGGCGCCGTGGATCAGCGGATGGGGCTGCGTTTCGGCCCAGTAGCAAACCGCGAAGCCGGCCGCGAAGAGCACGAACATGGCTGCAAAGACCGCCCAGCCGTGGCCCGGCGAGCCGGTCATGCGGCCCAGCGAAAACGTCAGGCCCGCGCCGATGCAGGTAATCGACAGAATCTCAAGAAAATTAGAGAGCGGCGTGGGGTTCTCATAAGGGTGGGCGCTGTTGGCGTTGAAGAATCCGCCGCCGTTGGTGCCCAGATTCTTGATGGCTTCCTGCGAAGCCACCGGACCCTGAGCGATGGTTTGGACCTGTGCAGGCTGCTCGAGGGGATGAGCGACAGTGTAGGCGTGAAAGTTCTCGGGAACCCCCTGCCACACCAGCACCAGCGCAAACACCAGGCTGATAGGCCCCAGAATGTAGAGCAGCGTGCGCGTCATATCCACCCAGAAGTTGCCGATGGTGCCGCAAAGGGTGCGCTTGATGCCGCGGATGAGCGCGATAGCCACCACGATGCCCGACGCCGCCGACCAGAAGTTGTGCGTCGCCAGGCCCATCATCTGCGTGAGATAACTCATCGTGGATTCGCCGGCGTAGAACTGCCAGTTGGTGTTGGTGGTGAAGCTGGCGGCGGTGTTCCAGGCCAGATCGGAGCCGACGGCGCCAAGGTGCTGCGGGTTGAATGGCAGATACTGTTGCAGGCGCTCGAGGACGTAAGTGAAAACCAGCGTGACCGCGGAGAAACCCAGCAGCGCATAGGCGTACTGGCGCCAGCTCATCTCTTTTTCGGCGTTCACGCCGCTGAGCTTGTAAATGAGCCGCTCGCAGGGACCGAGCACCGGATCAAGCCAGGTGCGTTCGCCTTCCAGCACGCGCGCAATGTAGATCCCCACGGGAGGAACGAGAATCACTAGGATGACGCAGTAAACGGCAAACTGAAACCAGCCATTGGCGGACATTCAAAATTTCTCCGGGTAAAGCATGGCGATGGTGAGATACGCCAGCAGCAGAACCGAAAGTATCAGACCGATCAGATCAAGGATGTTCAAGTGCATCGCTACCTCAGCTTCTGGCAAGCCTTCACGTAAAAAAACGCTAGGATGAAGAACGCTGCCGTGAACAGCAGCATAACCACGTCTTGCATTTCCTCTCTCCTGCTTCCAGCCGGCATTGAGCCGGCAGATTCAGCGCGAACAACCGCCTTGCTTGGCCATCTCGTTCTTTGACCGCATGAATTCCTTCCTTCAAATTCGTGCTTTCCCAGGTCCCAAAAGGGAACCTGGGGCGCCCCCACGGTGCAAAATCATGCGGTCAAAGACCTCGCAAAGGCCATCCGTAACACCGGCCCCTGTCATGGGGTTGAGCCGGACGGCTTCATCCAAGGATCATTCTGGCGCTCGACAACTTTGAGTATCGAAAAGAATTCCTAAATAAAGCGTAAGGAACGCTGTCCCCCGTCCAAATCTCTCGCCGGCAGCAGCCCGAACAGCGCCTCGCTTGAAAGTGCGGCATCGGCTGGACTTATTCCGGGCTTTCGTTCCAGCCCTCGGGGACGAACCTGTAGCCAACCCACGGCTCGGTCTGGATGTACTGTTTGCCGGTCCCGCTTTCCAGCTTTTTGCGTACCTGGCCCACGAAGACGCGCAGATACTCCGGCTGATGAACTGATTGCGCGCCCCAAACGGCGCCAAGCAGAGCGCGATGAGTCATGACCTTGCCGGCGTGACGGGCCATACAAGCAAGCAGATCGAACTCCTTAGGAGTCAGGTGAAGCGGCTTGCCTTGGACGGTGATGGTGTGGGCGAGCTCATCGACGACGAAGTCGCCCACTTCGATGGCCGCGGCGGCCCGCTCCGGGGCGCGCCGCAGGTGGGCGCGCACCCGCGCCAGCAGCTCCTGAATGCTGAAGGGCTTGGTCACGTAGTCGTCGGCGCCGGCATCGAGGGCCTCGATTTTAGATCGCTCGTGCTCGCGCACTGAGAGCACAAGGATGGGCGTAGCGCCGCGGGCGCGGATGGCGCGGCAGACCTCGACGCCGCTCATCCCCGGCATCATGAGATCGGTCACCACCAGATCAGGCAGCCAATCCCGGTAGACGAGCAGGCCCTCCTCGGGATCGTTGGCGGTGCGCACGTCGTAGCCCTGCGCAGAGAGCGCGGCGCGCAGCACGCGCGTGATCTGCAGTTCGTCGTCGATTACCAGAATCCTGCCCGGCATCGTATCCTTCTTTCACCGGAAGATTACATCATGGGGATGGCCCGGTATGATTCCCGTGCGGCAGAACATAAACCGGCGCGTCTATTCAGGGAAGCTGGCCGCCTGGCTGGCAGCTACCGCAGCGGCTGCGCTTACTACGTTTCTGCTCACGTGGCTGCGGGCTAACTCGACCACCGCGGGGATGGTCTTCCTGGTGCTCGTGGTGTGGTCGGCGGCCCAGGCGGGGAGATGGCTTCCTTTCTACCTCGCTGCTCTTTGCGCTCTCTCGTTCGACTACTTTTTTCTGCCCCCTTACCACACCCTTTGGCTGGAAGGCCCGCAGGCCTGGGTGGAGATGCTCGCGTTCGTAGCCAGTTGCGTAGTGGTGAGCCGGGTTGCGGAGCGGGCCAGGCGCCAAACCCGCCAAGCCGAGCAGCGCCGCGAAGACGTAGAACGGCTCTACGAACTGAGCCAGCAACTGATGCTCTACGAGGACGCGGAGGCCCTCGTCCGCGACCTGCCCCGGCTTATCGACCGCATCTTCGGGCTGGAGGGAGTGGTTCTTTATGTTTGCGATCAGGACAAACTCTACGCTTCAATCTCTGAACTTCCCATGGGCATGGAAGCCAGTCTGCGCACCATGAGCCAGAACCCGCATCCAACCATTACCATTCATGCCAGTTACCACGCCACGCCGCTGATGCTGGGGCTGCGTCCGCTAGGGGCGTTGGGTTGGCAGCCGGCGGCGCTTTCCCGCGAGGTGGCTGCTGCCGTCAGCGCTCAGGTAGCGATCGTGCTGGCGCGGGCTATCGCCATTGCAACCTCCACGCGCATCGAAGCGGCGCGCGAGGGAGAGCGGTTGCGCACGGCGCTGATCGACTCCCTGACCCACGAGCTGCGCACTCCGCTAACCTCGATCCGCGCCGCGGCCACCACGCTGATGGAAGGCAGAGGGCTGGACGAAGACGGACGGCTGGACCTGGCGGCGATCATCGACGAGGAGGCAGCGCGGCTGGACTTGCTGATCGGCGAGGCCGTGGAGATGGCCCAGATCGATGCTCAAGGAGTCGAGATCCACATGGTTCCGCACCATCCCCGCGCGCTGCTCGATCAGGCCGTAGCCGAGTCGCGCAGCCTCCTGGCCGCGCACCGGGTGAGTATCTCTGTGGAAGAGCCGGACGAACCGGCCTGGTTCGATCCGCACCTGCTGGGCCGGGTGCTGCGCCACCTGCTCGAAAACGCGGCTGCACACACACCTGCGGGCACCGGCGTCAGGCTCGGCAGCAAACGCAGCGGAGAGCGGCTGGAGTTCTTTGTCGAAGACGAAGGACCAGGCATCGATGCGCTCGATCTTCCCCTCATCTTCGAAAAGTTCTATCGCGGCCAGCGGGGCCCGGCCGCAGGCAAGAGAAAAGGCTCCGGGATGGGTTTGGCCATTACCCGCGCCATTGTGAACGCGCACGGCGGAGGGATTGAAGCCTCCAGCCATCCCGGTCAAGGCGCCAGCTTCCGCTTCTGGGTGCCGCTGGTGGAAAAGGAACTGCGCGGCAAGGCGTAAAGGCGAACTCGCCATTTAAGACCGCGCCAGGAAGGGTTATCCCGGCTCCGCGCGCCAGTCGCAAACCATCTCGCGATGTGCTGCGGAGCTCTCCACGGCCCACTCCAGCAGCCGCGCCACACGCCATCCATCCAGCGCAGTCACCGGCAACGGCCCTTTGCCCAGCAGGGCGTCGCGTATGGCGGCATAGTAGGCCCGGTAGTCGCCGGGAACGGCCTCGACAGGCTGGGTCACCGTGCCGCCGTCGATGCCGGTGTGCAGCACGCCCCACGCCGCCTGCGGTTCGTGGCCCCAGGCCGGATCTTCGATGCGCGAGATCGCGTTCAGCGCGGCCTCCTGCGGGTCGAGGCCAAACTTCCAATAGTTGCCTCGCGTGCCGCGCAGATGAAAACGCGCCCCTGCCGGCAAAGAAAGATAATTGGAACCCAGCGTAACCATCAGTCCTGGATAGCGCAGGCGCACCGTAAAGGAATCGTTGGCGCCCTGGCCGTCACGCTCGCGGAGGACCTCGGCGCTAACCGCCTCAGGCTTGCCAAACAGCACCAGGGCCTGGTCGGCCAAATGCGGTCCCAGGTTCAGCAGCACGCCTCCGGAAGCGGCGTCTTCGGTCCACAGGCGTTCGGCGGGCTGGGCCGGCCGCCAGCGGTCGAAGCGCGACGTAAACGACACCAGACGGCCCAACAAACCGTCTTTGAGCAGCCGTTGAACGGTTTGGAAGTCCGAATCCCAGCGGCGGTTGTGAAAGGGCGCCAACAAAACTTTCTCTGCCGCCGCCAGCCGCATCAATTCCGCAACCTCGGCTGAGGTCACCGCCATCGGCTTATCGACAATCACATTTCTGCCGGCGCGGAGAATCCGGCTCGCAATCTCAAAGTGGCTTGCGTTCGGAGTCGCCACCACAAAAAGCTCAAGCGAGGAGTCGGCCAGCATGGCTTCCAGCGTGCGGTATGTGGTGATGCCGGGGTAGCGATCGGCAGCCTTGTTGGCAGTGCGTTCGAGCACCGCAGCCAGCTCCAGCCCTTCGACCGAGGAGATGAGCGGGCCATGAAAGACCCTCCCGGCCATGCCAAAACCTGCCAAACCGACCCGGATCATGGTGTCTCCTCGCCGAGCCTTACCTGTGCGATTGGCTCGCGTCAAACTTCTAGTCTATAGAGCCTCCCGGTCAGCCGATAAAGCCGCCCTGGTGGCGGCTCGCATAAGAGTTACATATAACGATGCCGCAAAGCGCAGTTCAAGCTACTCTGAAGGGTTGGCGTTATCACTCTATTGTGCGAGCCTCTGCAGAGCGGCCGGTTTACGCAGACCACCCTCCGCGCGATAGGTGATGGCTGTCAACCGGATAGCCTAATCGCTCGCTCCGCCCGCCCTCTCCGGTTAGGAAGAAAAAGGGGTTGTGGCGCAGGCAAGGCGTATCATGGTAGGTGAGAGATGCCAAAGAATGAGTCTTTAGCGATCAGGCCCTGTTGGTTCGCTAAGGGGATCAATCTTGTTTTTCCAGGTTGATAGGAGAGTATGCCAGATACGACAAGTAAGCCCAAAGTTCTGGTCGCCGACGACGAGCGCATCATCGCCGACACGCTGGCCATGATCCTGAATCAAAGCGGCTTTGACGCCCGCGCCGTCTACTCGGGCGAAAAGGCCCTGGAACTGGCCTCTGCCTTTGCGCCCGACATGCTCATCTCCGACGTCATTATGAACGACCTGAACGGGATCGATGCGGCCATCCGCATCCGCGAACTGCTGCCTCAAATCAAGGTTCTGCTCTTCTCCGGCCAGGCCGCCACGGCCGACCTTCTCGAAAAGGCGCGCGCCCACGGCCATGAGTTCGACATCCTGGCCAAGCCCGTCCATCCCCAGGATCTGCTGAGCAGGCTGCGCGATCCCAAAGGACTCGCCAAGTAAAACGCATCCCGCAACCGGAAGCGGAAATTCACCCCACAGCGTGAAGCTGCGCGGAAGGTTCGCCAGCGCAGCCGGTCAACCGGCGCGTGCGTTCGTTGCCGGTGTGGCAACTGCCTCTTGGGCCGCCGGCGCTGCCGTGGCGGCCTCGCGGACAGTCCACCCGGCAATCAGCAGGCTGGGCGCAGGAACCGGCGCGGCGCAGCCCAGCGCGGCCAGCGTAGTGTAGAGCACTTGCTCATCGGGCTGCGCGGCGCGCGAAACGAGGACACAGGGCAGCTCCGGCGGCAGACCCTCCCGCAGCCACTCTGCGGCGAGCAGAGCCAGATTGCGCCCCGGCATATAGACCACGCGGGTTGCATCTTCCAGGGCTGGCAGGCGCGCGCGGTTGTTTAGCTGCGCGTGATGGCCTGTGGTAAGGATGACCTTCGAGGCCCATTGGCGGTCCGTGAGCGCGCAGCCGATGGCCGCAGCCGCGGCAAAAAATGCGGAAACCCCAGGCACGGCCTCGTAAACTACGCCTGCCGCCGTCAACGCCGCCATCTCCTCGGCCGCGCGGCCAAAGAGCAGCGGGTCGCCGCTTTTCAGGCGCACCACGCTGCGGCCTGCGCGCGCGTGTTCGATGGTGAGCGCGTTGATCTCTTCCTGGGTAATGCTCTTTTTGCCGCAGCGTTTGCCGGCGTTCACGATCACCGCTCGCGGCGAAGCCAAATCGAGAATCGGCTGCGCAACCAAGTCGTCGTGCAGAATCACATCGGCGCTTTCAATCAGCCGCAGCGCCTTCACGGTCAGCAGTTCGGGGTCGCCCGGTCCGGCGCCCACCAGATAAACGCGGCCGGCGAGCGCGCGCGCCGCCTCCTTGCCTGTGCGCGCCAACTGTTTCGCCGCGCACAGCGCCGAATCGCAGATTTGCCGTGCGGCGAGATCGTGCAGCAGCAGCCGGCGCTCCTCGCCGCGCGGATGCGCTTCCAGAACCTGGCGCCGCAGCTCGCCCAACGCGGAGAGCCATGGTCCCAGATCATCGGGCAGTTGCGCGTCGATCTCGCGGCGTAGCCGCTGCGCTACCGCCGGGCTTTCGCCGCCGGTGGAGATGGCGATCTGCAGCCCTCCCCGCCGAACCACAGAACCGAAAAAGAAATCGCAGTGCGGAACGTCATCCACGCTGTTGGCCAGGATGCCGCGTTCGACGGCTCCGCGATAGACCTCCGCGTTCACCTGGGGCGCATCCGTCGCGGCGATGACCACAAAGTTTCCCTCCAGGTCGGCGGGCTCAAACTCGCGCGCAATCCACTCCAGTCTGCCTTCGGCGGCGAGCTGCCGCACCTCAGCCAGCGCCGTGGGCGCAACCACGCGCAGCCGCAGCCCGGTCGTGAGCAGGGCGTTGATCTTATCCAGCGCCACTGCGCCCGCGCCCACCACCAGGCCGCGCCGGCCATCGAGCTTCACGAATATGGGCAACAAACTCATCGGTCCGTTCTCAGTTCTCGGCTTGCAGCCACGAGCCTCCGTTTTCTAGTCCCTAGTCCCTAGTCCCTAGTCCCTGTTCTCACTCCCCCACCCCGTGCGGCACGGGACCGGCGGGCAGATCGCGCTCCACCGGCTCCAGCACTTCGCCGGCAAGCTGAGCGCGCAATTCGTCGTTCGTGTGGCGTGCAAACCACGAGCGCAAATCCTCTTCCGTCCGGCGCCCGGACAGGTAATGCCGCAACAGTCTTTCAATCGCATCGGGCACCAGCGGCGCGGGGCAGCGATAACCCACCGGCCGCGCGATGCCCGCATGTTCGCCGACTGCGCCGCCCAGGCAGAAATAAAACGCATCGGTCAGCTCGCCTTCGTGCTTGATCTTCTTGCCTTCCAGTCCAATGTCGGCGATCCAGTGCTGGCCGCAGCCGTTGGGGCAGCCGGTCACGTGCAGCTTGAGCGGCTGATCGAACTGCGGGAGCCGCTCTTCGAGCTCCTCTACCAGCCAGCGCGTAAAGCCCTTGGTCTCGGTAATCGCCAGCTTGCAGAACTCCGTTCCCGTGCAGGCGATGGCGCCGCGCCAGAACGGCGAGGCCTCAACGTAAAGGCCGATCCGGCCCAGTTCGCGCGCCAGCTCCGCGGTTCTGCCGTAAGGAACGTCGATGAGGACGAGGTTTTGCGAGACGGTCAGGCGCAGCGCACCGCTGCCGAAGCGCTCAGCCAGCTCCGCAGCGGCCTCCAACTGCTCGCCGGTCATCCGCCCGCGCAGCACCGAGGCTCCGACGTAAGCCAGCCCCGGCTGCCGCTGGGGATGAATGCCCACGTGATCGCGGAGCCTCTCGCCGGGGACCGTCTCGGAAACCGCGGGATCGAGCCGGAAGCCGATGCGCTTGTGCAGCGCATCGAGAAATCGCTCCGGCGTCCAGCCTTCGCGCAGAAACAGATACTTCATGCGCGCCCGGTCGCGGCTTTCGCGCAGCACCATCTGGTCGCGGAAGATCTCCGTGACGCCGCGCGCCACCGTCACCGCCTGCTCCGGCCGCACAAACGCATCCAGCCGCACGGCCAGATGCGGCTCTTTGGAGAGACCTCCGCCCACGCGCAGCGAAAAGCCCGGCCCGCCGTCGCGCACGGCGGGCGTGAACGCAACGTCGTTGATCTCCGGATAGCAGCACCACGAGGGGCAGCCGGTAACGCAAAACTTGAACTTGCGCGGCAGGTTGTAGTAGGCCGCGTCCTCGCGCAGCACGTGCCGGATCTCTTGCGCAATCGGCGACGCATCGAAAACTTCGTCCGCCGCAACCCCGGCCAGCGGGCAGCCGGTCACATTGCGCACGTCGTCTCCGCACGCCGCCTTGGGCGAGAGGCCCACAACCGCCAGCGCATCCACCACCTCCGGCAGCGATTCGATGCTGAGCCAGTGAAGCTGAATGCTCTGCCGCACGGTGATGTCGGCCAGGTTGCGCGCGTACTTACGCGCCAGTCCGCCGATGGTGCGCAGCTGCTGCGCCGTCACGATGCCATTGGGAATGCCGATGCGCATCATGAACCACTCGGTCGCCAGCCCCTCGCCGCCTTTGCCTCCGGTGGCGCCTGCGCCGTCGCCCTGCGTGTAGATGCCCCACCATTTGAAGTAGGACGAGGCCCACTCCGGCGGCACACTCGCGCGGCCTTGGCGCGCAAAGGCGCGCACCTCATCAAAGGCCTGCCAGGGGTTCTTCTCCCGCTTCAGGCGTTCGGCACGCTGCGCTTTTGTCTCTTTTTGAGGAATCGCTTCACTCATTCTTTTCCTTTCGCGCAATAGAAAGCCCGCGATGGCGGGGGGCTCTATCGCGGGCATTCAAGAAACCGTGGATTTATGATCCGGCTTTCAGACCCAGGTCGCCTGTGCACGCATGAGCGGCATACAGAAACGACAACAAGTCTTACTCGCCATATAGGGATGATACCGATACGCAGGTCGAAAATCAACTACGAACTGAATGCCGGCCCCGAGCCGCCCTGGAAGCGCTGAAGTCGCGCCCGGTTACAAAACATAAACGATGAGATCGGCGGCGGATTGAGAAGCTGAAATCTGAGAGCCGAGACCTAGAAACTGCTTCTCTCCGTATACACTGAATTAGCGCCGCCATGAAAGACTCCATCAACGTTTCGAAGGAAAACTACCTGAAAGCCGTTCTGGAGGGCGAGGCCGAGGGACGGCAGGTGATTCCCGCCATGCTGGCGCACTGGCTTGAGGTTTCAGCGCCAGCGGTGACCATGGCGCTGAAGCGGCTCAAGCGCGACGGCCTTGTGGAGGTGGGCGCGGACGGCATTGTGCGCTTGACCGCAGCAGGACGCGAGACCGCCTACCGAACCGCCCTACGCCACCACCTGGTGGAGCGTATGTTGAGCGAGGTCTTCGGGATGGAGTGGCACGAAATTCACGATGAGGCAGAGCGGCTGGAGCACGCGGTTTCGCCGGCCTTCGAGGCCAAGCTGAAGGAAAAACTGGGTGAGGGAGGAGCGTGCCCACACGGCAATGCCGTGCTGCCAGAGAGTCCTGCGGAGCGCAAACGCCGGGGCGAAGTAAGGCTGTCGGAGGCGGCCGCGGGCCGGCGCTACACCGTCGCCAGCCTGCAAGAGCGCGATTCCAAGCTGCTGTCGTTTCTGCATCATGCCGGCATCGGTCCCGGACTGGGACTGCGGGTAGTCAGCCAAAACTACGATCAAACCGTTTTGATCGAGCTGGCTACGGGCAATTCGATCCTGGGAAGGCCAGCCGCGGAGGCGGTTTGGTTGCGTCCGGAGCGTTCATTTTAAATTGGCGCGGCCGGTGGGAGGTGCGGCTACCGCGGCCGTATCAAGAACAGCCTTGCGCAACTCAAGGCGGCTGGATTTCGTCCCTCCACCAGCGGCGCCCAATCGCTTCAAGACCTCCGAACCTATAAGATTCCGCGTCCCGCCGGCGTCAGCGGTTGGGGCAGGTTCCGCCTTGAGATAACCGCCTCGGGTGTTATCGAGTCGCAGCAGATGACCGGCCCAAAACAGATCGCCGGCGTGAAGCCCGGCCTTGCAAAGATGAAGTTCGCCGGCCTCGTTCCGCCCGGCTCAAAGGCGCATCTGCTGCGCAGTGCGGTAGTGGACTGCTTGCAGGACAAGGTTTGCCGGGTCGTATTGGTTCCGAGCGACGATTTGCAGACCGAACTGCAATAGCGTTCTGTGTAAGCTTCATCCCCTCGCACCGTCGCCTGCCACTCGGCCTCCGGCATCATGCGTTGAACATAGCCGATCCTGAAAAATTACTTTTTCAGGATCGGCTTCATTAGCGCCGGGCTATTCCGGTAGAAGCGCAATTCAATAATCGTCGATCCGCTTCATGCCCCAACGCTGGCGCTGCCTTTTCGCCAGGTCAAGTAGCGCGTCCACAACAATGCTTAAACTTCTTCCCACTTCCACACGGGCACGGATCATTCCGGCCCGCCCTCCCAAAAGCCGCCCGCAAATCCTCTGCCGCCACCCAGCGCATCACATTCGCGGGGGCTCGATTCGAAGCCAGCTCCGCCGCCATGAAGCGCATGTACGGATCCACGTGGCGGAAGAACATCTTGTAGCCGGCACACAGATAGTTCAGGCCGAATTCGCCATCGGGCGTGTGAAGAAACCGGTGTTTCGGGCACTCACCGTTGCAGGCAAAGCGCACGTCGCATTCGCGGCAGTAGCGTGGCAAAGCCGACTCCTTGGCTTCTCCGAAGCGGCGTTGCTGCTCCGAGTCCACCATAGACTCGAGAGGCGATTCCATGATGTTGCCCAGCCGGTTCTGCGGGTATACAAAGTGGTCGCAGGAGTAAACGTCGCCGCAGTGCTCGATGGCCAGGGCTGCGCCGCACTGCCGCCGGAATACGCACAGGCTCGCCTCCATGCCCGTCCACATCTCCAGACTTACATCGAAGAGCTGTACATAATACCGGCCAACATCCTTCCGTACCCACTCGTCAAAGATAGCGCACACGAAGTGCCCGAACTGGCGCGGCTCAACCGACCATGGCGCCACGTTTGCGGCTCCGGAAAAATCCGGCGAGATCAGTTGCAGACCGTCTGATGTGACTTGATGAGCAATCCGTTCCACAATGGGGATGAACTGCATGAAACCGCTTCCGTTCTCTTTCAGAAATCGGTAAACCTCAAGCGGGTGGTCAGCATTTCCCCGATGCACCGTAGTGAGCGTGTTGAATTCGACGCCGTTGCGTTGCAGCGTCTCCATGCCGCGCATCACCTTGTCGAAGGTAGGCTGGCCGCCCTTGTCGACACGGTAGCGATCGTGCAACTCGCGCGGACCATCGACCGACAGGCCGATCAGAAACCCGTTTTCCTTAAACAGAGCGGCCCACTCATCGTTGAGCAACACGCCGTTGGTCTGGAGCGCATTCGCGATCCTCTTTCCGGTTGCATATTTTTTCTGGATATCAACCAGCTTGCGGAAATATTCCACACCCAGCAGCGTGGGCTCGCCGCCCTGCCAGGCAAAATTCACAACCGGCGTGTCATGAGCTTCGATGTACTGCCGGATGTAGTTTTCCAGCACGTCTTCGCGCATGGCCCACTTATTTACCTGCGGGTAGAGAGACTCCTTCTCCAGGTAAAAGCAGTACTTACAGCCGAGATTGCAGATCGGACCAGTCGGTTTGGCTAGAACGTGAAAGTCGATGTTACTCATAAACTCATAAACTAAAGCTGGACGTTCTCCAATCCTTGATGCCGATGATACTCCATAGAACCGGAATTGGACTAAACCGCTATCTCACCCTAAGTTGGTCCCCATGCCTAAGCGGGATAACTGAACGTAGCAATGTAATCTACCCGGCTGCACGCAGCCTTGTCGAAAACAGGCGCATTTTTTAAGCGGTGGAGATGATGTGCCGGCCCAAGCTGGAGGTGGCGGACGGTGGGCGATCTCTACGTTACTCTGCCCCTCCCCCTTCACCAACCCGCCGCTCTTTCACCTGGCCGAGAGAGAGGTCTGGAATGCCGCGGCTGCCGAGGATGCTGAAGTCGCGGCAGTTTTTGAGCACGAACGCCGCTGCTCCGTTTCCGATGGGAACCTTCAGGCGGAAGAAGTCCGCCTCCTGTACGTCCTCGAGCCACATTGCCGGCCGCGCATCCGGATGTTCCGCCGCAATCTCTACGCAGGTGAATTCGATGTTCTTCACATGGCGGACAAAAAATCCGTTTGCCGGCAGCGGTCCGAACATTCTCGGCTCTGGATAAGCGGCTTCCTTCTCCGGCGGCTTTAGCTCCGCCATTGCCCTGGTGCCCCCGCCCATGTGATGCAGATAAAGGTTGCTGATTTTGATGTCTTCTATTTCGTGCCCAGGGATGCCACTGACAATCGCGGCGTACTTCGATACGCAGTTGTAACTCACAATGTCGCTGAGGACAATCCGCTTCAGAGTTCCCACCTGAGTTCCCGGCGGAGCCTTCAGCCGGCTGCCCAAGCGCAGGAAAAGCGGGGTATTGGTAATGTCGCGCATGGTGATGCCGGTGAAGGTGAGGTCTTCCAGCGTCCCGCCGTCGACGCACTCCAGCGCCAGCCCACGGCAGCGATCGAACACGCAGTTTGAAATCGCGATGTTTTTGAATCCTCCCACTGACATGGTCCCGCACTTGATGCGGCCCGTAGGAATGCCGTTTGTTCCGCCCGGCTGGAGCTTTTTCCACTCTCCGCTGAGCATGGTGCCCAACTCGTAGCCGCCGGTCACATAACATCCCGCGATGGTTACGTTCTCGGTCGCTCTCGGATATCCCAGCGCGTACGAGCTTTCCAGGCAGATGCCGTCATCCCAGGGCGAATTGACGCTGCAGTTCGATATGCGCACATTCCGGCAGGAATCAATATCCATGCCGTCGCGATTGGTGTCGATGCGCAGATTGTCGATAGTGAGATTATCGGCCGCGGTGGCTAGAATGCCGATGTGGCCGCCTTGGAGAATGGCAAAGTCACGCAGTATGACATTACGGCAATTTTTCAGTGCGATGGCCTTGTTGGCGACTCCGGGCAGGGTGGCGAGCGGCAGACCCTGATCCCGCGGGCTGCGGCCTTTTTCACTCCGGCTCAAGCATTTCCCCCAGATGAGCCCCGGCCCGCAGATGGCCACATCTTCCAGCCCTTCGCCCCAGATGAGGCTATTATGCCAGTGGTTATGTCCGAAGTCCTGATACTTCTCCCACGATCCGTTTGGTTCTGCTGCATCGTAGCCGCCGTGCAGCGTGCCTTCCAGCGGAACCTCTCCGGAGAGAATTACCGCGCCGCTGTCAAGATAAAGCGTGACGCGGCTTCGCAGCCGGATGGAGTAACTCACATACGTGCCCGCGGGAAAGTAGACAGTCCCCCCGCCCGCCTTCGCCGCCGCCTCAATAGCGCGCTGGATGGCCGGCGTGTCCACTGTGACTCCGTCTCCCACAGCCCCGTATGCTCGCACCGAGAACACAACGGTCATGGAACGCGGTGCGCCTGCCGCTGAGGTTGCTGCTGCGTGCAGCGGACTCGCGCCGGCCGCGGTCACGGCGCCCAGCGCCGACTTGATAAATTCTCTGCGAATCATCTCTGTCCGGCTTTTTCTTCTGCTCTAGGCTCTCTTCTTCGCTCGCGCGGCCGCAGCTTTCATCTCCGCTTTCTTCTTTTTCAGAATTGCCCACGGCACCACGCCCACATGATCCGCCCAAGCCTGCCAGGTAGCGACCATTTGCTTGGTGCGCGCGGGTTCCGCTGCCGCTAGGTCGTTCAGCTCCGTCCGGTCGTCAGCCAGATTGTAGAGCGACCAAGGCTTGTTGAACTCCGCCACCAGTTTCCAGTCGCCTTCGCGCAGCGCCCGTCCGCCGGTGTGCTCCCACGCCATGCGGCGGTCAGAGTTTTTCGACCGGCCCTGAATGACCGGCCAGATATCCTCTCCTCTCAGCGGCAGCCGCTCCTTTCCTTGATAATCGCTTGGATAAGCCGCACCCGCCAGCCGCAACAGCGTGGGATGAATATCGGCCACGTGCGCGGGGGTGTGTTCCAGGACGTTTTTCCGCGAAAGCAAATCCGGCGACCAAGTGATGAACGGTGCGGAGATGCCGCCCTCGTGGACGTAATGCTTAAAAAGCCGGAATGGAGTGTCGGAGACGTTTGCCCAAGGCGCCCGGTAACTCGTAAAGGAGTTTGGCCCTCCGGGGATGAGATCAGTGGGATTGCGCTCAGCCGGTCCTTTGCCGATGCTCACCTCTGCGCACCCTCCGTTGTCAGAAAGGAAAAAGACGATCGTATTGTGAAGCTGCCCCGTCTTCTCCAGGGCTGCCAGCAACCGCCCGATGCCCTGATCCATGCGGTCGATCTGCGCCGCATAAACAGTCATCCGCCGCGCCCAGTCCTCCTGCTCCGCCGCGCTCAACGAATCCCACGCCGGCACCTTATGGTAACGCGGCGATAGCCGCCACCTGCGGTCGATGATCCCCATCGACGCCTGGCGCTCATAACGCTCCTCGCGGAGTACGTCCCAGCCTTTCCGGTAGTGTCCGCGATATTTCTCGATGTCTTCAACAAGCGCCTGCAGGGGCCAGTGCGGCGACGTATAGGCCACATACAAGACGTATGGGTTTGTGTGCCGCGCCGACTCATGCACCATCTCGATGGCGTGATCGGTAATGGCATCGGTCATGTAGAAGCCTTGCGCGGGAGGATTGTACGGCGTGTTGTTGATCGCCATTGTCCGTCCCGGATCGCGCCTGAAGTAGTTGCACGCGCCGCTAATCAATCCGAAGTACTGCTGAAATCCCCGGTCCAGCGGCCAGTGCGGGCGCTTTTCGCCTACATGCCATTTCCCAGACATGTAAGTTTGGTATCCGGCCAGGCCCAGCGATTCCGCAAAGGTTACGCACTTATCGTTGAGATACCCGATGTATCCCGGATACCCCAGGTCATCGATCATGTGGCCGACTCCGGCCTGGTGCGGATCCAGACCTGTCAGCAGCGACGCCCGCGTTGGGCAGCATCGTGCACAGTTATAAAACTGGGTATGCCGCACGCCTTCCCGCGCCAGGCGGTCGATATTGGGAGTGGCGATCTCTCCACCATAACAGCCGAGATCGGAAAAACCCATGTCATCCGCCATGATGATGACAAAGTTGGGCCGCTGCTGGCGCGAACGAAGTGCCCAGGGCGCGCCTGCCATCAGGAGAGAAAATTCACGGCGATTCATATTCATTTTATTGAACCCTATAGCAAACTTCCGTCACGGGGCTTGCAGGTTTCAAAATCGAGACCTGAGAACCACAAGGGTACAAAACTAAGCGGCCGCAATCTAGGTCTTTGACCGCATCAATTCGTTCCTTCAAGTTCGTACTTTCCCATGCCCCAAAGGGGACCTGGGACACCCCCAGGATGGTGCAAAATCAAGCGGTCAGAGACCTAGAACGTCAGCTTCAGCGCGAGCTGGATCTCCCGCGCTGCACCGGCGGTGGTAATTGTGCCCGCGTTGGGAAGATCCACTTCAGAGTTCGGCGCCCCGAATGGCGGCGTGTTGAGCGCGTTAAAAAACTCTGCCCGCAAGTGCATCTGCGCCCTCCCCGTCATATTAAAGTCTTTGCCGATCTTCAGGTCTACATTGCGTAATCCTGGGCCGGTAAGAATATCGCGGCCGGAATCGCCGAAAGTATAGGGCGCTGGAATGGGAAAGTCGGCCACATTGAACCAATCGTTAATGCTGCGCTGACCGGGCGGCAACAACCCGCTACCAATCCGGTTGGGCCGAATGGTCGTTCCCGTCTCCGCAGTGTCGGTGCTCAAGTAAGGCGTGAAAGGCGAGCCGCTGTGCAGCGTGACAATACCGCCCAACTGCCATCCGCCCAATACGGCGCCTGTCAACCCGCCGCCGCTGTTCAAGAAGCGTTGGCCGCGGCCGAAAGGCAGAGTGTAGAGGGCGCTGGCCACGAAATAATTGCGCAGATCGAAGATTGAATTGCCGCGTTCGGCGGCCAGGTCGTAGTTATTCTGGATGCCTTCGCCGGCAGTATCATTGAGGTTTTCGACGACGTTGTCAATGGCATGCGCCCAGGTATATGACCCCAGCAGCATGAAGCCGTCCGCAAAGCGCCTGTCGAGCTTGGCGGTGAAGGCATTGTAAGCAGCATTGCCTACGGGCCCTTCTAGATCAATAGAATCGAAGTAGGGGTGAGGCTCGCGGCTGTTGATGCTGCCCGGCCCCGGTGGCGGCTGATTGGTGTCGACTTGAATGACGAGATGATGTGTTTCCGATCCCAGATAGGAAAGGGTGAAAGTGGCGCTGTTCCCTAGCCGCTGCTCCAGGTCGGCGAACCGCTGCTCCGTGTACTGCGTGGGCATGTACGTGTCGGCAATATCCACATTGACTTTTGGGGGAATTGCTGTCGAGTTGTAATTCTCCGCAGGAAACCCGTTAGCCAGAATACCGGCCGGCTTGGTCAGTTCGTTCCCTTTGAGCGCAATCTTATCGAAAAACGGCGACTGATTAAAGAATCCTCCTTGGGTATCCTGTATTCCGTCAGCTTCTCCGAAGAGGAGAGCAAAACCGGAGCGAATCACGGTGCCGGGGTGAACCTGGTACTCGAAGCCGACGCGCGGGGCAAAGTTTTTCCAGTCCTCTGTGCAGCCGCAATCGCGCGTGCCGTGTGGATATTGGATTTGATAGTTTTGTGAGCCAGGCGTGAACTCGAAGATATCAACCGGGGTATGTCCGTAAGTGGGCCGTCCGAACAGATCCCAGCGCAGTCCGAGATTGACGGTGAGCCGCGGGCGCATGTGCCAGTTATCCTGCACAAACGCGGAGTAGTTCACGACGGTTGCGGTTTCTCCGACCAGATTGCTCACCCCAAGCGTTTGAATGTCGCCCAGCAGAAAGTCGGCGATGGGGCTGCCCGTGGTTGCGCGGCTTGCCGTATCCTCGGTATAAGCTCCGGTGAAGGCGATGGACCCGCGGGCGTTCTTGCCGCTGAGACGCTTTACCTGCTCGCCAAGGAGCGCGAATCCGGTGGTGATGGTGTGACGGCCGCGCACCAGGAAGAGGTTGTCTGAGACCTGCGCGACGTCCAGATTATTTTCATTGGGATTGGCGAGATGGCTGCCAATGCTGGCGTACCCGCTAAAGTCAATTTCGGCCAGGCCGGTCTGGTTGAACATGCCGAAGTCCGGCAGACCATTGAGGCCGTACAATGTGTTTTCATTCTGGGTTTCCGGGATGCCGAGAATCGTGTACAAGTTAGAGAAGGCAACCACCGCGTTGTCGTAGGTATCCGGAGAGATGGCGGCGCTAAAATTGGCGACGGCGCTGTTGGCGCTGAGGCCGAGGGTCGTCCAACCCGCGCCGTCAGCGGGCAGCGGCAGCGGCCCACCCACGGTCTGGTTCTCGGTGCGGTGACTATAGCGCACAAAACCGCGGAAACGCTGGTTGAAGGTCTGATCGACGCGGGCATCGATCTCGGTGGGGGTGTCGGTCGAGGGGCTGTCGTAATAGAAGTTATTGGCCACGCCGAAGCTATTGGTGACGCCCGGCAGGTTGGGCGCAGGAAATAGCGGAATGAGATTCTCGGCCACAGAATCGAAGCGGGTCGACTTAATCATGTTGCCGGGAAACTGGGTGCGCGTGCCGCTGGCGGTGGTGGTTTTGGGGTCATAGATGGGTGCAAACCCCTGAAAATCGCCCTTGAGCATTGCAGGGGTAGGAACCGTAGAAATCGTGGGGGCCTTCTCGCTGATCCGGGTGGCGTCTACGCTGACGAAGAAGAAGGTTTTATCTCTGCGTATGGGACCGCCGAGCACGCCGCCAAACTCGTTGCGATGGTACGGCGGCACCGCCTGGCCGGCGGAGAAATAGTTGGCTGCATCCAGCGCGTTGTTGCGCAAGAATTCATAGGCCGTGCCGTGAAACTGGTTGGTCCCTGATTTGGTTGATACAACCACCGTGCCGCCCATGCCGTAACCGTACTCCGCGGAGCTATTGTCTGTGACTACCTTGAACGCCTGAACTGCATCCACTGAAGGAGTGACGATCTGCGCCTCATAACCCAGCTCGCCGCCTGATTCGCGCGAGCTGTTATAGGCGCCATCGAGCAAAACGCGCGTCTGCAGCGCATCCTCGCCCAGCGCGCTGAAATTGCCCGCCGCCTCACTGCGGCTGCCGGCAGCCGGAGCTACACCCACCGTGAGCAAAGAAAGTTGCAGATAGTTGCGATTAATCAGCGGAAGACCCACGACGGTGCGGTTCTGAATCACTTGCCCCACGGTGGAGTCATCCGTGTCCAGAGACACGGCCGATGCCGAGACTCTCACCGTGGTGGCAACCGCACCCGGCTGCAAAGTAAGGTTCTGACGGGCCGTTTCTCCCACCTCGATTATTACGCCCAGCGCCTGAGCGATCTTGAAGCCCCTGGCTTCCGCCTGTACCTGGTAAATTCCGGGATTGAGCCCAGGGACCGAGTACGCTCCGGCGCTGTTCGTCACCGCCGTGAAGTGCGTCCCCTGCGCAACGTTGGTAATAGTCACCTTCGCCCCCGGAATCACGGCGCCGGACGGGTCATAGACATTCCCCGTCAATGTCGCCTGTCCTGACTGCGCGCGCGCCGCCTGCCAAGCCACCGCCAGCACGAAAAACAGAACCGGAAGGTATCTCCACATCCATGCGGAAAGGCACTTCCTTCCTTGGATCCCGTTCCGGCTTTTTCCTCGGAGCCCACTTTGGATCCCTCCACTCTGTTCCATGTGATCGCCCCTCCACTCATTTAGATGACAATATATCTCGTTGACTAGTGATACGGCGTCGGCCTGGGAACTGTCAAGAACTTTTTCAAAATTTATTTGCTGCCATAAGGTTCAAAAAGCCGCTTGCCTCCCCGTCTGGAAAGGCGGCGGTGGGCTTCCGGCAAGCGAAACTTATGGGATGGCACAGTGCGCCCATTCCTCCGGAACCACAAACCCCGGTGGGCGCTTGGAGGAAACCGGGATGTCCCCCGGCGGGCTTAGATTGCACCAGGCGCGAATCTTCGCGGTCAGATCCCGTACCACCTCCGGATGCGCGCCGGCGAGGTCATTTCTTTCGTAGGGATCCTCTGCGATGCGGAACAACATGGGGATTTCGGGCGGATCGGGCGCGTTCTCGCGAAAATCGGCCTGCTTCTTCTCGAGCACCAGCTTCCAGGGACCATGAAATACAGCGTGGCGCCAATAACCGCGCTCGCCGATGGCGAAAAACAAGTCCTCCCTTTGCACAATCTCTCCGCTCCTCAGCGCCGGCCAAATATTTCGCCCGTCAAAGGCGAGCTGATTACCCGGCTGCACACCGGCCGCCGCCATCAGGGTCGGGAACACATCCAGATTGGTCATGACCTGTGGCGATTTCTGGCCTGCGGGGAGCAGCCCCGGGGCGTGCGCGAACGCCGGCACGCGGATTCCGCCTTCGAATACCGTGCTTTTGCCCGCGCGCAGCGGCAAATTCACGGCGCCTTTCTTGGTTTGGCCGCCATTGTCGCCATGGAAGATGATCAGCGTATTGTCTCCCGCTCCCGTCCTGTCCAGGGCTTCCTTGACTCGTCCTACACCCTCGTCTAGCGAGGTCACCATGGCCGCGTAGGTGCGCCGCTTCAGGTCCGCAATATCCGCATAAGTCCGGATCAGCCTTTGCGGCGCCATCAGCGGCTGATGCGGAGCATTGAACGGCAGGTACAGAAAGAACGGCCGGGAGCGGTCCCGCTGCTCGATCAGCCGCACCGCCTCGGCGGCCAGCAAGTCCGTCGAGTACCCGGGCTCAATCACGGTCTTACCGTTGCGCTGCCAGTCCACGCTGCCTTCGCGTGTGTGCTTGAAATAATTGATCGCTCCTTGCACGAATCCGTAGAAGTGATCGAAACCGCGCGCATTCGGCACCAGCTTTTTGTTCCACAACCCCAGGTGCCACTTGCCTACCATCCAGGTCTGGTATCCGGCATCCTGAAAGGCCTGCGGCAGCAGCCGTTCGTCGAGCGGGATGCCGTGCGTCGCCCATGGCCGTACCACCTCGTAGATCATCCCGTAGCGCATGGGCGAGCGGCCGGTCATCGCACAGGCGCGGGAAGGCGAGCACACTGGGCATCCGTAGAAGCGATCCAGTTCGAGGCCCTGGCTCACCAGCCGGTCGATGTTCGGCGTCCGAATCTCGGAAAGATGGTGGTAGCCGACATCAGCCCATCCCAGGTCATCGGGCATGATGTAAACGACGTTCAGCCTGGCGGAAGGCGGCCCGTTCTGGCGCCGGGCAGGAGCCGGCTGCGGCGCTGTTCCCTGGTTCCCGGTTAACGCATCAGCCGCAACCGGCCGCTGCGCCAGCAGGGAAATGCCCGCCGCCGTGGCGCCCGTCAACCACTCTCGGCGCGTCATCCTCTGGTTCCCATTCTCGTCTTTGCCGCTCATCGCCTCCCCCTTTTCTCCAAGTGAGTCTTTATCGACAGATCATCTCCGCATTCCTTCGGCGAACTACTGGTCTGGCCGTTGCACCTCGACGGTCGCCGTAGGCCGATGCCACGAACGCACTGTCAGCCAAGCCAGATGGTCCTGCGCCTCATATCTCGCGGTCACGCTGCCGTCTGCCGAGAGAACCTCCGGCCTCCGGGGGCTATACACCGCAATGGTCTGGGCCGCTTCTTGAGCCGCGAATGCGACCGTAAAACGCATGGTCCGGCCGTCGGACAACTTCGGAATGCGTACCCGCCCCGCGGTGGCAAACTGTTCCCAGTCCCCGATAAACGCCATCCCCGACGGGCCTATCGGAGTCACCACCGCATATCCCCACCCGTTGGTAAAAGGCAGCCTGGCCTCTCCGTCCGCCGCGATCCGTTCTCCGGAATGCGTTTTCCAGTTGTAGACGTAGACCGGCCCCGGGAAACCAAAATCCCGCGGACGGATCTCCGCTGCACTCTCCCCATGCCGCGCATAGGCGAACACATACGCGATGCGCAGCTTCCCGAAGTCCGTCCATGTCTCGGCCACCATGGGCCCGCCTGTGCCCCGCGCATCCTCCAGGTACATCGCGTCCAGGGGACGAATCGTCACATCCGGCTTCACAATTTCGCCGTCGCTGCGGATGGCGCGCCGCAGATCCGCGGCGTCAATCTTATCCAGCGGATCGCCCACGCCCACCGGCCCCGCAGACAGAGTGGACAGCGCCAGGTTGGCCTCCTCGGAGCTGAGGAATACATCCGTCCACGGCCAGATTCCCAGCGCCGTCGCCAGCCGCGAATCGTAGAGGAACATATCCCAGTCGCTGCGCTGGAAGCGGTCGTGGCTGGTGCGGATGGTGGTTAGGTTGTCATAGCGCGCTCCCTGCATGAAATCGGCCGGCGCCGCCATGCAGTACTGCATCGTCAGCCCGTACCGCTGCATCGCGGCCGCCATCTGGTTATGGAACGCCTGCGGATCGGTCAGGTTCGCTTCCGCCTTCGCATACCGGCCCAGCCAGTCCTGCTCGTAGACAGCTACGCCCGAACGCCGCAGCCACGCCGCGATTCGATTCCAGTAGCGCGGGTCCACAATCACATTCCCTGACATGCGGTACTCATGCCGGTAAGGGCTAAAGCGGTCGATCCACCGCGAGTGCGTAATCAGCGGCAGCCCCAACTCCTTATCGAATCCGCTTAGGCCATGCGGAAAGAGATATGGGTCGGCTTGATACAGATAGATTCCTCCCACTGCGTTCGTCCATTTCCGCTTGTGCCAGTCCCCATACTCGCCTTTGGGATAGAACCAGCTATCCAGTTGCAGGCTCCCGACCGGCGCTCCCACGGCGTCAAACGCCTTGCGCACCGCCAGCAGCGTGCCGCGATAGCCCAGTTGCGGATCGTAATGATAGAAGTAAGTCGTACCGTGATCGGTCCAGTAACTCAGCTCGCGCAGCAGGATGTCCGCCTCCGGCGAGGGCGCGCGCCGGCCGTCCATCCTCTGCATGGCTGCGCCCCAGCGGTCGATGGTCGCGTTGATGCCCTGGCCGGCTACGAACACCGTGGCATGAGAGAACCCCGCAGGCAGCTCGCGTACCGATTGCACAATCGCGCTCGCCAGTTGGCCGTGCGACTGCATATCCGACACGAAGAAGTGATCGCCCGGCGAAATCACGAGCGTACGCAAAGCCCCGTCGAACAACACCCACGGCCCCTCGTTGCCCAGCGTCCCGAACTCGTACACCGCGTGCGGCACGGGCTGAAAACCGAACCGGTAGAGCTTGGCCGGATACTCGCGAAAATCCGGAAAGGTGCCACGGTTCACACCCGTGCTCAGCATTTTGGCCGCGAACTCCGCCACCGGCCGGTTTTCGTAAAGGCGCACCATGCCCTCGCGTTCTCCGGCCTGGGTATACGTAAACACGATCTCCTCGTAATCCCCCAGCACATCGCGCCCAGCTTGCCTCCGCACATGCGCTGCCGGAACGCCCAGCGATCCGCGAAATACCCAGCTCCAGGCTGGCAATGCCAGGGAGTACTCGCCGGAGGTCCTGACCTCTGCCCGGAACCTCCCGTGGCTCAGGATCACCGTCGCACACTTGGCGTGCGCCGCAAAAAGAAGCAGCAACAGATACAAAAAAATCCTGCCGGGTGTGAGAATTGCTTGAGAAGCTCGGTAATGACCTGCCACGGTACTCCCTTTCCCGGGCCCGTGCGCCTTCCGCCTTTCGTTGGGGACGTCCAGGCGCGATCAAGACCTGACGATTGCCGAGGGGCAGATTCGGCGGGAGGGATCGAACGGAAAATTATTTCTGTGCTACGATACCTCTAGTCATCTGGATGTGTCAATATCTATCTGGAGGAAGCCTGCATATGCTGAATACCGATCCGCGGCTGGTGCGCTATCAGAAACTCCGCGATGACTTTGTTCTCAAAATCGCCCAGCAGGAGTGGCGCGCCGGCGAGGCCATTCCCGGTCAGGAAGAACTGGCCAAATCCTACGGCATCGCCGTGGGCACGGTGCGCAAGGCCGTCGATCTGCTCGTGGCCGAGGGTCTGCTGGAGCGCATACAGGGCCGCGGCACCTTTGTAAGAAGGGCCAGCTTCGACGGCTCTCTTTTTCGTTTCTTCCGCTTTCAGGAAAAGAGCGGTCCGCGCCGCATCCCCAGCAGCCGCATTCTGCTGCGCGAAACCGTGGAAGCGCCTGCGGCGGTCTGCACAACCCTAGAGATGCGCAACCGCAGCAAAGCCATTCATATGCTGCGCCTCCGCTCCATCGAGCAAGAGCCTGTCCTGGTTGAAGATATTTGGCTCCCCTGGGACAAGTTTCGCAGCTTTGCCACGCTCGAAACGGGCCGCATCGGCGATCTGCTGTATCCAGCCTACGAAGAATTCTGCGGACAGATTGTTGCTTCCGCCAGTGAAACCCTCACCGTGGCCGTTGTCAGTTCTCACGACGCGCGCCACCTGCGGCTCGCTGCCGGCACGCCGGTGGTGGTCATCGAGCGCATCGCGCGCGGCTATGACCGCGCTCCGCTGGAGTGGCGCTGCTCACGCGGCCCGGCCACTCATTTCTCTTATCACGTCGAAATTCGATGATCGGCCGCCGGCGAGTGGGCATTTGAGGCCATTGGCTTTACAAAGGAGCCTCGATTCGATGGCGCCGGGAGCGGACCGCTGACCTGGGAATCAAAAAAAATTCCGGCTAGATTTCGCAATTAGACATATGGATGTATTAATATATATATGACTGGAAGAGATGGAGACTCTGCGTGTAAATCCAGGCCCGCGCGCGGTGCGCTTGCGGCTCTGTTCCCGTGGACCGAAAGCATTTTTCCATACTCGTAGGTACTCACTGACCCGCAGACAAGACCGAGAGGTGACTACGCACGCTATGTTCGGCTGGTACCGCGATCTTTCGCGCCACGAGCGCCGCGCCTTCCTCGTCTGCTACGGAGGATGGACCCTGGACGCGCTGGACGCCCAGATGTATGCTCTGGTGATTCCTGCGCTCCTGGCGAGCTGGCACATCTCGCGGTACGAGGCGGGGTCTGTAGCCGGCGCTTCCCTCGCCGCTTCGGCCGTTGGCGGATGGCTCGCCGGTACCCTCGCCGACCGCTGGGGCCGCGTTCGCATCCTGCAAATCACCGTGGGCTGGTTTGCGGTCTTCAGCCTGCTCTCGGCCGGAGCGCAGAATTTTCAGCATCTTTTTTTCTACCGCACCGTGCAGGGCCTCGGCTTTGGGGGTGAGTGGACGGCCGGCACGGTGCTTCTGGCCGAACTGGTTCCCGCCTACGTGCGCGGCCGGGCCTTGGGCACTTTGCAGAGCGGGTGGGCCATCGGCTGGGGCGGCGCCGTGCTCTGTTCCACGGCGGTTTTTGCCGTTCTGCCCCAGCACCTTGCCTGGCGCGCTCTGTTTGCCATGGGCTTTCTTCCCGCTCTTCTGCTTTTGTATATTCAGCGTTCACTTGGCGGTTCGTCTTTTCCCGTCTCCAGAGGGTCCTCTGGTTCACGGCCCCGCCCGGCTTCGATGATGGAAATTTTTTCTCCGCAGACGCTTCGTACTACGCTCCTGGCGGCGCTGCTCGGTCTGGGCGCTCACGGCGGCTACTATGCCCTCACCGTCTGGCTGCCCACCTGGATGCTCAACGTCCGCCATCTTTCCGTCATCAACATGAGCGCCTATCTCGGCGTCATCATTCTCTTCTTCGGACTCGGCTGCTTGGGCGCAGCATCTCTCCTTGACCGGCTGGGGCGCCGCCGCACCATCGTGCTCTTCTCCGCCGGCTGCGCACTGATGATCGCTGTGTATCTGCTCGCCCCCATCGGCAGCGCCGCCATGTTCTGTCTCGGTGCGCCGCTGGGATTTTTCTCCGCTGGCATTCCCGCCTGTATGGGTACGCTCTTCAGCGAGCTTTTCCCCGCCGGCATGCGCGGCTCCGGCGTGGGCTTCTGTTACAACTTCGGACGCTTTGCTTCCGCGGGGCTTCCCGTGCTGGTGGGCGAGCTTGCCGGCAGAATCCGTCTAAGTCTGGCCATCGGCAGCGTGGCCGTGTCAGCCTACTTATTGGTTGCCTTGAGCGTGCTCGCGCTTCCTGAAACTCGCCGGCGGGTACTCCCGCTATGATTCCAGCCGGCATGATTTTAACCATCCACGTTGGCCGAGGTTTCGCCTATGACCACTCGCAGGAACTTTATTCGCACTTCCGCTAAGGCATTGACGACCATGATTGTTTCCAGTCTCCCGGCATTCGCAGCTACAGAAGAGGAAACCGCTATCGACGCTCATGCGCATGTCTTCACCAACCACCTGCACATTGCGCGGTTCCATCGCTATATCCCGCGTGAAAGCGCGCCGGTGGAAGAATTTCTTGCTCTGCTCGATCAATTTCACTTCACCGGCGGCGTCAATATCCAGCCCAGCTTTCTGGGGACGGATGACAGCTATCTGCTCTCCTGTCTGCGAAAACATCCTCATCGCCTGCGCGGTGTCATCGTCATCGACCCCAAAACCGGTCTTGAGACCATCGAGCATCATCGCCATGCCGGATGCACCGGCATCCGCCTCAATCTCTTCGGATTGCCTGACCCGCCGCTCGCCGATCCCGAGTGGGCGCGCATCCTGGTGCGCATGAAAGAGATTGGCTGGCACGTCGAATTGCACGTTGAAGCGCGGCGCATTCACGAAATAGCTCCGCCCATCCTGCACGCCGGCGTGCGCCTCGTCGTCGACCACTTCGGCCGTCCCGATCCCCGCCTCGGTACGGCCGACCCTGGGTTCCAGTATCTGCTTTCGCTCGCTTCCACCCGGCAAGTCTGGGTGAAGACCTCTGCGTTCTATCGCACCGGCGGGCCCGTGCATGGCGCCCAGTTCGCCCTCGCCACACTGCCCATGCTGAAACACAACTTTGGGTTGGATCGTATGCTCTGGGGCAGCGATTGGCCGCATACCCAATTTGAAAACGTGATGAACTATCAAAAGGCATACAACTTCATGCTGAAGATGTACCCCGATCCCGCTGAGCGCAGAATCGTTCTCGGCAGCACGCCGGAACACCTTTATGGCTTCCCGGCTAGGATGACAGCCAATGACTGAGATCAGACTGCGCAGAGAGTTCCTCCGTCTGGCCGGCAAGGGTGCGGCAACCGGAATGTTTCTTCCTGGCATTTGTGCGGCACAATCTGCCGCGCGCGACAGTCAGCCCTTCGAGATACCTCACACGGTCTGGAATGTAAAGGCTGCGGGTGTTATCGGCGATGGCAAAACCATTGACACTCCCGCCATTAACCGGCTGATCGAACGAGCCGCCCGAAGCGGCGGCGGTTTGATTTGGTTCCCGCCCGGAACCTACGCCTGCTACTCAATCCATTTGCGCAGCAATATCGCGCTCTATCTCGATACCGGTGCGGTGATTTTGGCTGCGGACAGCCCGCCGGCCGGCTCACCCGGCGGCTACGATCATCCGGAATCCAACCAGCCCTGGGAGTCCTATCAGGACTTTGGACATAATCATTGGCATAACAGTCTCATCTGGGGAGAAGATCTCCATAACATCTCGATTACCGGCCCCGGCCGCATCTGGGGAAGAGGACTGAGCAAAGGGCGCGGCTCCGGTCCTGACGCCAAGACTCCAGGCGTGGCCGATAAAACCATCGCTCTGAAGAATTGCAGCTCTGTTATCCTTCGTGACTTCCAGATACTAGAGGGCGGCCATTTCGGAATTTTAGCCACCGGCGTCAACAATCTGACCATCGATAACCTCACCATCGACACCAATCGCGATGGCATGGATATTGACTGCTGCCGCAATGTGCGTATCTCGAACTGCACGGTCAACTCGCCATGGGATGACGGGATTTGCTTGAAGTCCTCCTATGCGCTCGGCCGCCAGGTTTTGACCGAGGACGTGACCATCAGCAACTGTTTTGTCACCGCGAGCTATGAGCTCGGCGCCGTGCTCGATGGAACATACCGCAGATTTCCCGCCGGCGCACAGGTGGCCCGTCAGGGACGCATTAAATTAGGCACCGAGTCAGCCGGCGGCTTTCGCAATATAGCCATCTCCAATTGTGTGCTCGACGGCTGCAAGGGCCTGGCGCTGGAAACCGTGGACGGGGGGCTGCTGGAGGAGATTGCGATTTCAAACATCACCCTGCGCTCCATCACCGACACTCCGCTTTTTCTGCGCCTGGGCAGAAGAATGCGCGTCCCCCCGGGAGCCGTTATCGGAACCTTGCGCCGCGTACTGATCGACAACCTCGTCAGCTACGATTGCGCATCGCCGCTGCCTGCAATGATCATGGGCATTCCAGAACATCCCGTCGAAGATATTCACATCAATAATCTATACATGCACCATCGTCCCGGCGCCCCGGCATCGCAGGCATCCGTTGTGCCTCCGGAGCAACAGACGCTTTATCCGGAAGCAAATCGCTTCGGTCCCATGCCGTCCCAGGGATTCTTCATCCGGCACGCGCGCAACATCGCCATCGCCAACACCGAAATTGTGTGTGCGAGTGAGGATGCGAGGCCCTTTTTCGCGCTAACCGGCGTCAGCGACGTGGATCTGTTTCGCGTCCGCATGCGACCCCTTGAACGTGTTCCGCGATTTCTGCTTCAGGACGTGCGCGAATTGAGGATTGCTGCCTGCCGCGGTATGGCCGATAAAGATCTGCCGTGGATAAAAGAAGGCGTCTTATGAAGGCGGCGGCACGAGCTGGATGCGGCAAGAGCGCCCCGAATTCAGCAATAGAGTTCCCGCTGCTCCCCGCCGAAACCGGTATGGAATTGATTTGAGTTGGGGGATCAGAAAGAATGAGAGTGGGGAAAATCGGTTAGAAGAACTAGCTTTTGCCGGCCAGCGTTTGCCAGCGGAGGATTTGCATTCACCATGCCGCACAATGACCCAAGCCGCCGCCATTTTCTGAGAGCCTCGGCGATCTCAGGCATACTATTCGGCGCCGCCGGCGCCGGAGCCTCGTTGCTGCCTCAGCCGGAAGCATCTTCAGAGCAGAAAGCGGATGCCGCGGAAAGCCGGCAACCCCTGAATATCGTTCTCTACTGCTGCGATCAGATGCGCGCCGATTTTGTAGGCGCGTTTGGCGAGAATTCCATGAGCCGCACGCCTACTCTCAATCGCATGGTGCAGCGCGGATCGTCGTTTCGTTACGCCGTCACTAACCAGCCGCTCTGCTCGCCCTCGCGCGCTTGTATGATCACGGGGCGATATGCCACGGAAACCGGCGAGTGGAAGATCGGCGTCGGCATGAGGACCGATCTGCCCACGCTGGCCTCCGTCCTCACCGAAAACGGCTATACCGCCAATTTCATCGGCAAATGGCACCTCATGCGCTCCGACCGCAAGAAGGGTGTGGGTCTGGGATGGGTTCCGCCGCATCTGCGCTATGGATTTGACGGTTTGTGGGAAGGCGCCAACGAGTTCGAGTGGACTACCCACCCTTATTACGGCACCATCTGGAACAACGCTGGCGATCCCATCAATTATAAAGATGAATATCGCGTCGATTTCATCACTCATCAGGCCATCCAATTTCTCCGCCAGCCTCACGCCAAGCCGTTCCTGCTCTATGTTTCTCAACTGGAGCCGCACCAGCAGAATGATCTGCATCGCATGGTCGCTCCCAAAGGCTACGCCGGGCGTTTTACCAATCCGCTTGTGCCCGCCGACTGCCGCGATCTTCCCGGCGATTGGCAGCAACAGCTACCTGACTACTACGGCTGCGTCCAGAAGATCGATGAGTCCGTGGCCGCGATTCTCAAAACCCTCGATGAACAGGGCCTCGCTGGCAACACGATCGTCTGCTTCATCAGCGATCACGGCTGCCACTTTGAAACCCGCAACACCGAATACAAGCGCAGCCCGCACGACGCATCCATCCGTTTCCCGTTTATCCTCACCGGCCCTGGATTGGACCACGGCATCATCCGCGATGAAATCGTGACCATGATCGACCTCACTCCCACGCTGCTGGCCGCCGCCGGAGCGCCCGTCCCGCGCTCTATGAAGGGACGCAATGCGCTGCCGCTGCTCTCTTCGCAGCGGGCTCGCGACCAATGGGAAGACGTTGCCTATATCCAGATCAGCGATTCCATGGTGGGCCGCGCCATCCGCACCCGGGAATGGTGTTATTGCGTAGCCGACCGCTCTAAAAAGGGCAACGAGGTACCTGCGAGCATGCATTACGAGGAATATCAGATGTACAACATGTACGACGATCCGAACCAGCAGGTAAACCTCGCTGCCCGCAAGGAATACCGCGAGCAAGCAGCCATGCTACGCAAACTGCTACTGAAAAAAATGGCCGAGGCGGGCGAACCCGAAGCCGAGATTGTTCCCGCCCGCCTTTATCCGTAAGCCCTCACTCCACACCCCCGGGATTTATCGCATTGGCGCCTATCCCGATGGGGTCTTGTGCATACGAATCGCTACAACATCCCCCAAGCCAGCATTCTGGACCATGGCAAGGAACAGAGAGAACTTAGTCTACTGTCATGGGCGGAGCCAATGTATGGTCCGCCGCGTACACCTTGGGCAGTGCACAAATTTCCGAGTTAAGAGGCAAAAAGTGCTTCGCTGGCTGTTGCAATTCAATGTTTGCGCAGATACTCCAGGTATGCGTATTGGTCATCCGTTATGTCTGAAGACGAAACGACTTCGACAAATTCAACCTCTGTAGGCTCTTATGCGGGGTTGCGCGTGGTGATCCGCTTCTGGAAGACGCTCTTCGCTCTGTCAGCAGGGCTGATTCCCACCATCAAGTCGGCGCCGGTGGACGTTCGGTCCGTTGATTACGCACATAAAGATCAGCACCATCGAGCTGCTGATCGGGTGAAGCTCTGGGCGTTGAGCCGGGAGACGGTGAGGCTCTTGGTCAAGGATGATCCGAATGTTGCCAAGATCAAGTTCGCTCGAAAGAGGTCTCGCACAACGTACCCGGTTCCTGAATCCTTTGCTCCGGCGCGTACAGTCTTGCGGACGCTTGGCTTTGCATGCTTTTGAACGGCGGCGATAGAGTTGCAGTCCCATGACTATACCTCTCTGGAAAGTAGAGAAGGTACAGCACGATTGCCTGCTATTGCCCGCCGAGGTGGAATTTTTGTGTAAGTATTTTATTTTCTATTGGGGCGGCTGGTGGGGATCGAACCCACGACATCCTGAGCCACAGTCAGGCGTTCTGCCGCTGAACTACAGCCGCCGTTTACACTATTGATTCTAGCATCAAATGAAGTTACAGACCGGACTGCGCCTCCACCCCCAGGACAATCGCAGCAAGGAGATCTTTACCCATTCATGCCTGCGCTGCGCCCCTACGGGGAGCGAAAGTTTCTGGCGGACGCGATCCCAGAGCTCCGCCGTTCTCCCCTCTGAGCTTCATGAAGGTCCAGGATGACGATGGAAGGGATCTGCCATCTATTTGCCGGTCTCCAAGGACCAAGCCCGGGGGCGCAACAGCCGGGATGCCGGATTGGCAATGGGCATGCAACAGCATCTCTGCGTGCGTTGGCCACGATCACCTGGCGCCCAGTTGTCCGAGCAAACGGCTGATCCGCGGCGGGCGCGTTGGGGTAGCTTAACCGCCGATGCCGCCGCACCAACCCGTCTCATTTCATCTACTTTCGTGTATCCCCTCCGGAAAGACCGCGAATGGCGGACGGTTTTGACGGTGGAAGATGCTGCTCGGCCATGAAACGCTCATGCGATTGCCCTGCTGGCCACCTCGGCCAGCCACCGCTGATCTCCAGCAACTCGCCAGGCAAAGATTGGCCCGCCGCCGCTTTTGCAAAGCGAACCTCGCGCAACCTTGGGCGGCATTTCCACGCTCCGCACAGAGCAACATCTTCTAGAAAAGATGTGTCATAAGATATGAAGGTCCGCGCCGGCCGCGGGAACGTTCGTCAAGGACCGGCAGACAGCAGGATGGAAACGCCCCCTTCGTCCGGCCGGCGAGAATACATTGCAAGCGGCTTGGCCGAGGGTGGTCTTTCCCTGTGCATCTTTCAAGAAAATAGAGGGACTGTTAGCGATCAAAAACATGCTTACCAGGCAATCGGGATTCATGAGCGTATTTGCCCTTGCTGCCGCGGCGATTTTGACCGTGAGTTGCGCGCGTTGTTGTGCGCAATCGGCTCTGTTGCTGGAGCAGCCCTATGGCGTCTTCGGCCTGCTCAACCCTACCGGCCACAACGCAATTTATTTGCAGCATGTTTGCGCTGCGGCTCCAGTCAAGCTGCGCCCCTGCCGTCCCGGAGAGATGGGGGTTGTTATCTCACGCTATAAGGGCATCGATGGATACGATTGGATCGCCATACCGCTCGTGCCCTACCTTTATTCGGTCCAAAAGCTCTCTCAAGTCCCGGCCCGCGTCAATCGTGCAAGCGTGCTGCGCATGCGCGAACGCTATCGTGAAGAGCACCTGCTCGTGTTGGGGAGAAATCTGCGTCCGGGCAACATCATGCACGATGGTTGGAGCGAATTGCTGGGCGTCGCTTATGAGAGGGCTATCTATGCCTTCCGCTTCAACACCACCCCCGAGCAGGACGCAGCGCTGATTGCGAAGATGAACACCGGCCGCAATCGTTCGCACTTCAGCCTGCTCTTCAACAACTGCGCCGACTTTGCGCGCAGCGTGCTGAACACCTATTATCCCGGCGCCTTCAGGCGCAGCATTTTCCCTGACGCCGGCATCACCACGCCCAAGCAGGTAGCGCACAAGCTCATGCGCTATGCGCACCAGCATCCGCAACTCGATCTGGCGGTGTTTAAGATTGCCCAGGTGCCCGGCTACCGGCGCCATAGCGGCTCCAACAAGAGCATCGACGGATCCTTCGTCACCACTCCTTACATCATTCCCATTACGCTGCTCAACCCGTATGTCGCCGCGGGGCTGGCGGTGGACTATCTGGCCCGCGGAAGCCACCGGCTCTTTACCAAGCGCGCACAGGTGCTGGAACCGGATAATCTATTGCTGTTGACGGCCACGCCCGCGTCCAGGCAGAATCCCGTCAGCGCCTCTGAACAGGCCGCTAACGCCGGCGAGCAAACCGCCGGCGCCAGTGCCGGGCGCTGGGCGCAAATGCAGGACTCAACACAGGCCGGCATTCGCCCGGAAGGAAGCAGGACCACGAGTGAGTAAATCGGTTCCGCAAAACTATAAAAATCACGCGCGGCTCGATCCGGCATTTCATTATTTCCTGGTTTTTGTTCTTCTCGCCAACCTGATCGTCGCCATCGTCCACCTGATCCAGCATCTGAATTTCTATTCGGCATGGCTCGTGCTGCTGTCGCTGGCCCTGTTTGTCCTTTTATTAAAACTGCGCCTCTATCCCTTGAAGGTGCAGGACCGGGTCATCCGGCTGGAGGAGCGGCTGCGCCTGCAGGCGCTGGCGCCGGCGGAGTGGCGCGCGCAGATTCACCGGCTGAGCGAAGACCAACTGATCGGCCTGCGCTTTGCCCCCGACGATGAGGTTGTGGAGCTGGCCAGGCAGGCGCTGGAAGAAAATCTGAGCCGCAAACAGATCAAAGAACGCATCAAGAACTGGCGCGCTGACGGCTGGCGGGTGTGAACCGCGCGGCGTTCTCTTTTCCGCCGTAGCATTGCCGGTTCTCAGCGGAAATTCCTGCACCTTCCCAATTTTCATCGCTTTTTATTCGCCTTTTCGCTCCAATCAGCTAAACTGTCTCTACAACAACGGAGGTTGCCCAATGGATTTTCACAAGGATTTGATCGCCGAATACGACCGTGAAGCCGCCAAAACCCGCAAGATGCTTGAGGCCATCCCCGACGATGCCGATCTCAACTTCAAGCCCCACCCCAAGTCCATGAGCCTGGGCCGCCTGGCCGGCCACGTCACCGATATGACAGGCCACTGGCCCCTCACCGTCCTCAACCAGGACAAGCTGGAGTTCGCCGCCGATCACAAATGGGATCCCTACATCCCCGCCAGCAAAGCCGCCCTACTGGAGAAGTTCGACCGCGAACTGCCCGCCGGCCGCGAGGCTCTCGCAGCCGCCTCGCCTGAAAAGTGGGACCAGCGCTGGCAGTTCATCTTCGGCGGTCAGACGTTCATTGACGCCCCGCGCCATCAAGTCTTCCGCGAGATGGTCATCAGCCACCTGGTCCACCACCGTGCGCAGTTGGGCGTCTACCTGCGCCTGCTCGGCGCCAAGATCCCAGGCGCTTACGGCCCCTCCGCCGACGAGATGTAGAAGCTGACTGCGAGAAGGCCGCGACGCATTTGGAACGGCGGCTGAGCGGCCTGCCCCCATGAGACCGCTCAGCCGCTGTCATGAGCCGCCGCGCTCTCAATCCCATCCGTTAAACTCGAAAACAGCAGCGTATCGCGTCGTGCATCGAACTGGCTCGTCAGCCGCGCGGATCGCGCTTGCCTGGCAGGCCGGCCGCCGTGTTTTCGCACCGGAGATCATTTGCCTACCGCCGCTCAGGAACGTCTCATCCGCCCCGCACGCAACGTCCGCGGCAGCTTGCGCCTGCCCGGCGACAAATCCATCAGTCACCGCTATGCCCTGCTCGCGGCCTTCGCCCAAGGCGTATCGCGCTTCACCAACTTCTCCACCGGCGCCGACTGCGCCTCAACCCTGGCCTGCATGGAAGCTCTGGGCGCCAAAGTCAGCCGCACCGGCGGCCGATCGGTGGAGGTTGCCGGAGCCTCCGGCCGCCTCACGCCTGCCGCACACCCCCTTGACTGCGGCAACTCCGGCTCGACTATGCGCATGATCTCCGGCCTGCTGGCCGCGCAAGAGGGCCGCTTCACCCTCATCGGCGACGCTTCGCTCTCGCGCCGCCCCATGGAACGCATCCGCAAGCCGCTTGAGGCCATGGGCGCGCGTCTCACGCTCACGGAGGGCCACGCGCCGCTGACCATCGACGGCGCCCCGCTCCACGCCATCGACTACACCACCCCGGTTCCCAGCGCCCAGGTGAAGACCTGCATCCTGCTCGCCGGCCTCGAAACCCCCGGCGTCACCACAGTGCGCGAGGCCGTCCGCACGCGCGACCACAGCGAGCTGGCCCTGCGCGCCTTCGGCGCCAGTCTCACCCGAACAGCGAACTCGGTTTCAGTCCGCGGTCCGCAGGACCTTCACGCCATCGACGCCGCCGTCCCCGGCGACATCTCTTCGGCCGCTTTCTTTCTTTGCGCCGCCGCGCTCTTTCCCGGCTCCAACCTGGTCATCGATGACCTCGGCCTCAACCCCACGCGCGCCGTCCTCCTCGATGTGCTCACCGCCTTGGGCGCGCGCATCGCCATCCTCAATGTCGAGGAACAGCACAACGAGCTGGTGGGTACGGTGCAGATTTCCGCGCCGCCCGAGGGCCTGGGCGGGACGGAGGTGAGCGGCGCGCTCTCGGCCCAGCTCATCGACGAACTGCCGGTGCTGGCCGCCATCGCGCCCTTCACCCGCAACGGCATCCGCATCCGCGGCGCCCGCGAGCTGCGCGTCAAGGAGTCAGACCGCATCGCTCTGGCGGCCAAAAACCTGCGCGCCATGGGCGCCGAAGTCACGGAGTTCGACGACGGCCTCGACGTGCCCGGCGGCCAGTCGCTCCATGGCGCGATGATCGACTCCGGCAGCGATCACCGCATCGCCATGGCCTTCAGCGTGGCCGCCCTCGGCGCCCAGGGCGACACACTGATCCAGGGTGCAGAGTCGGCCGCCATCAGCTTCCCGGAGTTCTTCGACCTCCTCAATCGGGTCGCCGAGCGATAGATAACTTAGGCATCTACCGCTGACCATCTGGCGGCAATCCCTATAACTCGTTCCATATTAAAGCGATACGTCCTACCAGCAGATCGCCGGGTGACCCGTCCCCGTCGATTTCGATCAGGTCTACGGGAAAGGCGATGCTATGAGGCCGCAAGACCAGCCGGTTCGACAGGTAGTCCACGTAGCGCAGGGTGAGGTGTGAACCGTGGCGCACGGCATAGAGGTTGGGCCGGTTGGGCCGGTAAGGCGCAAGCGAGTTGTAGTGGCGATCGATGAGCGCCAGGGCTTCAGGCAGGACCAGAGGCTCCATGGCCAGAGCATCGGCAGCGGGGATGCGGACGGCCACAAACCGTTCCCAAGCGTGGCGCGCAGCGGTAGCCCTGGCGCGGATGGACGGAAGCAAGCCGGCGGGCAGATCCAGCATTCCCTGCACCGCGGAGGGACGAAGGAAGGGCTCAAACAGCGCCACGGCATGGGAAACGATAGGGACTGAGAATCGCTCGGCACCGGTGGCCGAATCCCGCACCGGACCGATGGCGGGAAGAAGATCGGCTGCGGTCAGATGCTGCGCTGCCAGGATCCGGTCCATGGCCTCGAGCGAGAGTTGGCGGCGGCTGTGCAAAAAGTTGGAAAGATGCGCCTGCGCAAAGCCCGTCTGCCGGGCCAGCAGGGAAACACTTAATGTACCCCGCTGTATCCTGCGCAGCAATTCCAGGCGGAGACGCTCATGGATCTGGGTCAGGTTCATTTGTGGAAAATTCACCACCAGAAATAGGAGCGTAAGCCTCCTGGTTTCTTATGGAAAAGTTATCAGTGCTAGTTAGCCTTTATTTTCCGCGCTTCCTTCACGATTGAAAAGAATAAGTGGAGAAAGGCTCCCGGACGCATTGACGGAGAGGAAGCAAGTCTCTAGATTTGGTTTACTTAATCTCGTATTGGCTGTGGAACGTTTTTGAGGATGGCTTGATCGCCGTCGGGCTCAGTGGAGGAGAAATCCTGCGCTTCTCAGCGGAAGATCAGCGCATCATCGGGGTATAAATGTTTGTCCTAATTCTTCATCGCAGTTCCAAGGGGCGCGGTCCTCGCGCCTGGTGCAGCCAGTACGAAAATTCCAGGATCTGCGCGCTGTGGTCATGACAGAAAACAAGGGAACACGGGCGGCAATCCCCCATCAGGACACAAGAATCCTGAGTTGCTGTGCCCCGGTCTCTGCACCCCGCGGAACAACAAGATACAAAGAACTCCGGCGGGCGATGAAACAGATACGGAGAAAGGGTCATGGAATTGCGCGTGCAATTGAAGATTTGCGAGGGGTGCGGCTGTCTTTGGTACCGCGCCCAAACCCAAGGGAATGTGTATTGCAGGGAGTGCGAGGCAAAGTTGAGGAACTTTCCATCGCCCGAGACCCGTAAGCGGCGCGGACGCCCCTGCCGCAAGCCACTAGCCAGAGTTTGGGCGGTGGCGGAAGCGACAGGAGGTGCACAATGAGCGCGGCGCTGCAGGCGGCGATGGTTTACGCATCTGGCAGCGCAGAGGCTGCCTGGCAGCAAGAACGGAGGACATGGAAAGAAAAACCGGCGGCAAAGCCGCAAGCCAGACCGGCGGGGGCGCAGGTAGCCAAACCGCCGGCCAGTTTGGCCTTCTACAGGAAACACACGGAAAGCCTGTTGCGGCGCTATTTGTATGCTTCCATGCAGGTGGGCAGGGCGCCGTCGATTCTGAGCGATCCGGTGGCGCGGGGATGGGCCTCAAGCCGGCCGATTCGTACCTTCGAAGACGCGGTCATCTTTGTTCTCGACGTGGAAAAGTGTCTGGGCCAGCTCGGCTCGCTGGACCGGGAGATGCTAAGCCGGATCGTGATCCAGGAATACACGCAGGACGAGGCCGCCAGGCTGCTGGGAATGAGCGTACGGACGATCTCCTACAAATTTCCGCAGGCCGTTGACCGGCTTACGGAAAAGCTGCTGGAAGCGGGCCTCCTCATCTTACCGCACTGATGCATGGCAAAACGCAGGCAACGAAGGAGAGCGATTCCGCTCTCCTTCGTTGCCTGCGAACCTATCGGGAATTGTCACTCATTCCGTAACAACGTATGGAGCAGAGACTTTAACGTTATCCCTCACCGCAAAGAAGATCATGGATTTTGCGGCGTTTTCTGCTATGGTGGACGGGGCCACCCGTACATAGCGGAACGTATGCCGGCGGGCGGCCTTACGCAGAGGAGAAACGCAATGAATCCACCACGCTGTGTTGTTGTCTGCCTGATGCTGCTGGCCGCGGCTGCATGGGCTGCGCCCCCGCCGGCTCCCACCACGGCGGCCGAAGCTCCCACCCGCGACACCAGCTATATCGACGCCCAGGGCACGGCGCACGTGACGCGCGTAGTGCCGCTGCCGGAAACCGTCAGTCCGCAGGCGCGGCAGTATCTTGCCCGGCCTATGCCGGATGAGGGTCCGCCGCAAACTCTGGCCGAGCGGCGCGCCCAAACCGACGCCTATACTGCACGGGCGCGCGTGGCCTGGAGCAAGATCTGCCCGAACCACATCGTGGAGAGCGAGATCGCAGGAGTTCCGGTGCGGATTGTGACTCCGGACGGGATGCCGGCAGCCAACCGGGACAAGGTGCTGGTCAACCTGCATGGGGGCGGGTTCAATTCGGATTCAGGGTCGTATACAGAGACGATACCAATTGCCAGCTACACGAAGATCAAAGTGGTGGCCGTGATGTACCGCCTGGCGCCGGAGCATCCCTTCCCCGCCGCTGTGGACGACTCGGTAGCTGTGTATAAGGCCCTGCTCAAGACCTACAAGCCGGATCATATGGTGATCTACGGAACATCGGCGGGGGCGATCCTGACCGGAGAAGTCGCTGTGCGGTTGAAGCAACTGGGTTTGCCCATGCCGGCGGCGCTGGGCATCTTCAGCGGTCTGGGCGACTTTGCGCGCACAGGCGACACCTCGGCGATCTATGCGCTGGATGGGCTGTCCGGGCACCTGGACCCGCCTGCGCGCGGCCCCCACGATCCCTTTTACGTGGGCAAGACCGATCCCAGAAATCCGGTGCTTTCGCCGGTTTACGCCGACCTGCACGGGCTGCCGCCGACGCTGTTCGTCTCCGCGACGCGCGACATGCTGCTGAGCGGGACCGCGAACCTGGAGCGCGCCTTCCTGCACGCGGGGGTGAATGCAAACCTGATCGTGTTCGACGGCCTTCCCCATGCCTTCTGGTACGATCCCGAACTGCCTGAGTCGATTGAGGCCAATCACTTCATGGCGGACTTTTTTTTGAAGCACCTGGCGAAATAGGGCTGCGGGTGGGGTGCGGGGCCTGGGATGATGAATGAGGACGTTTCCGCCCAAGTAACCCGCTAGTTCCGCTCTACACACATTTAGTTGACCGCGCCGGGTTTTACATGTATTCGTGTCTTGTATCGATGTGAACGTGCAAAAGTCATGTTAATTCGCACCAGAGCGCCATTGCGGCTTGGACTGGCCGGAGGCGGTACCGACGTTTCGCCCTACTGCGACGAATTCGGCGGCGCCATTCTCAATGCCACGATCGATTATTACGCCTATGCGGCGCTGGAGCCGCTGGAGACGGGTAGAGTCGAGTTTGTCTCGGCTGATCTGCATGAGGAGGCGAGCTATTCCACTGCGCCCGAACTCGCCAGCGATGGCCGGCTTGACCTGTTTAAGGCCGTCTACAACCACGTGGTGCGGAACTACAACCAAGGCAAGCCGCTTAGCCTGCGCATGAGCACGCGGGTGGACGTGCCGGCCGGATCCGGACTTGGCTCCTCCTCCACGCTGGTTGTGGCCATGCTCGCGGCCTACGTGGAGTGGCTCAATTTGGCGCTTGGCGAATACGAATTGGCGCAGACGGCCTTTACGATCGAGCGCGAGGAGGCCGGCCTGCAGGGCGGCAAGCAGGATCAATATGCAGCCGCTTTTGGCGGTTTCAACTTTATGGAGTTTGGCCGCAACGGACGAGTGCTCGTAAACCCTTTGCGTGTGAAGGACTGGATCGTCTCCGAGCTGGAGGCCTCGCTGCTGCTGTATTACACCGGCAAGTCGCGCACTTCGGGGGACATCATCGAGGAGCAATCGCGCAATGTGCGCGACCGGAACGAGCTGGCGCTGGAAGCGATGCATTCGATCAAGGAAGAAGCATTTCGCATGAAGGAGTGCCTGTTGCGGGGCGATTTTCGATTTTTGCACGAGGTGCTGCGCAGCAGTTGGGAATCGAAAAAACGGATGGCCAGCCGCATTACCAACGAGCACATCGAACGTCTCTATGCTTGCGCGCTGGAAGCCGGTGCGCATTGCGCCAAAATCTCCGGCGCGGGTGGAGGCGGATTCATGATGCTGCTCACGGACCCCATCCACAAGGACAAGGTCGCCGCGGCCTTGCACGCGCATCACGACGGCGGCACAACCTACGGGTGCCATTTTACGGCTGGGGGAGTGCAAGCCTGGAGAGTCCCATGACTGACCTTGTGCGTGAACAATTAGTCGAAGCAGTCACCGTATTGCAGGCGGTGGCTGAGGACGCGGCGCTGCACGCCACGCTGGCAGAGGCTGCGGAGAGAACCGCAGCGGCTTTGACAGCGGGGCGAAAACTGATGATCGCGGGCAACGGTGGCAGCGCGGCGGATGCGCAGCATCTGGCCGCGGAGTTTGTCAGCCGCCTCTGCGAAGACCGTCCGCCCATGCGCGCCATGGCGTTAACAACCGATACATCGATTCTGACGGCCATCGGAAACGACTATGGCTACGAGCGCGTGTTTGTGCGCCAAATCGAGGGGCTGGGCCAGGCCGGCGACGTGTTTTTGGGGATTTCGACCTCTGGCCGCTCGCCAAACATTCTGCGCGCGCTGGAGGCGTGCCGGACGATGGGCATTGTAACCATCGGAATGACGGGCAAACAGGCGGTGCGGATGCCGCCGCTCTGCGATTACTGCATCAAGATTCCTTCCGATGTGACCATGCACATTCAGGAGGCTCACCTGGCTCTCGAACACATCTTTTGCATGATGGTGGAACGGATTTACTTCCGGCCGGGACAGTTCGAGAAGATCGAAGCCGCAGCCGTGCGCGAGGAATAGAGCGAATGGAAGCGATTGTCCTCGCCGGGGGCCTGGGAACGCGGCTGGCGGCGCGGTTGAATGGTATTCCCAAGCCTATGGCGGCGGTGGGCGGCCGCCCGTTTCTGGAGATTCTTTTGGGCCAATTGCAAGGCGCCGGCTGCACGCGCGCGGTGCTGGCGGTGGGCCATCTGCACAAGGCGATTCAGAATCACTTTGGCCCGTCATTTCACGGCCTGCGCTTGGACTACGCGGTCGAATCCGTTCCCCTGGGCACCGGGGGCGCAATCCGCAATGCGATGAGCCTGGCCGCAGAAGAATCGGTTCTGGTGCTGAACGGGGACACATTTTTGAAGGCCGACTACGCAGCCATGCTCCGGTTCCACGCTGCCCAGGCCGCGCAAATCACGGTAGCCATTACCCGCCAGGCTGAGATCGCCCGCTATGGCGGAGTCCGCTTGCGGGGTGAGCGCATTGTGGGGTTTGAGGAAAAGGGGCGCACCGGCGAGGGATGGATCAACGCCGGCTCCTATGTGCTCAACCGGCGCCTTGAATGGCCGTCAACCTTGCAGAGCAGTTTCTCCTTCGAGCGGGACTTTCTGATGCCGGAGATTGCGCGCCTCGCCCCAGCCGCCTTTCGCGTAGATGGATTCTTCCTGGATATTGGCGTGCCCGAAGACCTGGACCGCGCCCAGACTGAGCTGGCGGGGTTCTGAGCGGCGATCTCGTTCAGGAGTTTGCGCCATCCAGCGCGGCCAGAATCTGCGGGGCCAGTTGGCTGATGCTGCCGGCCCCGAGGGTCAGGATCAGGTCGCCGGGCCGGGCCGCGGCTACGGCGGCGGCGGCAGCGGTGGAGAAGTCCG
>JAJYZC010000078.1 GCA_021800255.1 Acidobacteriota bacterium
ATCAGCACCCTATCCCAGCAACTCAGAACTCCGGAAATCTGAGCCGCATACCGTTGCGTCAGAAGTTCGATGTCCACAGCCCATCATAGCTGTGGACCTCTTTGGTTCCGGCTACGCCGGGTTAGGATTAGAACTACATGCGGCGCGGCTTGTCCATTCTCCTGGTCCTGGTGCTCGGGCTGGGACCGCTGACCGAGGTGCTCCCGGCCAGCGACGATCTGCGCCTGCCGGCATGTTGCCGGCGCAACGGCGCCCACCACTGCGCCATGGCCGCCATGATGGAGCGGATGCTGGCTCAGATGCAGCCGGATCAAGGGCCGGCGTTTACGGTTCCTTTAACCTGCCCTAAGTATCCAGGCCCCGCGGCCGCGCTCGCGCCGCCGGCTCAGGTGCTGGCTACGAGCACGGCGGTGAGCTTGCCCGTTCTTGCAGCTAGCCTTCACATCCCGGCCGCCGGCCGCGCTGTGGCGCTCTCAGGTCCAATCCGTCTTCACTCCGTACGCGGCCCACCGATGGAGCGAATAAGTTGACATCGCGCTGAGCAGCTTGTCCTCAGATTGAAGGGCGGGTACAGCGTCCTGTTGCCGGAATCGCGGGCGATGGGGCCGACTACGACTTTCAAGATGCATTTCGCTGGCACCGGGCTGATTTTTCAACGTATTCCCGTTCATGGCCAGATATTTCTGGCGTGCGGAGTGCATCCGCGCGCTCACGGTCTCTGCATCAGTTCTGCTGGCCTCGAAGGTATTTCATGCGCCCTCGTTCTATTCTTGCCGCCGCCCTGCTGCTGGCCGGATGTATTCCCGTCTACGCCACGGTCTTTGCCATCGTGCGCGGCGTGGTCCACGATCCGCAGCACAGGCCCATCGCCGGCGCCAAGGTCACCCTTCAATCCGCCAACTCCGCCCTCGATTTGCGCGCCATCACCGGCCGCGACGGCACATTCACGCTGCCGGAGGCTCCGCTCGGCGTTTATCGCCTCACCGTAACTTCGTCCGGCTTCAAGGCTGTGACCGAGGCCGTGACCTTGGCTTCGGGCACCAATCCCGTGGTGCATGTCGCGCTGCCGGTGGGCGCGGCAACGCAGACGGTCACTGTTCTAGGAGCCGCAACCACAGGCGCGATCGATAGCGTGACGCCGACCACGCTGGTTACGCGCCGGATGATTCTGGAAACTCCCGGCGCGGACCGCACCACGGGCAATGAGATGATCACCGACTACGTGCCCGGCGCGTACATGACCCACGACATGCTGCACATGCGCGGCGGCCACCAGACCAACTGGCTCATCGACGGCGTGGAGATTCCCAACACCAAGATCGCCTCCAACGTGGGCCCGCAGATCGATCCCAAGGACATCGACTCGCTGGAGGTGCAACGCGGCAGCTACGCGGCCGGCATCGGCGACCGCACCTATGGCGTCTTCAATGTGCTGCCGCGCAACGGCTTCGAGTTCAACCGCGAGGGCGAGCTATTTCTCTACGGCGGCAACTATAACTCCGGCGAAATGCAGCTTGCGCTCGGCAACCATTCAACGAAGACCGCGTGGTACACGAGCGTCACCGGCTCGCGGTCGGATTACGGATTGGCCCCGCCGGTCGCCGCCGTCTATCACGACGCCACCAACTCCGGGAGCGGGTTCTTCTCGCTGATCCGCAACCAGACTCCCAAGGACCAACTGCGCGTGGACGCGCAGTATCGCCACGACTTTTTCCAGATTCCCTACGACCCCAACCCCAACGACTACGAGTGCACCTCCCGTTACTACTGTTCTTACGGCCTGCGCGACAGCCAAACCGAGCAGGACGCATTTGTCATCCTCAACTGGATTCACACCATTTCGCCCAATGCTCTCATCAGCGCGGCGCCGTTCTATCACTTCAATCAGTCCGACTACGGTTCGCGCCCCACCGACATTCCGGCCGCTACCACGTGGGATCAAGACTCGAACTACGCCGGCGCGCAGGCCAGCACGCACTTCGAAGCAGGCTGGAACAGCTTTTCGGGAGGGTTTTACTCCTTCTTTCAAAAGGAAGACGATCTCTTTGGAGTGGCGGTTCACAACGGCGCAACCTATCCCAACACTCCGGGCAACGCCAATGCGGGCTTGGTGGAGTTTTACCTCTCCGACCATCTGCGGCTGGGACAGTACGTCACGCTGCTCGGCGGTGAACGCTTCTCCATCTACCGCGCCGAATTGGATGAGAGCGCGATCTATCCGCGCATCGGCATGACGGTGGCGATCCCGCGCCTGCACTGGGTGCTGCGCGGCTTTTACGGCCATTTCTTCCAGCCCGCGCCGGTGCAAACGGTTTCCACCTCGGTGCTCAACTACGCCAGCAGCCTTCCCAGCGGCGAGAACGCCTTTACGCCCATCCCTTCGGAGCGAGACGAGGAGCATCAGTTTGGGATTCATATTCCCTATCGAGGCTGGGCGCTGGATGTGGACACCTTCAAAAATCGCGTGAACAACTTCCTCGACCACTCCAACCTCGGCGAATCGAACATGTACTTTCCCATCGCCATCGATGGGGCCCTGGTGCGCGCCTGGGAGATGACATTGCACGCGCCTCCGCTCTGGCGCTACGGGAGTTTTTACGTAACCTATTCGAACCAGATCGCCGAGCAGCGCGGCAGCATCATCGGCGGCTTCACCTGCAAGATCGCCACAGACCCGGCCTGCGATCTGGGGCCGAACTACTTCCCGGTGGATCACGACCAGCGCGACACGCTGAATACGGGGTTCGCCGCCAAGCTGCCCACGCACACTTGGTTCTCAACCAACGTGTACTACGGATCGGGATTTTCTAACGGCCTTGCGGGCGCCAACGAGGGGCCCTACAACGGCCCGTATCTGCCCGCGCACACCACCTTCGGCGTCGCCGCCGGACACACCTTCAACGAAAACTGGAGCGTAGAAGCTTCCGCGCTCAACGTAACCAATTACCGCGTCTTGCTCGATAACTCCATCACCGTCGGCGGGTTTCATTGGAATGAACCGCGCATCCTCTCCGCCGAGCTGCACTACCGCTTTCGCTTCTGAGGCGGCTTCCGGCAGAGGAATTGCATGAACGGCGAATGAGGACTTGGCCGAGCAGAGAACTGAGATCCTTGCCCTGGCCCCCCCTGGTTCTATAATCCTTCCGAACCACAGCGAGGCCCTGAATGAAGCAACTATTTATACTTCTGGTGGGAGCAGTCCTAGTTTGTTCCACCTCCTCTGCGCAAATGACTTCCTGCTCAACAGCCGGCGACAACGATGGTTTTTTAGGCATCCAGACCATCCGCCTCTGGCCCGGCGCGGCGCCGGACGCCAAGGGCGATAGTTGCTACGACATCCCCACGCTGACCATCTTCAATCCGGCTGACGGGGCAGCGAACGGCTCGGCCGTGGTTATCTTACCCGGCGGCGGGTATAGCGTCCTGGCCGGCAACCTGGAGGGCGACGAGATCGCCAACTGGTTTACCGCGCGTGGTTTCCGCGCCTTCGTGCTCGCTTACCGGCTGCCCTCGCACGGCTACCTGCTGCCCATTCCGCTCATGGACGCCCGGCGCGCGATCCAGACGGTGCGGGCGCACGCCGCCGAGTACCACATCGCTGCTAACCGCATCGTCCTGATCGGTTTCTCGGCCGGCGGCCACCTGGCTGCGCTGGCCGCTACCAAACCCATACCCGGCAACCCCAACGCCGCCGATCCCATCGACCGCGTCTCCAGCCGCCCGGATTACCTCGTGCTCGGCTACCCCTGGATCGGCGCCGTGAGCACCGATTACAGCCACCTGAATTACTGCAAGGAGTTCCACCTGGAGAGCCGATGCGCGGCCCTCACAGCCCGGTTCAATCCTGTCCTTTTTGTAACCAAAGCCACTCCGCCGACCTTCATCTATCACACCTTCAACGACCAGACGGTCCCCATCCAGCAGAGCCTCGCCTTTTTCCAGGCGCTGGTGAGCGCCGGCGTCTCGACTGAGTACCACGTCTTCGCCAACGGGGCGCATGGCAGTGGCCTGGGTAAGGGCGACCCGGCCCTCGATCTGTGGCCAAACCTGATGGAAAACTGGCTGCGGGCCCACGGTCTGCTGACCGTGGATCCTAGCGTTGGCGGCCGAAGGCCCTGAAAGGCAAGCGATTTGCCTTCAGCTATCAACCCTCAGCTTTTAGTCCTCAGCTATCAGTCCGGCGACGGAGATCTGAGGCGAATATATGGCGAATGTTGTCGATGGCGCGGGCGGCTGATGGCGGCCGGTACGAAAAGGCTGGTAGCTGATAGCTGAAACTAAGAAGCGGGCAGCCGGTTTCAGGAGTGGAAGGATTCCCGAATCTGACTGCCCGCTGGACCCTGGTCCGGGTCTAGGTGGTAAGACTAGTTTAGGCTCATTTCAAACAAAATCAAGCCCTTTTTCAAGCCTTTTTCTTCTTTGCATCTGTACTGTGACTGCGGGCACACCGGATGGGATAACTGTCACACCTAATGGGATAAAGCATTTCGGCTCCGTTGACTTCGCCGTGCGCCGCTGGTACAAACAGTATGTTCCACCGGGTAAAACTTATTGGACAGCGGGTGCGCAGCTCTCGCCACTATGAGTACTATCATTCAACAAATCGGGACCGTTTCGATCGCCGCTGGAGCGATGATGCAAGCGCCACAGCCCCAGGAAGGTCTGCTCCAACACGTGGGCGATTTTCTCCTCGGCTCGATTCCCACCTCTTTGCTCTTTATGGTTCTGGTCGCGGCTTACCAGTTCCTGGTGCAGAGGCCGCTTTCGGCCACGTTGAGGCAGCGGCGCGCCCTTACCGAGGGCGCCCTGGAAGAAGCGCAGAAGACAATTGCGCGCGCTGAGGAGCTGGCCGCCGAGCACGAGGCTCAATTGCGGCAGGCCCGGGCCGAAATCTACAAGATGCGCGAGCAGCGCCTGAAGCAATGGAACGCCGAGCGCGATGCCGCTTTGGAAGCCGCCCGCAAGGCCGCCGGCCAGAGGGTGAGTCAAGCCAAGGCCGGGATCGAAGCTGAAGCCGCCTCCGCCCGGCAAGCCATTCAGGCTTCCGCCGGGGATCTTGCCAGCCGGGCCGTCCGTGCCGTGCTCCCGCTGGCCGCCGGGGGTTCGCATTGAGGGTTTATCGTTTGCATGCACGTTCTTCCCGTCTGATTCTGGGGTTAGTTCTGCTGGCGGCGCTGGCGGCCGCGATTGCGGCGAGCTCGCTCTGCGCTGCGGCGCAACCGTCCGCCCTCCAAGCCAGCCTGGCGTTGGCGGCCGCAGTCCCAAACGCAGCCACGGCCAACCCAGCCGCTGGTCAGTCCGATCAAAGCCCCGACTCAGCGCAGAAGATTTATGCCTATCTGCATTCCCCGGCAGTGCAATGGGTTGGCAAGAAATTGCACTTGAGCACAAATTCAACCTCGGTCATCTTTGTCGCTATCAATTTTGTCATTCTTTTTCTCCTCATTGCCGCTCCCCTCACCAAAATCCTGCCCAAAGTCATGCGCAAGCGATCTGAAACCCTGCGCAACAACATCAAGACGGCGCGCGAGATCAGCGAGGAGGCCAAAGCGCGCCTCAGCGCGGTAGAAGCCAAGCTGGCAGGTCTGGGCGAGGAGATTCAGAAGATTCGCACCGAGGTGGAACAAGAAACTCAGCAGGATCAGGCGCGCATCAAGGCCGCGCTGGAAGAGGAGAAAGACCGCATCGTGGCTGCTGCCGAGCAGGAATTGAATGCAGCCGCCGCTCAGGCCAAGCGCGGATTACGCGCTTTGGCCACCAATCTGGCCATCGAACAGGCCTCGAAACAACTCGTCCTGACCCCGGAGACTGACCGCGCGCTGATCGCCGAGTTCATCGGCCATGCAGGCGGCGATCATGTGGAAAGCGATCCGGCGCTGCGTGGAGGCAAACAGTAAATGGCCGCCTTTGTTGCCCGCTATGCCGCCGCCTTTGCCGGCGTGGTCACGTCCGCCAAGCTCGATCCAGCCGCCATCGACCGGCAACTGAGCGATTTCCTCGCCACCTGGGACGGCAGCCGGGAGCTACGCGAGTTTTTTGTGAACCCCGCGATCGCTGCCGCGCAGAAGGTGGGCATCTTGGACAAGCTGAACGCCAAGCTGGGCATGCAAAAAGAGTTGCGTAACTTACTGGCCGTGCTCATCACCAACGGGCGCATCGGCCAAGTGAGTGAGGTGGCCGCGGCCTACCGCAAACTGTTGCAGGAACAGTTGGGAATTCGCCCGGCGGAGATTTTGACCGCACGCGAGTTGAGCGCCGCAGAGCGCGATGCGCTGGCGGCCGAAGTAGCCAGACTAGCCGGCGGGCGCGTCGAGCCCAGCTTCAAGCTCGATGCTTCCATTCTGGGCGGCACGGTGGTGCGCATCGGCTCGACCGTCTACGACGGATCCGTGCGGGGAAGACTGGAGAGATTGAGGGAAACGCTGGTTAGCTCTTAGCTGCCGGCTATCAGCTATCAGCTTATTCGTGGCGCAGCAAAATGTTGGCAGCAGACGCGGAGCGAATAGGCGAGAGCATTGGTAAAAACGGCTCCAAGCTGAAAGCTGACGGCTGAAAGCTAAAAGGAAATTCCACATGGCTCAAATCAAAGCAGACGAAATCACGCAGCTTCTTCGCGAGCAGATCGCAAATTACGACTCCAAGGTTCAGGTGGACGAGGTGGGGACCATCACCTCGCTGGGCGACGGCATCGCGCGCCTGCACGGCCTCGACAAAGTAATGGCCGGCGAGCTGCTCAGCTTTCCCCACGGCATCGCTGGTCTCGCGCTCTCGCTCGAAGAGGACCAGGTAGGCGCGGTCATCCTCGGCGAGTACACCGAACTCAAAGAAGGCGAGGAGGTCAAGCGCACGGGCAGAATTCTGAGCGTGCCGGTGGGCGAGGCGATGATCGGCCGCGTGGTCAACGCGCTGGGTATGCCGATAGACGACAAGGGCCCGATTGTCACCACCGAAACGCTCCCCATCGAGCGCCTGGCGCCGGGCATCATCGACCGCCAGCCGGTGCGCGAGCCCATGGCCACGGGTCTCAAGGCCATCGACGCCATGATCCCCATCGGCCGCGGCCAGCGCGAGCTGATTATCGGCGACCGCCAGACCGGCAAGACCGCCGTCCTGCTCGACACCATCATCAACAACGCCAAGAACGATCTCGTCTGCATCTACTGTGCCATCGGGCAGAAGCGATCCTCGATTGCGCAGGTGGTGCAGACGCTCGCCGAGCACGGGGCCATGGGCCACACCATCATCGTGGCCGCCTCGGCCTCAGAGCCCGCGCCCATGCTCTATCTCGCGCCTTATGCGGCCTGCGCCATGGGCGAGTACTTCCGCGACAAGGGCAAGCACGCGCTGGTGATGTACGACGATCTGTCGAAGCACGCCATGGCCTACCGCGAGATTTCGCTGCTGCTGCGCCGCCCGCCGGGCCGCGAAGCCTATCCTGGCGATGTCTTCTACCTCCACTCGCGGCTGCTGGAGCGCGCTTCTAAGCTGAGCGACAAGCGCGGCGGCGGCAGCTTGACCGCGCTGCCGGTGATCGAGACCCAGGCCGGCGACGTCTCAGCCTACATCCCAACCAACGTCATCTCCATCACCGACGGCCAAATTTTCTTGGAGACGGATTTGTTCAACTCCGGCGTCCGTCCCGCCGTCAACGTCGGGCTTTCGGTCTCGCGCGTAGGATTTTCGGCGGCCATCAAGGCCGTCAAACAGGTGGGTTCCACGCTCAAACTCGACCTCGCCCAGTACCGCGAGCTGGCGGCCTTCGCGCAGTTCGGCTCCGATCTCGACCCGCTCACCCAGAAGCAACTTGCTCGCGGCGTGCGCCTCACCGAGCTTTTGAAGCAGCCGCAGTTCCAGCCGCTCACCTGGCAGCAGCAGGCGGTGGTGCTCTTTGCCGGAACGCAGGGCTATCTGGACGATTTGAAGGTGGAAGAGATTCGCGCCTTCGAGGACGGGCTGCACAAGTATTTTGCTGCTGCGCAGGGCGGGCTTTTGGACGATCTCTCGAAGAAGCGGGCGCTCGACGACGATCTCCGCAGCCGCCTGCACGCGGCCATGAAGGAGTACGCGGCAAGCTTTAAAGCGGAGTTAGCCGCCGCGACAACGTAGGTAGCTATTAGCTTTTAGCCATTAGCCCTTAGCTAAAAGCACGACCGAAGCCTAGGTTAACTAACAGAGGGTAGAACTTGCAGGAAGGAGCTAAAAGCTAATAGCTTGCGACCGCGAATAGCATGGCAAACGTACTCGATCTCCGGCGCCGCATCCGCAGCGTGAAAAACACGCGGCAGATCACCAAGGCCATGAAGATGGTCTCAGCGGCCAAGCTGCGCCGCGCGCAGGAGCGGGCGCTGGCCGCGCGGCCTTACGCGCGCATGATTGTCAGCGTTCTTGAGTCGCTCACCCGGCGCGTCGAGCTCTACGATGAAACCACCGGCAACATCAGCCACCCGCTATTTATCACCCGGCCGGAGAAGCGTGTGCTGCTCATTGTGGTCTCGGGCGACAAGGGCTTTGCCGGCGCCTTCAACGCCAACATTCTCAAGACCGCCTATCAATTCATCAGCGGCAACCAGGACAAGGAGATTGACATCGAGGCGGTGGGCCGCAAGGGCCGCGACCAGTTTCGTCGCCGCTATCCCACTGCGGTCTACGCTGAGAAGCAGGACGAGCAGGGACGCACCATTCAGGCGCGGGAGCCGCGGCAGGGTAAAGTGGAACTCACCGGCGACCACCCCGGCCTGCTAACGAATCTCGACGCCTCGCGCGTTCAGGAGATGGCCCACTCCATCGTCTCCCGCTACGTCCGCGAAGAGATCGACGCCGCCTACATCGTCTACAACGAGTTCAAGAGCGTCATCTCGCAGCGGCTGGTCGTCGAGCGCCTGCTGCCGCTCATCGAGGTGGGCAAGCAGCAGATTGCCGGCGCGGTCGAGCCGACGGCGGAAGAGAAGGAGCGCGCGGCTGAGGCTGCGCTGAGCGCAGGCATTCAGCTTGAGGCCGCCGACACGACGGAGGCCGAGGAGGAAGCCAAAAAATTCGGCACAGCCAATGTGGACTACATCTACGAGCAGCCCGCCGAGGAACTCTTCGCCGGCCTGCTTCCGCAATACATTTTTTCCGTGCTTTACCACTCGATGACCGAATCCGTCGCCGCCGAGCACGCGGCGCGCATGACGGCCATGGATTCAGCCACCAACAACGCCTCGGAGATGATCGACTCGCTCACGCTACACATGAACCGCGTGCGCCAGGCGGCCATCACCAAGGAGATTATTGAGATTGTGAGCGGAGCGGCAGCGCTGTAAAAGCAGCTATTAGCTATCAGCTTTCAGCCGTCAGCTTCATTGCGGTGGAACGATCGCTAGCGGCAAGCAAAGGCAAGGATTGACATGGGAAGAGCTGAGGGCTGAAAGCTAACAAGAAGGCAGGACAATGGCAGAAAACATCGGCAAAGTGATTCAGGTCTCCGGCCCGGCCGTGGACGTTCAATTCGAAGAGGCGACCATGCCGCCCATCTACCAGGCGCTGCGCGTCGTTAGCGACGGTTTCACTGTCCCCACACCCATCAACGTGATCCTGGAGGTGCAGCAGCACCTGGGCGAGGGCCGCGTGCGCACCGTGGCCATGGAAGCTACTGACGGCATGGTCCGGGGCATGAAGGCCATCGACCTGGGCGGGCCCATCCGCGTACCCGTGGGCAAAGAGACGCTGGGCCGCGTGATCAACGTCATCGGCGAGCCGGTGGACGAGCTCGGCCCCGTGGGCGAGAAGATGCGCAATCCTATCCACCGCCCTGCTCCGCTCTTCGACGAGCAGTCTACGCACGAAGAGATGTTCGAGACCGGCATCAAGGTCATCGATCTCATCCAACCCTTCCTCAAGGGCGGCAAGATCGGTCTCTTCGGCGGCGCCGGGGTGGGCAAGACCGTCATCATCATGGAGCTCATCAACAACGTAGCCAAGCAGCACGGCGGCTACTCGGTCTTTGGCGGCGTGGGCGAGCGCACCCGCGAGGGCAACGACCTGTGGCTGGAGATGACCGAGTCAGGCGTCATCAAGCCCGGCAAGTGGCAAGAGTCGAAGACCGCCCTCGTCTACGGTCAGATGACCGAGCCGCCCGGCGCGCGCCTGCGCGTGGCCCTCACCGCTCTCACCGTGGCCGAGTACTTCCGCGACGTAGAAGGCGCCGACACGCTGCTGTTCATCGACAACATCTTCCGCTTTACGCAGGCCGGCTCTGAGGTTTCCACGCTGCTGGGCCGTATGCCTTCAGCCGTGGGCTACCAGCCTAACCTGGCTACGGAGATGGGCGAGCTGCAAGAGCGCATCACTTCGACGAGCAAAGGCTCGGTCACCAGCGTGCAGGCCGTCTACGTGCCCGCCGACGACCTCACCGACCCGGCGCCAGCAACAACCTTCGCCCACCTCGACGCCACCACCGTGCTCAGCCGGCCGCTCTCAGAACTGGGCATCTATCCGGCCGTCGATCCGCTGGCCTCCACCTCGCGCATCCTCACCGCGCGCGTCGTCGGCCAGGATCACTACGACGTAGCCCAGGGCGTGAAGCGCATCCTACAGCGGTACAAGGACCTGCAGGACATCATCGCCATCCTGGGCATCGACGAGCTCTCTGAAGAAGACAAGCTCACCGTGGCGCGCGCCCGTAAGGTGCAAAAGTTTCTCTCACAGCCCTTCCACGTGGCCGAGCAGTTTACCGGCATTCAGGGCAAGTACGTGAAGATCGCCGACACGGTGCGCGGCTTCAAAGAAGTCATTGAGGGCAAGCACGACGACGTGCCCGAGCAAGCGTTCTACATGCAGGGCGGCATCGAGGACGTACTGGCCGCGGCGGAGAAGCTAAAGGCGTCTGTTTAGTTGTCAGTGATCAGTTGTCAGTGGTCAGTTTATTCCGTGCCGCTGCCAGCCGATCCGACTGATAACTGAAGACTGAGAACTGAACTATGGCAGAACCATCATCCAACCAGGTTCGCGTTCGTCTCGTCACCCCCGAGCGCACGCTCATCGAGTGCGACGCCACATCCGTCGAGCTGCCATCGAAGTCCGGCTACATGGAAGTGCTCTACGGCCACGCGCCGTTGCTGGCTGAGCTGGGCGCTGGAGACGTGACCATCCACGGCGCCGCCAACAGCGTATCCGCAAAGGAGGCCGAGGGCGCGGAGAGTGATCTGCGCTACGACGTGAATTGGGGCTTCGTCGAAGTCCTGCCCGGCCGCGTGACCATTCTCGCCTCTGACGCTCTCAAGCCCGAGGAGATCGACGTACAGCGCGCCGAGCAGCAACTGGATCGCGGCCAGAAGATGTGGCTCGCAGCCGGCGACAGCGAAGAGGCTTACGATGAGGCTCTGCGCGTGATCGCCGAGGCCGAAGCCAAGATCGCCTCGGCGTCCGGCGCTGAGAAACACTGAACCTCTACCGCTCAGCGCAGGCCGGCCGAAACACTCGATCCGGCAAAGTTCCCGCCCGGCAACTCAATCGCAGTCTGCCGGCCGTTGACAGATACGTGCAGCTTGAGGCGCAGATTTTCGGGGTTTGCCGCCGTCAACTCCCAACCGTCAACGGTCTTTCTCACCATCAGCAGGCAGGAGTGGTCTACTGCGACGCGCCCCAACGGCGTTTCAAGCGCGCCCGGCTTGCGAAACGCAATCTCCTCAAGCCGCAGCCTCCTGTTA
>JAJYZC010000025.1 GCA_021800255.1 Acidobacteriota bacterium
ATCAGCGGCTTTCTGGCTACGCGCGGAGTAGGCGGCTTTTTGGCGACCACGGTGACCGCGCCTCTGGAGGCGACGCTGCGCGCTGTGGATGGACTGGCAAAGCTGATGGCGCATCCGCCGGCCGGCGGGCAGGCACGGATTCTGGGCCTTCATCTGGAAGGGCCGTTTCTTTCCCATACTAAGCCCGGCGTGCAGCCGGTCGAGCATCTGCTCGCACCCGACATCGGGATCTTCGACAGGATATTTGAGGCTGCCGGAGGCCAAGTGCGGCTGATGACGCTGGCGCCGGAGCTCGAGGGCGCGGCGGAGCTGACGGCGCACGCCACGCAGCGCGGCGTGCGGGTTTCGCTGGGCCACTCGAACGCCACCGCGGCGGAGACGCGCGCCGCCATCGCTGCCGGAGCCGTGAGCGCCACGCACACCTTCAACGCCATGCGCCCGCTCGACCACCGCGAGCCCGGCATTCTGGGTACGGTGCTCACCAGCGACGGGCTGTTTGCCGAGCTGATCTGCGACGGCGTGCATACGGCGCCGGAGATGGCGCGGCTGTGGTGGCGGGCCAAGGGGCCGGAGCGGGCGATTTTGGTGACCGACGCCATCAGCGCCGCGGGCATGCCGGACGGAGAGTACCAACTGGGCGGATTTGCGGTGCAGGTTGCCGGGGGACGCGCCATGGCTCGGGGCGTTCTGGCGGGAAGCGTTCTCACGCTGGACCGCGCGCTGGCGAACTTTGTGGCCTTTACAGGGGCGTCTGTGGAGCAGGGATTGCGGCTGATGACGGCGAACCCAGCGGCCATGACGGGACTCGAAGAGCAAGCCGGTTCTCTGGCCGTGGGCGGCGAGGCGAATCTGGTGGCTGTGAGCGCGGAGGGCAGGCTGATGGCCGCGTTTCTGCGCGGGCGGCAGGTGGCGGGCGGGGGCGCCGGCTGAGCTATGTCCGGCGCAGGGTTGCACCATGCACAGCTGCGCGCCGAGTGCGGCACCGGTACCGGATTACTTCAGCTTCATTTCGAACGCGAGCGGGAATAGGGCCGAAAAGGGCATGGTGCGCAGGCCGCTGGCGGCAGGAAAGAGCACTGGCGCTTGGGGCAGAATGAACTCGGCCAGTACCTGGCGGCAGGCCCCGCAGGGAGGGCTGGCGGCTTCGTTGAGATTGGCTATCGCCAGGGCTTCAACGCGAATGTCCGGCCCGAATTGGGAAACGCCCCGGACCAGCGCGGAACGCTCCGCGCAGATGGTGAGCCCATAGCTTACGTTCTCGACGTTGGCGCCGGAGACGATCTCGCCGTTGGTGAGCTTGAGCGCCGCGCCCACGCGGAAGCCGGAGTAGGGCGCGTAGGCGTGGAGCGCAGCCTCCCGCGCGCAGGCAAGCAGCTTTTGGAGTTCGGGTGGTTGTGAATCATGCCCATTCATTTCGGTTCCTTCTTCCCGGGGAGCGAGATTCCATGCTAAAACTTTCCGCCTCAGATGTATACCGGCAGACGGCGCGGATCTGTTGCCGGGGATTCCCCGGCTTTTAAATCCCATCTATCAAGTTGATGTCCTTCCTCCCGATAGGACATTGGAGCGGCGCCACCATTCGCGTGCCCTTTTGCGAGGCGCGGCCAGTATGATGGTGGGCAGCAGCCTGTAGGTCGGCTGCGCGACCCTATCCTCATGAATCCCAGCATTTTCATCTCGGCAGGCGAGGCGAGCGGCGAGCAGTATGGCGCTTTGCTGATCGACGCCCTCCAGCGCCGCCTGGCGGCGCAGGGCCGGCAGGCGAGCTTCTTCGGCATGGGCGGCGTGCGCATGGAAGCGGCCGGCCTGGAGCGCGTGGTGCGCGCCGAAGAGATGGCGGTGATGGGCATAACCGAGGTTGTGCGGCACCTGCCTAGGGTCTACGGCGGGTACCGCAGGCTACAGCAGGCCATCCGCAAGCGCAAGCCCGATCTGGCCGTGCTTATTGACTTTCCTGACCTCCACTTCAAGCTGGCTGAGGAGCTCAGCCGGCGCAAAGTTCCAGTGGTTTTCTTTGTCAGCCCTCAGTTGTGGGCCTGGAAACAGCACCGCGTCCGCTTGGTGCGCAGCTATGTGCGCCGCATGTTGGTCATCTTTCCCTTCGAGGAGACCTTTTACCGGGAGCGCGGGGTGGCGGCTGAGTTTGTGGGCCATCCCCTGGCCGAATTGCCGCTGCCCTCGATTAGCCGGGAGCAATTCGCCGCAGAAAACCGTCTCCATACCGGGCGCACGTGGATCGCGCTGCTGCCCGGCAGCCGCCCCAGGGAGATTCGCGATCACCTGCCGCAGATGCTTGAGGCGGCTTGGACGTTATCCCTCCCCGTGCCCGCCGCGGCCTACCCCTCAGAGAAGTACGAGTTTCTGATTCCTTTGGCGCCCACGTTAAGCGCCGAGCAACGGGCAGAGGCATTGCAGTTGGCGGAAGATTATGGGGGCGGATTGGCGGTGCGAATCGTGGAAGATGCCCGCGCGGCGCTCTTTCACTCCCGCGCCGCGGTGGTCGCCAGCGGCACAGCCACGGTTGAAGCTGCTCTCATCGGCAATCCCTTTGTTGTGGTCTACCGCGTCTCTCCGGTGACCTATGCCGTGGCCAAGATGACGGTCAAGGTGCCGCATGTGGCCATGGCTAACCTGATTGCCGGCAAGCGCGTGGTTCCAGAGCTGATCCAGAATGACTTCAAGGCTGCAAATATCGTCAAACAGCTTGAGCCCTTGCTACCGGATGGGCCTGCCCGCGAGTCCATGATGCAGGAGTTGACCGCCATCCGGGATGCGCTGAGCACTCATCCAGCCGGGGATCCATTTAAGGGCGTGGGAGCCATGGAGCGCGCGGCGGCGATCGCGCTCCAAGAGCTGGATGCAGCCGCCCATGCGGCGAAGGCGAAGAGCGCATAACCCTCAATGGCGTCCACGGCCCAAGCAGCAGCGGCCCGGCTGGCGGCTGTAGGATGAGGATAGGTATGCGGAGAGGAGAACGAAATTTGCCCGCCGGCTCCGGACAGCGCCAGTTGCGGCGCCGTTTAGTCGCGCTTGTAACCGTTTTGTTGGCCGCTTGCGCCGCGCTCCCTCTTCTGGCGCAGACCTATCAACAGCCGACTCCGAACATTACCGGCTATGTGATCAACGCGGAGTTGCTGCCTTCTACGCATCATCTCACGGCCACGGCGGTGGTGACCTTTACCGCGCCGCCCAACCTCGATGTGATTACCTTCGGCTTTCATCCCGCGCTGAAGATCACGAAAATTACCGATCAGAACGGCAATCTGCTGAATGGCGAGCGGATGGCTGACGGCTCGGTGCGCGTCGTGCCCGCCGCGCCTTTCGTGCAGGGCCAGGCGCAGAGCTGGACCTTCCAGTATGGAGGCACGCTCACAGGCGCTGAGGACGGTCCGGTACCCGGCCTCCGGCTGGCCGCCATCGAAGAGCCCATCAGCTACCTGCTTTATCCCGCGCGCTGGTTTCCCATGACCGGCTACTTGACCGACAGGTTCACGATGGAGATGCACGTCAGCGTGCCGGAGGGGATGCGGGTTTTCGCCAGCGGGGCCGTGGGCGAGCCGAAGTCCGTGACGCTGAGTAACGGCAAGCCCGGCTACGAGTACGGCTTCAAGTGGGATAAGCCGGATTTTCCGGGAACCGTAATCGCCGGCCGCTACGTGGAGCCGCCTGCGGTCGGCTTTGGCAACATCAAGGTTTACCTCACGGTCAGCCATCAGGCCTCCGCCACACAGCTCGCTCAAACCGCAAACAATGAGTTCAACTACTTTACCGGAATCTTCGGGCCGGCAGAAACTCCTTATTTGAACGTCGTCGAGCTGCCCGATAATACTCTGCCCTCGGCGTGGGCTCCGCAACTAGCCGCCATACCCGGCTCCTATGTGGATAACAGCGCCGGCGTGCGCCTGTTGGCCAACACCATGGTCCATCAGTGGTGGGGATGCAAGGTAAGCCCGCGCACCCTCAACGATGCCTGGATCACCAACGGCATGTCCCGCTACGGCGAGTTGATGTATCTGGAGAGCGTGAGCGGCCAGGGCGCATTGCTTGCCGCCCTTCAGGATGTTGAAGCCGGGGCGCTTGCCTATGACACCATCCCGCTTTCCAGCGCCGGCACCCTGGACCCCTTCTCGCCCGAGTTCCAGTCCATGACTCTGGAAAAGGGCGCTATGGTCTTCCATATGTTGCGCGGAGAGGTCGGCGAAGGCGCCTTTTTGGCCACGCTCAAAGGCGCGCTCAGCCAATACTCCGAGCAGCCGATCACCACCGGGGATTTTGAGCGGGTGGCTGAGGCCCATAGCCAGCAGGAGCTGGCCCCCTTCTTTTCCCAATGGGTTGACGGCACCGGCGCACCCCAGTTCACTGACAAGTACGCTGTCTACCGCCTCGGTAACAACAAAGGTTTCCGAACTATCGGTTCGATCGATCAGAATCTCGACCTGTTTAACATGCCAGTCCAACTGCGCATCGAGACCGAGGGCAAGACCGTAACCAAGAAGATTGACGTGGTAGGGGATACCACCCAGTACGTCGTGGACACCTTTGGGCGCCCGCGCAACATCAGCATCGATCCCAACGATTGGGTGCTGAAATCCACTCCGAACCTCAAGGTGCGCGTCTTCGTCCTCAAGGGGCAGCAGTTGGTTGCCCAGGGCGATCTCAACGGCGCGTTGGCTCAGTATAAGCAGGCGCTTAAGGTCAATCCGGAGAGTTCTTTGGCCGAATTTCGCATCGGGGAGGTTTACTTTACCATGCGCGATTATCAGGCCAGCGTAGACGCCTTCCGGGCTGCTTTACGCGGCGACGATGTTCCACCCTGGACCCAGGTTTGGAGCCACATCCAGATCGGCATGATCTTCGATCTCACCGGCCAGCGTGATCGCGCGGTGAACGAATACCGGCTCGCCATCCAGACCAATGACAACACGCAAGGGGCGATCAACCAAGCCCGCGCCTACCTGCAAAAACCCTATTCACAGCCAAAAAGCTAAAGTAATTGAAAGCGGCGGCTTTTATGGCCGCACGATCCTGCGGTAAGCCCGGTGTTCGGCCGTTTTCGAGGCCGAAGTGTGGAACAGCCGGCCGCCCTTCCGTTGCGCCTCAGTCAACACGCAAAGCGCCTTTCCGCTCGGCGTCAATCGGGTTCCACGGCATCTTCGGAACAGGTGTAGTCCGGTTGAGATGGATGATTATGCTGCCGCTCTTTGAGGTCGCGGGAGCTTGAATGTGTGCTTTCGGTTTACAGGATTTCTGAAAATTCTTTAGCTGTTCCTTGCCCGCCATCGCCGCGCCAAATCTTCAGCCGCTGCGGGCCACTCGGGAAACTGGAACTCGAAGCCCGCTGCCAGCAGACGCCCCGGCGTCACGCGCCGGCTCTTGAGCACCAGCTCTGGCTCGCTGCGCATCAAGAACGACCCTAGCGCGATCAGCGGCGCGGGCGCGGGCAGGCCGTTGGGCCGGTTCCAGGCTTCGCGCAGCGCGGCCATGAACTCGCGGTTGGGCACGGGATTGGGCGCCGCCATGTTCACTGGCCCCTCGATCTCTTCGTGCACGATGAGAAACTCCACGGCGCGCGCAAAATCGGCCTCGTGCATCCAGGAAACGAATTGCCTCCCGTTGCCCTGCATCCCGCCCAGGCCGGCGCGCGCCAGGTACGAGAGCACGGCAAAGACGCTGCCCGGCGCCGGGCTCATCACCAGCGAGATGCGCAGAGCAATCTTGCGCGTGCGCGGCGTCCCGGACAGCTCGCGGCCTGCGGGGCCGAACAACGCGCCCTCCCAATCCTTCACCATCCCCACGGTCCAGTTCCACTTCTCTGGCGCGCGCCGCCGCCAGATTCCCTCGCCGACCCACTCGTTGCCGCCGGTCTCGCCCGTGGCTTCGTCCATCTCCCGGTCGAGCGCATGGCGGTAGATGGTGGCTGATGATGCATTCATCCACACCCGCGGCGGCTCTTCAAGTCCCGCAATCACTCGCTCCAGCAGCCGCGTCGGCCCGATGCGCGACTCGTAAAGAGACTGGCGGTTACGCTTCGTGTAGCGGCAGTTGATGCTGCGCCCCGCGAGGTTGATGCACACGTCTGCGCCTTCGAGCGCCTCTACCCACAGTCCGGCGTGCGCACCGTCCCAGTGCATGGTCTGCCAAGGCGCGGCGTAAGGCCCGCGCGTCAGCACCGTCACATGGTGCCCGCGCTCCTGGAAGTACGCGGCCAGCAACCGTCCCACCTGCCCGCTGCCGCCGGCCAGCACGATGCGCAATGGCTTGGCGACTGGCGCCGAAGATTGATTCATGGACTCAGCCTACCGCAGGGCTTTGCGCTAGGCTACTGGCGGCGGTCGCCAGGTCACGCTCTCGGAGCCGGAGAACACGTGCTGGCTGGCTTCGGACTAAGGGCTTTCGGCCACTCCGCCGCTGCATCGACCACTACGTCCGGCGGGGTTTCCATCAGGTTCTGCGGCCCGAAGCCGAAGGCGCACCCTATAGACCACGCCCCGGCGTTGCGCGCCGTCTCCACGTCCACCTGGCTGTCTCCGATCATCACCGTATCCTCGGGCGCTGCTCCGGTCTCTTCCATCAGCGTGCGCAATCCCAGCGGGTCCGGCTTCTTCACGGGAAAGCTGTCACCGCCGTAAATGTGCGCGAAATAGTCCGCCAGTCCCAGCCCCTCGCAGATGCCCCGCGCCGGCCGGACGGGTTTGTTGGTCAGCACGGCCATGGTGCGCGTCTTCGCCTGCTGCCCCCCGTGCAGCTCGGCCAGCGCCTTCAGCGCCTCCAGCACGCCGTCATACGCATAGGTGAAGTCCAGCTTGTGCTCGCGGTAGTACTGCAGGAAGAACGCATAGGCGCGCTGGAATAGCTCCTCGTCTACCCCGTCCGAAGCCACGCCTGCGGCCAGCGCCAGCGAGCGCCGCACCAGCAGCGGCGCGCCATTGCCCACAAAGCCCGCAATCGTCCGGTCCTCAAGCGGCGCCAGTCCGTTTTCCTTCAGCGCCGCGTTCACGCTATTGCATAAATCCTGCGCCGAGTCGATCAGCGTGCCGTCGAGGTCGAAGACCAGCAGCTTCAGCCTCTCCACGGGAATGGGGCGATAGACGCGAATCATGTCTCCAGTTTAACGGGTACGGATTCTGCGTCCTCAGTCTCTCTGCAATCAGCCCCGTCTTGCTGCTCTAACGGCGTCTTGCAGCCGCAAGCCGGATGGGGAATCCCCCGCTTGGGAAACCGCGCCTCCGAGTGCGATGATGTTGGTGCGGGCGGGCCTGGTTGGCCCGCGCGTTTCCATTTTCGTGAAAGGAGATCCGCTGGTGAAAAAGCTACTTGCCTTCCAGGCCGCGGTTCTCGCCGCCGTCTTGACCCCCATGGTTGCGGCCGCGCAAACGCCGGCCGCGCAGCCGTCCCACCCCCTCTTCATCACCGACGCGGCCGCCGAACGCATTCCCAACCTCGACCTCCTCAAGGCCGAGCTGAGGAGTTATCACGACTGCACCTGCACCTGCGGCTGCTACGCCCACGATCTCAACCTCCAGGCTGACCGCGCCATTGTCTATCTACGCGGCCGCGCAGCCCATCGCCGCCCTCACGAAAAACTGGCTATGATCCTTGACATCGACGAAACTTCACTCTCCAACTACAAGGAGCTGCTGCAATCCGGCTTCACCTACCGCAAGCCGGAGTTCGATGCCTGGGTCAACTCCGCCCAGGCGCCCGCGATTCCCGGCACCTTGCGCCTTTACCGGGAAGCCCAGCGTCTCGGCGTCGCCGTCTTCTTTATCACTGGCCGTCCCACGTCGCAGCGCGCCGCCACGGAGCGCAACCTTCGTGCCCAAGGCTATGAACACTGGCAGAATTTGATTTTGCGTCCGCCCTCGACCGGCTCCGAATCCGTTGACGCCTTCAAATCCGCCGCCCGCGCCCGCATCGCCGCCCAGGGGTACACGCTGATTCTCAACGTCGGCGACCAGTGGAGCGACCTGAAAGGCACGCCCGAAGCCGAGTACAACGTCAAGTATCCCGACCCCTTTTATTACCTCCCATAGCGCCGCGCCCCGTGCCCACAGCCCCTCAACTCGGCCGCGATGCGGATGAGCGGCGCGGCTCTTCGATGCATCAACGTTCCTCCCGAGCCGGTCCTGATTCGCCCATCAGCCCGCCGCCGTCCCAAGCGGCGGCCTCTGCAAAGCTGCAAAGCGGCGACAAGCTGGAACGGCTTTCGTGGGAATGCTATTCTCAGCGCAGATGCACGGCCTGCCGTTGCTCAAATCCGCCGCTGTGGCCATGCTCATCCTGGCCAACGCCTTCTTTGTGGCCACCGAGTTCGCGCTGGTTTCTGTCCGCGACGCGCGCATTGAGCAACTCCTCGCCGCCAAGGTTCCCGCGGCGCGCGCCGTCCGCCGCCTGCAGCGCGGCATCGACGATCTGCTGCCCGCCGTGCAGCTCGGCGTCACCCTTTGCTCGCTGGCTCTGGGCTGGATCGGCGAACCGCTGGCCGCCTCCATCCTTGCCGGCTGGCTGGGCGCGCTGCCCCATGCCCATATCTACGCTCATGTAGCCGCCATCACCCTCGGCCTGGCCCTCATCACCTACCTCACGGTCGTCATCGGCGAGCTGGTTCCCAAGGCCATCGCCTTGCGCCGCACGGAAGGGCTCGCCATGGCGGTTGCCCCGCCCATGCTGGCTTTTATCACCATGGTTCGTCCCGCCGTCCGCCTGCTGCGCGGCTCGGCTGCCGCGGTTTTGCGCGTCTTCAATGTGCCTCTGACGGAGCGCGCCGAGGTTCACTCCCCCGACGAACTCAAGTTCATCGCCACCGCCGCCCGGCGCATGGGCCTGCTGCCTCCTTTTCAGGAGACGCTCATCCACCGCGCCCTCGAACTGGACAGCGTTCCCGTGCGCGAGATCATGACCCCGCGCCAGAAGATTTTTTCCCTGCCCTCCAACATGCTTGTCCAGGAGGCCGCTGCCCGCATCGCTGCCCACCATCACTCCCGCGTTCCCGTTTACGACGAAACCCGCGGTCCCGAGCACATCGTCGGCCTCGTCTACGCTCGCGATCTCGCCCGCTTGCTCTTCTTCCGCGCCTCTGCGCCGCGGCGCAGCGCCGATTCCGTTTCTCAGCCCGCCTCGAATGAGCCCGCCGTTCTTCCCTTTCCGGATGCGTCCGCAGCTTCGCCAATCCGCGCCGCGCCGGAGTCTGCGCTCGCCCAGACAGCGCCCCGTCCGATCTCAACCAGCGCCGCAAGCGCGCCGGAAACCCCGGAAGCCGAGCTTCCCGCGCCAACCACCGCCGGCCTGAATCCTCCCTTTGTCGATCTGAAGCTCGTCCAGGTCATGCGCGATGTGCTCATCGTCCCTGAAACCAAGTCCGTCCTCGACCTGCTGCGCGACTTCCAGCGCCGCCGCCGCCATCTCGCCATCGTGGTGGACGAGTACGGCTCCATCGCCGGCCTGGTCACCTCCGAGGACGCCATCGAGCAGCTTGCCGGCGAGTTCGAAGACGAGTTCGACGCGCCTGTCCAGCCCATCCTCACCACCGCCGCCGGCGCTCTGATGATGGACGGCGGCGTCAACCTCCGCGACCTGGAGACCCAGATGCAGTGGAATCTGCCCCGCGACGGCGGCGTGGAAACCCTGGCCGGATTCCTGCTCTACCGTCTCGGCCACATCCCCAGGCCCGGCGAATCCGTGGTCCACGAGGACCGGCGCCTGACCGTAGCCGCCATGGATGGCCGCCGCATCGCCAAAATCCGCGTCGAACCCATCCACAAAGAGAGTTTGCCCAGCAAAGCCTGCGGGGGAGGCGAAACACCGGCTGGTAAAATCAAATTTTAGTCCCGCTGAGAGAGAGATTCGCCTGTGCCTTCCACCCAATCCGCGCGCTCTTTAAGTACTGCCCCGCTCACCTTTCAGGACCTGCTCTTCCGCTTGCAGGCCTTCTGGGCGGAGCGCGGCTGCGTCTTGCAGCAGCCCTACGATGTAGAGGTGGGCGCAGGCACCATGGCTCCGGAGACCTTTCTGCGCGTGCTGGGGCCGAAGCCCTACAAAGCCGGCTACGCGCAGCCCTCGCGGCGGCCGGCCGACGGCCGCTACGGCGAAAACCCCAACCGGCTCTTCAAGCACACCCAGTTCCAGCTCATCCTGAAGCCGCCGCCGGAGAACGTGCAGGAGATCTACCTGGAATCACTCGAAGCCATGGGGATCGACCTCGCGCGGCACGACCTTAAGTTCGAGGAGGACAACTGGGAGTGGCCCGCGGGCGGCGCCTGGGGCGTGGGCTGGCAGGTGATGCTCGACGGCCTGGAGATCACTCAGTTTACCTACTTCCAGCAGTGCGGCGGCCTGGACCTCGATCCCATCTCGGCCGAGCTGACCTACGGCATGGAGCGCATCGCGGCGTTTTTGCAGGACGTGGATTCGATCTACGACATCGTGTGGGCGCGCGACCCGGAGACCGGAGCCTCCAACGGCAGGTCTTCGCTGCTGGGGTGGAAGACCGGCGCGGCGGTCACCTACGGCGACGTGAGGCTGGCCGAGGAGCTGCAATTCTCCGTTTACAACTTCGAGCTGGCCGAGATCGACAAGCTCTGGACGCACTTCAATCTGTACGAAGCCGAGGCGCAGGCTCTGCTCAACCAAGCCAACGCGCTGCTGGCAAACGAAACCGCCAGCCCCACGGAGAAGCGCCGCTTCCCGCTGCTGGCCACGTATGAGCTGGCCCTCAAGTGCTCGCACCTGTTCAACCTGCTCGATGCGCGCGGCGCCGTCAGCGTTACCGAGCGCGTGGGCGTGATCGGCCGCATTCGCAATTTGGCCGTCGGCGTGGCCAAGGCGTATGCGCAACAGCAAGCTGTGGGAACAAGCGGCTAGCCGTCAACTACGAGCTATCAGCTTTCAGCTTGCTGGTTGCAAATGGATACCGCTCCAGGCAGCACAAAAGAAGCTGATAGCTGATAGCTGAAAGCTGACGGCTGAAAGCTCAACCGCAATAGAAAAAGCTCAGGAAGTGCATGAACTTATGTCTGATTTCTTATTTGAACTCGGCCTCGAAGAAGTCCCCGCCCGCATGATCGCTGCGGCCGAGACCGAGATGGGCCGCCGCGTCAGCGATCTGCTCAGGCGCGAACGGCTGCTCAGCGAGGACGCCAAGTTCACCACTTATTCCACGCCGCGCCGTTTGGCCGTTCTAGCCGAGGGAGTGCTGGCCAAACAGACCGATACAGAAGAGCAGCTCACCGGCCCCTCGTGGAAGGCGGCCTTCAAGGACGGCGAGCCCGCGCCCGCAGCCCAAGCCTTCGCCAAAAAAGCCGGCGTCCCGGTCGCGGCCCTCAAAAAGATCTCCACGCCCAAGGGCGAATATGCGGGCGCGACGGTCAAGCGTCCGGGGCGCACCGCGCCGGAAATCCTGGCCGCAGAACTGCCCAAGGAGGCTCTCGCACTTTACTGGGCCAAGAACATGTACTGGCGCGCAGGAAAGCCGGAGCGATTCGTCCGCCCCATCCGCTGGGTAGTGGCGCTGCTCGACTCCAAAATCGTTCCCCTCGAGATCGCCGGCATCGCCGCCGGCCGCGAGAGCCGCGGTCATCGGGTGCTCCACGGAGCGGCGCCTGTCGCCATCGACGCAGCACGGAATTACTCCAAAACTTTGCTCGGCGCCGCCGTGGTTGCGGATGTGGCTGAGCGCCGGCAGATCATCCGCAAGGCCCTTGACGCCTCTACCCGCACGATCCCCGGTGCGCGCTGGCGCGAGGACGAGCCGCTCATCGAAACCGTCGTTCACCTCACCGAATGTCCCACCGTCATCCTCGGCGGCTTCGATCCCGAGTACCTCGCCCTGCCCGAAGAGGTTCTGGTCACCGTGATGCGCGACCACCAGAAGTACTTTGCTGTGGAGGACGCCAACGGCAAGCTCGCCCCGCACTTCCTCGCCGTCCTCAACACGCGCGCCGATGACCAGGGCGCGGCCATCATCCGCCACGGCAACGCCCGCGTTCTGCGCGCCCGCTTCAAAGACGCGCGCTTCTTCTGGGACTTCGACCAGAAGACGCCTCTCGCCGCCCGCGTCGAGAGCCTCCAGCACGTCACCTTCCAGAAGGAGCTGGGCAGCTACGCCTGGAAGACCGAGCAAAACCTGCGCGTGACGGAAAACCTCACCCGCAAGCTGCACAGCGACTACAGCGTCTCCTTCGATATGTACCGGCTGATGAACGCCGTGCGCCTGGCCAAAGCCGACCTGACCACCGAGCTGGTGAAGGAATTTACCGAGCTGCAAGGCGTCATCGGCGGCCTCTACGCGCGCGCACAGGGGCTGGGCGAGACTGTCGCCCGCGCCATCTACAGCCAGTACATGCCCGCCTCCACTGAGGACGCCATTCCGGCCACCATCGAAGGCCAGGTGCTGGGCCTGGCGGACCGCATCCAGACCATCACCGCGATGTTCGCCATCGGCCACGCGCCCACCGGCTCCAAAGACCCCTTCGCCCTGCGCCGCGCCGCCAACGGCGTGGTGAAGATTTTGGCGGAGTCGAACCTGCCCCTGACGCTGACTGAGGTGGTGGACGCAGCCGCCGCCGGCGAAACCGGCTCACAGGAGAACCGCGAGCAGGTCGCGGCCTTCCTGCGCGAGCGCCTGAACTTTTATTTGAAAGACGTGCGCGGCTTCGCCTATGACGTGGTGAACGCCGTGCTGGCCGCCGGCGCCGACGATGTGCGCGACACCATCGCCCGCGCCCAGGCCCTCACCGCGGTCCGCGGCTCGGCTGACTTTGCAGCCATCTCTGCCGCCTTCAAGCGCATCAAGAACATCCTGCGTCAGGCCGCGGAGAAGGGTTTTGCCGTGGGCTCGCCGGCGGGGATCAAGCTGGCGCCCGAGGCGCAGCGGCTGGCCGATGAGGCCGCCGCCCTCGCGCCTGAGGTAGCCAACCTGCGCCAACTGCGCACCTACGCCGAAGCGCTCGCCGTCATCGCCACGCTTCGCCCCGCCGTGGACACTTTCTTCGACAAAGTGATGGTCCTCGATCCCGATGAGAGGCTCCGCGGCGCGCACCTGGGGCTCATCAGCGCGATCCTCAGCAACTTCTCCACCATCGCCGACTTCAGCGAGATCGTGACCGCGTGAGCGCGGCGTCATGGATGGCCTTCTCGTCGGCTTCCGCAGCCTCGTTGACCTGGCGCGAAGCCCCGAGCAGCGCACTGAAAGGCTGGAAGGGGGCTAGTTTCCGTCCAGGAACGCGCGCACCTGCGGGTCCAGCGTAGCCGCTTCGCAGCCCGTAGCCAAATGTCCGCAGTCGCCTCTGAGGACAAGCGTCTTGGCCCCAATCATCCGCGCAAAATGCAGCGGCGGCCCTGGGTTGACCATGTGATCCTGCGCCGAAGAGATAATCAGCACCCGCGCCTTCACCCGCTTGGCTGCGGCTTCGAGCGTGCCGCCGTGAGCGATGTCCTGATGCAAACATGCTTCGAGTTGTGCGATCCAATCGTTGGCGTCGAATGGCAGGATGCCGTGGGCTTCCCACTCCGCGTAGTCGCGGGTGAACACTGCCCGCGAATGCGTGCGCGCAAAATTCGCCGGAGTGGTCAGGTTCAACTGCCAGATAAGTTCTGCCTCTGGCGCCGGCGGCGCCTTGGTGTAGTTGCCGTGGTCGAATGCGGGATCAGTCTGAACGGCGTCAATGTCGGCAAGGCTGAGCAGCAGGTCGCGGCTGTTGGGCCGCGGCGTGCCGACGATTGGAATGGCTTCATCCATGAAATCCGGATAATCGACCATCCATTCGAAGGTCTGAAAACCGCCCATCGAAATGCCCATCACGGCATGTACATGCTTCAGGTGAAGTGTTTCGGTGGCTAGCCGGTGCTCGGCGTTGACCATGTCTTCGATGGTGATGGCCGGAAACGCGGGGCCATGCTGCGTGGCTGAGTTGGACGGCGACGAGGACACCCCGTCCGCCAGCGCATCGATCACGACCACGAAGTAACGGGCAGGATCGACGAGCCCGTTGGGGCCGATGGATTTTATCCAGTCGGCGCTGGTGCCTGAGAACCAGGTGGGGATGAGCACAGCGTTGGAGCGCCGTGCGTTGAGCTTGCCCCACGTCCGGTAACCCAGGCGGCAATCCTCGATCTGTTGGCCACTGACCAGCTTGCAGACGCCCAGGTGGGCAAATTGCAGTTGGCCGGCGGCGGTGGAAGACTGAGCGGAGCAGAGCGCGGGAGCGGCAGCCCCCAGGCAGCAGAAGAGAGACAGAACGAGCTTCAGACCGGGATTTTGCATAGCATGGAGTGTAAACCGAGCGCCCGAAGCCGATCCACCTCTGTATCGGGTTGCGCCTGCACGGCGTCTAATATCGATAGAGATGTCTGACGCGCTCTATCTGAGTCTCTGGTACCCCAACCTCCGTCTGGTGGAGCTTCCCGATAAGCTGACGGCGGTGCTCACCGCCTTTGCCGCGCATGGCGGCGAGCCGCTCGTCTATGCCGCCACCGTCTGGCCTGTGAGCTGGAGCGAGACGCCGGTCTTCGAGCGCGTCTGGGGCCGCTTGGCGAAACCGGCGAACGGCGATCCAGGCCGCGGCCCGGATATGGGTCCGAATATGGGCGCCGAGCCGCGCCAGGCCGTCGAGCAAGCTCTCGAACTGCTCCACGACGACTACGCCTACGAATTTCAAATCGGCTGGAATCTTTGGGAGATGGAATCCGCTCCCGGCTCTCCACCCCACGAACAAGGACCCGTTCGTGGGGGCCCTGGCTTCGATCCCCGCTGGGTCCGTGCGCCCCGGCTGGTGCGTGTCACCGGCTTCGGGCCGCTCTTCGACGACGGCGTGTATGAGCAGGAGGGCCACATCCGCATAGACTTCGGTTCCGACGCGCCCTTCCTGGAAGAGGATGCGGATCTGGACGCCGCCGCAGCCCGCCGCGTGGAGGAAAACGTCCGTCAGCTCGTCGATCTGACTCAGGACGCCGGGAAAAACTCCGGCGCCACGGCGCGCCTCTTGTGGAGCGAGCTGGGGGAGAGCCTTGCCCAGCGGCTGGCGGCGCGGCTGGGAATGAGGAACTAGAGCGTGCAATTGACCATCGGGCGCGTTCGGAAGCTGTTGGTCGGGATTGGAATCCTGCTGGTGGCGGCTTTGGCTGTCTTTTTCACCTCCGCCAAGTGGAGAAACGGATTGATTCGCAGCGATCTCCCCCGGCGCTTGGGCATCAACATTCAGCAGGAATCCAACGGCGTCACCTACACCCAGGCGCACTCCGGCCACATCCTTTTTAAGATTCATGCTTCCAGGGTCATCCAGCTCCGGAACAACCATGCCCTGCTCCACAATGTGAGCATTGAGTTTTACGGACCGGACGGCAAGCACACGGATGAGATTCAAGGCAATCAATTCGAGTACGACCAGGCGACAGGACTGGCCATAGCCGCCGGCCCGGTGTCGATTACCTTGGCGCACCTCGCCGCCCAGCTCGCGGCGCCTCAATCGCCGTCCACGGCAAAGGCGCAGAATCATCGGCCGCCCCCGGCTGCGCAGGGCGCGCCGTCCGGCGAGGTCCACATTCAAACCAGCGGACTGATTTTCAACCAAAAAACTGGCGTGGTCACGACCTCCAAGCTGGTGAACTTTTCCCTCACCCAGGGCAGCGGCAGTGCGATGGGGGCAACCTATGACGCGCAACAGGGCTACCTGGTGCTCGACCGCGCCGCTGAACTGACCACGCGGCGCGGCGCCCAGCCGGTCGTCATCCACGCCCGCCACGCGGAGTTTGAGCGCAATGCGCGCCTGTGCACCTTGTTTGCGGCCACCGCCGATTCTTCCGGCTCGCAGGTGACGGCCGCCGAGGCGAAGATCGTCTTCCGCGCCGATGGTTCGGCCATGCGCCTGGATGCAGCAGGCGGGTTTACGCTGGCTAGCGGGAACGGAGGCCGCTTGGCCGCGCCTGCCGGGACCATGGACTTCACTCCGCACAACCAGCCCCGCAGCGCCTATCTTCAGGGCGGCGTCACCATGGAGGATGTCAGCCCCGGCCGCACGGCCCACGGAACTTCACCCACCGCGCAGCTTGCTTTTTCGCCTCAGGGCGAGCTGCGCTCCGCCCACCTGGAGCGGGGCGTGGTGCTTCACAGTGAAGAGCAGAGCCGGCCCGCGCACAGCGCCCCATCCGCGCCGCTCGAAGTCATGAGCCGCACCTGGCGTTCTCCGGTAGCCGACATCGAATTCCGCGCTGCAGGTCACGGACAGGTCGAGCCGGCCTCCATTCGCGGCTTTGGCGGTGTGACCGTCACCAATCTGACCCGCAGCGGCAATGCGCCTCCTGCCTCCTCAAGTCTCGCCGCCGATCAGGTCACCGGGACATTCGCCGCCAATTCCGTGCTCACCGCGCTCACCGGAGTGGGTCACGCCCGAATGGAGAGCGTGTCCACTACTGGAATCCGGCAGACCGCGACCGCCAATCGGCTTGTGGCGCAGTTCGCGGCGCCTGCGGCCAACCGGGCTCCGGCTGCGGCGGCCGGGCTTGCGCAGGTCCAATCCGCCGTGCTGGAAGGCCATGTGGTTCTCGTTCAGCAGCCGGCGCCCCAATCCGCGACCTCCAGCGACCGCTTCCGGTCACCGGAACCGAAGGCAGGCGCGCAGCCTCAACCGCCCATCCGGGCTACAGCCGGCCGGGCAGACTATGACGGCAGGAGCGCGCGCCTGCATCTTACCCTCGCCCCGCGCGTCGAGGACGGAAACTTGCAGGTCTCCGCCGATGCCATCGACATAGCGCAGAATTCCGGAGACGCCTTTGCCCACGGGAATGTGAAGGCGACCTGGGCCGCAGCCTCGACCGGCGCCGGCGCAACGGGCGGCGGGCCTGCGGCAACGGACGGCACAGTGCTCGGCGGCCAGGGTCCCGCGCATGCCATCGCTGCCGAGGCGCAGCTCGATCACGCCACCAATGAAACTGTCTTCCGCGGCCATGTGCGCCTGTGGCAGCAGGACAACTCCGTCTCCGGGCCGTTGGTAGTACTCAATCGCACCAATCAGACCCTCGTCGCCACCAGCTCCGATCCCGCCGAGCCGGTCCGGCTGGTGCTGGTAAGCGCGGACGGCGCCCTCGGCCTGCCCTCCGGTGCGCGGCCGGAGCAGGGTCCCGGCCACGCATCGGACGCTAAGGACGCCCGTAAAACGGCCGCGCCGGCCGTGGTCCGCGTGCGCGGCGCCAACCTTTGGTACTCCGCCCTCGAACATAAGGCGATCATGCGCAGCGGCGCTTTGGGCAGAGTCGTCGCGCAAACGTCCACGGGGTCCTCCACCTCCGATGAAGTGGAGCTGCTGCTCACCTCGCCTGCCAATCACTCCCGCAACGGCGCCGGCCAAACGCAGGTGGAGCGATTGACCGCCATCGGCCACGTCGTTCTCGCCTCTCAGGGCCGGCGCGCTACCGGGGAACGGCTCGTCTATACCGGCCAAACCGGCGACTACGTGCTTACCGGAACCTCGTCCGCTCCGCCGCAGATGACCGATCCCCAGCGCGGCAGCGTCACCGGCGAGGCTTTGATCTTCCATAGCCGCGATGATAGCGTCAGTATCGAAGGCGGCGGACACGAAACCACTACCAACACCACCGCGCCAAGGTAACCGCCGGCGCGCGCCTGTGAGCTAAATGGAAACTCTGATCGCCGAGGAAATCAGTAAGGCATACAAGGGACGGCAGGTTCTGCGCGGGGTCGATCTCAAGATCTCCCGCGGTGAGGTCGTGGGGCTGCTGGGACCGAACGGGGCCGGCAAAACCACCAGCTTTTACATTATCGTGGGCTTGGTGACGCCGGAGAGCGGCCGCGTGCTGGTGGACGAAACCGACATCACGCACATGCCTATGTATCTGCGCGCGCGCAGCTACGGCATCAGTTACCTGCCTCAGGAGCCTTCCGTCTTCCGCAAGCTCACCGTCGAGGAGAACATTCTGGCCGTTCTTGAGGCCCAGTCCCTTGATAGCCGGGAGCGCCGCACCCGCACCGAGCGTCTCATCGACCATCTCGACCTGAGCCACATCCGCACCACCCGCGGCTATGCGCTCTCCGGCGGCGAGCGCCGCCGCGTCGAGATTGCCCGCGCCCTCTGCATCCAGCCCAACTTCATCCTCCTCGACGAGCCCTTCAGCGGCATCGACCCCATCGCCGTCCTGGAGCTGCAGAAGATCATCTTCGGCCTCAAGGCTGAGGGCATCGGCGTCCTGGTCACCGACCACAACGTGCGCGAGACCCTGAGCGTCACCGACCGCGCCTACATCATTGCCGAAGGGCGCATCTTCCGCGCCGGAACGCCCCACGAGCTGGGCAACGATGTGGAGGTCCGGCGCGTCTATTTGGGCGAAGGGTTTTCCCTGGGATGAGTGGCAATTGGCCGGGTTTTCCGGCCCCGGTTGTCAATCCCTCGCGGCCGTTGCCGGGGCCCATGCGCCAGGCAAAGATCCCCGAATGGATCGTTGCCCAAAGCGGAACGGGTGTCTTAATACGCAACATTTTTCTCTTGAGGGCCTTCTTCTCACGATTAAACTTGCATTGAGTGCGAGCGGGAATGAGTCCCATTTATGGCGCTGCTGCAACCCAAATTGAGCCTCAAAGTGGCGCAACGCCAGGTCCTCACTCCGGGCCTGATGCAGATGGTCAGCGTCCTGGCCTTGAACAAGCTGGAACTGAAGGAGATGATCGATGCCGAGATGGTGGAAAATCCCGTCCTGGAAGAGATTGACGAATCGGTTCCGATGCTGGATGAGGTCGCCGGCCGCGAGGAGCGCCTGGAGCGCAGCGCCGAGGACAACGCCCGCAGCGCCGAGGAGGCCGCGGCCGCGCCCAAGGACGTCTTCAGCGAGATCGATTTCGGTTCCTACTTCCAGGAGTATCTTGACCCCGGCTATCGCACCCTGCCTGAGTATGAGGAAACCGAAAGGCCCTCGTTCGAGAACTTCCTCTCCAATCCCACCACTCTTTCCGATCACCTGGCGTGGCAATTGGGGGCTCTGAGCCTCGATCCCGCCCTGCGTGAAGCCGCGGAGTTTGTGATCGGCAATCTCAATGAGGATGGCTACCTGGCCGCAACCGAAGAAGAGCTGGCTGCGGCCTTCAAGGGTTCTCCCGCGGACAGCACCGGAAACAACGGCCATCAGTCTGGCCAGGACTCTTTGGACGACCTCATGCGCCGCGCGATTGATCTCGTCCAGCACCTTGATCCGGCCGGCGTCGGGGCCCGGGATCTCCGCGAGTGCCTGCTTTTGCAAATCGCGGCTCAGCAGGATGAGTTCGCCCATCTCTACGCCCAGCGCCCGGCCGCGCCCTCTGAGGATCCCCATCGCGGCTTTCGCGCCCAGGCTGAGGAGCATCTGGAAGAACGGCGCCGCAGCATGGAAGTTGCAGCCCGCATTGTGGATCATCACTTGTCTCTATTGCAAAAGCGGGACCTGAAGGATCTGGCGCGTGCCGCCCAGGTGACTCCTGAAGAAGCGCACGCGGCGGCCGAGTTCATCCGCACCCTCGATCCACGTCCTGGGCGCATGTACAACCGCGAGCAGACCCGTCTCATCGAGCCCGACGTCTTTTTCGTCAAGCGCGGCGACGAGTGGACTGTGACCATGAACGAGGAAGACCTGCCCAGCCTGCGTCTCAGCCAGCGCTACCGCCGCATGTTGGTCTCAGAAAACACCGACAAAGAGGTCAAGGATTACGTCAAGGAGCGCTTCCGCTCCGCTCTGCAGCTCATGCGCAACATCGCCCAGCGCAAAAGCACCATCCTGCGCACCTGCGAGGTCATTATCCGCCGCCAGCAGGAGTTCCTGGAGCGCGGCATCGAGGCCCTGCACCCTATGATGATCAAGGAAGTGGCCGAAGAGATCGGGGTTCATCCCTCCACCGTCAGCCGCGCCGTGGCCAACAAGTACGCCCACACTCCCCAGGGCGTCCTCGAACTTCGCGCCTTCTTCTCTGAGGGCGCCAATGGCCCTGAAGGCGCCGACACGCCGCTTCTCGTCCTCAAGCGCAAGGTCCGCAAGCTCATCGAAAACGAAGACCCACACAAGCCCTTTACCGACGATCAGCTCGCCGCCATGCTTAAGAACCAAGGCATCCAAATCACCCGCCGCACCGTGGCCAAGTACCGCGAGGATATGAATATCCCCTCGACCCACCAGCGCCGGAAGAGAGATTAGGGCAGTTCCAGAATGTATGTATCGTTGCACTGGCGTCCGGCGATAAGTTGAAAATGCTGTCGCCGCCCGCACGGGTTCAACTCAGAAATTCTGCAACGGCCGTCACCACGGCCTGCTGCTCGTCCGCGCGCAGCTCGGGAAAGATGGGCAGGGCGAGCACCTCGCAGGCAGCCCGCTCCGCCTCGGGAAAATCGCCCTCGGCGTAGCCCAGCCCCCTGAGCGCCTTCTGCATGTGCAGCGGAATGGGGTAGTAAACCTCAGAGCCGATGCCGCGTGCGGTGAGGAACTCGCGCAAGGCGTCGCGGCGCGCGGTACGAATGACATATTGGTGCCAGACGTGCCAACTGCCCGCGGCCTCGCGCGGCAACACCACTCCGTGCTGGGGATAGGGTCCGCTCTCGGCCAGCCCGGCGGCGGCAAACAGCGCATGATAGTGTCCGGCGGCGGCGCGGCGAGCCTGGTTCCATCTCGCAATGTACTTGAGCTTCACGCTCAAAATGGCGCCTTGAATGCCATCCATGCGGGCGTTCCATCCCAGCTCGTCGTGGAGGTAGCGGCGGCGCATGCCGTGCTGGCGTAGCATCCTCACTCGCTCGGCGACCCCTTCCGAGTTGGTGGTGACCATGCCGGCGTCGCCCGCGGCGCTCAGGTTTTTGGTGGGATAGAAGCTGAAGGCGGCCGCATCGCCCAATCCGCCGGCCTTCACGCCTTGCCATTCCGCGCCCCATGCCTGGGCGGCGTCCTCAATCACGATCAGCCCGCGCCCACGCCCAAAACCAGAAGAAAAATCAGCGCACTGGCCGAATAGGTGTACGGGCAGGATGGCGCGCACGGCCGCGCCTCGCGGGCCGTTCAGCACCGCCTCGACGGCGCCAGGCGAAAGGTTAAAAGTAACTGGATCGATGTCAGCTAGAAGCGGAGCTGCGCCGGCGCGAAGAATGGCGCTGACCGAAGCAAAAAAACTAAAGGGGGTGGTTACCACGGCCCCAACCGGACTCTGGTGGACGGGTCTTGATCTGGAGGGTGAAATTCCGGAGCCGATGCCCGCAGCCGCGAGCGCCAGCCACAGGGCGTCCGTGCCCGAGGAGCATCCCACGGCGTAAGCCACGCCCAGGTGCTCGGCCGCAGCCCGCTCCAGGCCATCCACCGCCTCGCCCAGAATAAACTGCTGCTTATCAATCACATGGGAGATCGCATCCAACAGCTCCGCCCGGAGGGGCTCATACTGGCGATTGAGATCAAGCATGGGAACGAGCAGGGGGCGGGTTTTGGAAGCGGAGATGGGGGGCGAAATGGCCGGACCTGACACCCCAATTATGTTAGCAGCCGCCCAGGCAGTATGTTCCAGAAACGAAAGGCGGCAAAGAGGCGCTCCCAAGAAGAAATACCGCCCGCCTGTCGAAAAACCCTGCAAACCGCTATACTGGGTGAAATTACGGGAGTGGCCGGCCCCGGGAATGCCGGAAGCCGGTTCTCGTTTCTGCATTTTCACGCACGCAGAGCTCTAACCCAACGTTCAAGGAATGAATCAGGAGATCGGCACATGGAGAACAAGCCGGCACAAAACATTCAAGACACATATCTGAACACGGTTCGCAAGGACAAAACCCCGATTACGATCTATCTGGTCAGCGGCGTCAAGCTGACCGGGAGGATCCGGTCCTTCGACAAGTATTCCGTGCTCCTCGAAAACAACAGTCAGGAACAGTTGATCTTCAAACACGCCATTTCGACGGTGGTGAGCAACCGGGCGGTGATGCACACCGAGCACCGGGCCACGGGAGTGGCAGCCGGTATCGGTCCGGCTCCGGTGGCGATGCCCGCCTCACCGGTGGCCTCGGAACAGCGATAGCACCCAGGGAGCGGCTGCGCATGCCGGCGTTATCGGTGGCAAATATTTCGCCGCTGGATGGCAGGCCGGAGCGGGCGGTTCTGGTGGGAGTGGACTTCGAGGCCCGCTCCGCTGGCAGCCGTGGAGGTTTAGCGCGTACGCAAGCAGCGGCTGTGCGCACGCTCCCCGGCCTTGCGCAGGAAGCGGCGCTGGAAACTGCGGCGTCCTCCCGATCCTATCCTTCCAGGATTGGCGCCGGAGGAATGCCTGCGGCGGCCGCGGGACTTGACGTCCAAGCGTCTCTAGCCGAGTTTCGCGCGCTGGTTTCGAGCGCGGGCGGCACGGTGGTGGCCCAACTGCTCCAGCGCCGTCCGAAAGCCGATCCCGCAACGCTGGTCGGTTCTGGCAAAGTGGAGGAGATTGCGGGAGCCGCCGCCTCCACCGCAGCCGATCTGGTCCTATTCGACCATGATCTGACGCCCACCCAGTTGCGCAATCTTGAGGCTGCCCTGCCCTGCCGCGTGCTGGACCGGACGCAGTTGATCCTGGACATCTTCGCCCGTCACGCGCGCACTCGCGAGGGACAACTGCAAGTGGAGCTGGCGCAACTGGAGTACATGCTGCCGCGGCTCGCCGGGCGCGGCAAATCCATGTCCCAGCTCGGCGGCGGCATCGGCACCCGCGGTCCCGGCGAAACTCAACTGGAAACCGACCGCCGCCGCATCCAGCGCCGCATCGACCAGCTCAAGCTGGATCTAAACGCGGTGCGCCGCGTGCGCGCAGAGCAGCGCCGCCGGCGAGAGGCGGTTCCGGTACCCACCGTCGCGCTTGTCGGCTACACCAACGCCGGCAAAAGCACGCTCTTCAACTGCCTCACCGGCGCCGGGGTTCTGGCCTCATCGCGCATGTTCGCCACTCTGGACCCCAAGCTCCGCGCCGTCGAGCTGCCCAGCCGGCGCAAAGTGCTGCTGTCCGACACGGTGGGTTTCATCCGCAATCTGCCCCACACGCTGGTCACCAGCTTTCGCGCTACGCTCGAAGAGGTGGCGCAGGCTGAAGTCCTGCTCCACGTGCGCGACGCCGCAGCCGCTTACGGGGAGGAGCAGAAGCGGCAGGTGGAAAAGGTGCTGGGCGAGCTCGAAGTCCTGTCGAAGCCGCGCATCGAAGTGCTGAACAAAATCGATCTGGTTGCCGAAGAGGAGCGGCAGGCGCTCGTGGAGCGGGCGCGGGCGCGCGGCGAAGTAGCCGTCTCGGCGCTTACCGGCGACGGGATGGACGAGCTGCTGAAGGCGATCGACAAAGCCGTGCAGTCCGATCCGGTGATCGAGGCGGAGCTGTGGGTTCCGCAACAGGAGGGCGCGGTGCTGGCGGCCATCGGCGCGGGAATGATCGTGCAGGCCCGCGAGTACGAAGGCAACGTGGTCAGGCTCAGCGTGAGCGGACCGGCGTCTCTGGTAGGCCGACTGCGCCGCTTCCGGCGAAATCACCCATGAACGCCAGAGCGTTTCTCCATCAGCGCGCGGAGAGCGTGGATCGCCGAAGCGGGATACCGCCAGGTTGAGCCTGGCGATTTGCGGAGCTGCCGTCCGTATCATTGCGGCCTCATTGCCATGCGGGTATCCATCATGCAAACAACGCGCAGGGAGGTTCTTTTGCGGCGGCGAGATTCTGAGAGGATGGCGGCGCGCTAGAATTTTCCCATGACCGCCGCGTCAATCTCTGCGGATGTTTTAGCCAAATACGAGCCGGTGATTGGGCTGGAAGTGCACGTGCAACTGCTGACGGCGACCAAAGCCTTCTGCAACTGCGCCAACCGCTTTGGCGCGGAGCCGAATACCAACATCTGCCCGGTTTGCCTGGGGCTGCCGGGCGCGCTGCCGGTGCTCAACGAGAAGGCCGTAGAGTTCGCCGTGCTGGCCGCGCTGGCTCTGAACTGCGAGGTGCGGGAGCGGTCGATCTTCGCGCGCAAAAATTATTTCTATCCCGACCTGCCCAAGGGCTATCAGATTTCGCAATACGACAAACCGCTGGCCGAGCACGGATGGATCGAAGTGCCCACAGCCAATGGCGGGCCCAAGACCGCAAACGCCGGCGGCGGGATAGCGCCGCCGGGAACGAGACGGATCGGAATTACCAGGCTGCACATGGAGGAGGACGCGGGCAAGAGTTTGCACGAAGGGTTCAGCGACTCGGCCACGCGGACCTATCTCGACCTGAACCGCTGCGGGACGCCGCTGATTGAGATCGTGACCGACCCCAGCATTCACACGCCGGACGAGGCCTTCGAGTACCTTACGCGGCTCAAAGAGATTTTGCTCTATACCGGCGTCTCGGACTGCAACATGGAGGAGGGCTCGCTTCGTTGCGATGCCAATGTCAGCGTGCGTCTCAAAGGCGCGGATCGCCTGGGCGCCAAGACCGAAGTGAAAAACGTAAACAGCTTCAAGTTCATCCGCGCGGCGCTGGCCTACGAGATCGAACGGCAGGTGGAGATGATCGAGAGCGGCGGGCGCGTGACGCAGGAGACGCGGCTGTGGAACGCGGACGAGGGACGCACCTACGCGATGCGCTCGAAGGAGCAAGCGCACGACTACCGGTACTTCCCCGAACCGGATCTGCCGCCGCTGGTGCTGACGCGCGAGTTCATCGAACAGGCGCGGGCTAGGCTCCCGGAGCTGCCGGAGGCGCGGCGCAAGCGCATGATGGCCGAGTATGAACTGGCGGCGCAGGACGCGCAGACGCTGACGGCCTCACGGGAGTTCGCCGACCGCTTTGAAGCCGCGGCTAAGACGGCCAAGAATCCACGCCGCGTGGCCAGCTTGATCGTGAACGAGCTGGGCGGACGGCTGAAGGCGCTGGGATTGGAGCAGGAAGAGTCGCCGGTATCGATGGCCGGAATTGTGTTAGCCGCCGGCCTGCTCGACGAGGGCAGGATCAGCTCAAAACAAATAAAGCAGCTCCTGGATGTGTGCTTTGAGAAGGGCGAGGACTTCGGGACGGTCTACGAGCGCGAGAAGCCGCACCAGATTACCGACGCCGGGGCGCTGGAAGGGCTGATCGACGCAGCCATTGCCGCCAACCCCAAGCTGGTGGAGCAGTACCGCAGCGGTAAGAAAACGGTGGCGGGATTCTTCGTCGGCCAGGTGATGCGGGCATCGAAGGGGCAGGCCAATCCGGCGCTGCTGAATGAGCTGGTGGCGAAGAAGCTGGAGGGATGAAAGGCGGGACGCTTACCTTGAGCGAGCGGTGACGCGGAAGAGTCCGCCGCCGGGGTTTGCGGGAGTTGGGAGCAGGAGTGCGCCGGGAATCGGCGCTCTTTGTGGCGCGGTTCGCGGCCGGCGTGTTGAAGCGGATGCCATCGTCCCCGCTCCGAAGAACCTTTAGACGGCGACCGGGTCGGCCTGCTCCCTCGCTGCGAAGACATTGCCCATGCGCTGAATCTGCGCGCCCACGGCGCTGAGCTTCTGCTCGATGCTCTCGTAGCCGCGGTCCATGTGATAGACGCGGTCGATTACCGATTCGCCTTCGGCCACCAGCGCGGCCAGCACCAGCGAGGCCGAGGCGCGCAGATCGGAGCACATGACGGCGGCGGCCGAGAGCCGCGCCGGGCCGCGCACCGTGGCCGTGCTTCCGTCCACCTTGATGTTGGCGCCCATGCGCACCAGCTCCTGCACGTGCATGAAGCGGTTCTCGAAGATGTTTTCGGTGACCAGGCTAACGCCCTCGGCCTGCGTGGCCAGAGCCATGTACTGGGCCTGCATGTCGGTGGGAAACCCCGGATACTCCTCGGTGGAGATGTCTGCCGCGCGCAGCCGTCCGGCGGCGCGCACGCGCACCGTGCCGGGACCGAGAACCTCCACGCGCACGCCGGCCTCTATCAGTTTCGAGATGACCGCGCCCAGGTGCTCCGTCTTGCAGTTGGCCACGATGAGGTCGCCGCCGGTGATGGCGCCGGCTATCAGAAACGTTCCCGCCTCGATGCGGTCGGGGTTGATGCGGTAGCGCGCGCCGTGCAGCCGGCTCACGCCCTGGACGCGGATAGTCGCCGTGCCCGCGCCCTCGATCTTCGCGCCCATAGCGGTGAGCAGCGCGGCCAGGTCGGCCACTTCCGGCTCGCGCGCGCAGTTCTCCATCAGGGTTTCGCCCTCGGCCAGAACCGCGGCCATCAGCAGGTCCTCGGTGCCGGTGACGGTGATCTTGTCAAAGACCAGGTGCGCGCCTTTAAGCCGGCGCGCGCGCGCTTTCAGGTAGCCGTGCTCCTGCGTGATCTCAGCGCCCATCCGTTCCAGACCCTTGATGTGCAGGTCGATGGGCCGGCCGCCGATGGCGCAGCCGCCGGGCACAGCCACATCCGCGCGGCCAAAGCGCGCCACCAGCGGTCCCAGCACCAGCGAGCTGGCGCGCATGGTCTTCACGATCTCGTAGCGGGCTACGGGATCAGTGAGCGCGCGGCAATCGATGGTAATGCGGTCTTGGCGCTCACCTTCGTGCATCTCTACCGCAGCGCCCATGGACGCAAACAGACGGCGCTGGGTCTCGATGTCGTGCACCTGGGGAATGTTTTCGAGGGTGACCTCATCCGCGGTGAGAATGGCCGCGGCCATGCAGGGCAGTGCGGAGTTCTTAGCGCCCGAGACGCGAATCGTGCCCACCAGCGGATTGCCGCCGCGAATGACGAACTTATCCATAAAAATGCCAGGTAACTCTCAGGGAACGCAGAGGCTGGCCGCAGCTCTCGCGGCGGACTCCCAGGTTCTTAGTGTAAATGCGGAGCCGAAGCCTGGGACGCACCGTGAAAGCCGCGGTCCGCCTCCGCTCCAAGTATCTCGCCTCAAACACGCGCCGGAACTTGTTAGTCTCCCGAAGACCCAGCCGGAACCATATTCAGCGGATGAGTCAACGAAAACACGAGCAACGTGCCGGCTCCCAGCGTGGGCTGCGGATGACTCAGCAGCAGATGCGCGGTAATGGCGCTGGCGCCAACCACGGCGCCCGCCAAGGCGCCGGCCGGTCCGCCCAGCAAAGCGCCAGTTACAGCCCCCCCGCCCGCCACAGCGCCGTATTCAATGCTGTCCTTCTTCGCCTGCGAGCCGGGCACGATCGTGCCCTCGCCGGTGACGCGCGTCCTGGATCCCGGCGTCTGAAATACCTGCGCGTAGAGCCGGTAGCGTGAGCCGTCAGGCAGGATCACCGTCTCCGGCCGCAGATAAATGGAGCCGTGACCGCCAAAATGCCCGGTCGACACCTTCGCCACCGTGCCGTCAACCTCCGAACCGACGGGGATCAAGACCTGTCCATCCTGCATGACATCTGAGACCACTTGGGTGCGAAAGCTGCCGCCCCGCCGGTCGTACGCAGTAGACAGGCTCTGGAGCAGGCGCACGCGAATGTTGGCGCCCTGGCCCAGTTCGCCGGGCGGCAGCGGCGCCGGATGCACGATGCCGGCATCAGGATTGTTGCAATAGGCGCTCTCATTCAGGGTGGGTTCAATGGGTTGGGCGGGTGCGCCAGACGCGCTGGACGCATAAGACGCGCCCGGTCCAACCAGCACCATGCCGTCGTCTGTGCCGTCACCCGGCTCCGGGCCGGGATAGTCGAGGGGAAGATTGGCCGCTGCGGCTTCCGGCTCGGCCTGCGCGGCGACCGATGCCGGCGCAGGTTGAGCTGCGGCCAGCTCTGCAGGCGAAGGCTTGCGCGCCGGCGGAGGTGTGGGCGCAGAGGGCGTCATCTCGACAATCGTGTCGTTGGGCGGGGGATGCGAAACCCCTTCGTAAGGGTTCGACTGGTTTGCCTGCTGCGCTCCTAAAAATGCGGAGGTTGCAAGCATCAAAGCGCACACAAAAATGGAGCGGCTCATCCTCATCTCCTTTTTCCGCGAGCCCATACCCCTCCCCCTAAGGCGTAGACCTCTCCGAGGCAGGAAGGTTCTGTGCCGAACGCGCTCGCAAGGGCACGGCGCACCTACCTACCCAACGCTAGACTAGCCGAGCTGCGCGCTGCGCGACACTGTGCGCAGCCGCGCAGGTTCCTTGGCTGGCACGAATCAATAGAGTTACCTCCGTGATTGGCGCGCGGCCATCTCCGCGGCGTGTGACCGCAGGGCCGGCGCATATAAACTTGGCGGTCATCAAAGTTGTCAGCATTCTGTTTGCGAAATGCCGCGGACGATATGCCGCGGAGTTGATCGGCATTTTCGATAGAGGGATGGCGAGTTCTCTGAAGAATTTTGCCCGTCTGACCGATCCACGCATCGAGCGGAACTGGGAGCACTTGCTGGAAGAAATCCTGGGAAACGGGCTGCAGGACGGCCCGCGGGCCTGCTGAGCTGGGCGGCCGCGCGATAAAGTATTGGTTGGAGCGAGTGCTCTGCCCGCGTCATCGTACAAGCAGGTGCGCGGACGAGGCTTTCGCCGCTGTTGCGCCGCCAGCCCCCGCAAAAGACCCAGAGGGCAACCTTCAAAAAAACCGCAGCCGGGATCCCCGATGGCAAACCTGAAACTCGAAATCGCGCAGCGGAAGCCCTTCGCCAGCCTCGGAGAAGAGGCATTCTTGAATCTCTTGCGCACCTCCGACCGCCTTCACCGGGCCTTCGAGCGCAAGGCTCGCGCCTGGGGCGTTACTTCTACGCAGTACAACGTCCTGCGCATTCTGCGCGGCGCGCACCCTGACGGACTCACCTGCGCGGCCATTGGCGAGCGCATGATCGCCGCCGTCCCCGACATCACGCGGCTGCTGGCCAGAATGAAGAAGCTCAATCTCATCCGCCAGCGGCGCGACCGGCGCGACCGGCGCACGGTCCGCACGCACATTTCGCCGGCCGGCCTGGAGCTGTTGCAGGCGCTCGATCCGCTGATTCAAGGGCTTCCCGGCGACCTGCTGGGGCACATGAGCGCCGCGGAACTCGCGGAGTTGATTCGCCTGCTCGAATTGGCCCGCAGGCACAGCGAAGAAATCTCCGGCCGGCAACCAACCAGCGAAAGCCACGGACCGTAGAATTGCTTGCATCCATCCCCAGGCGCGATTTCCCTTACGCCGCGCTCCACCCGCAATCTTGCCGCGGCGGCGGATTACCGCCTGCCGCCGGCTGGATGCAGACTCCCCTGGCTCGCTATAAGTAAGAGAGACAGCGCCGCATCCATCGGCGGCGTCCAGCGGAGGAAGCGTGAGTTTGCGCGCGGTGATTTTCGACTACGGAATGGTGCTCACCGGCCCGCCGGACCCGGAGGCTCGCGCCGCCATTCTGCGCATCACCGGGCTGAGCGAGGAGCGGCTCAAGGACTTGTATTGGGCCGGCCGCCGCGCTTACGACCAAGGCAAGCTCACCGGACTCGGCTTTTGGCAAAAACTGGCGCGCGACGCGAAGCTGGACCTATCCCCGGCCGCCATCAAGGAGCTGAACGAGTGGGATGCGCGCATGTGGACCACGGAGAACCCCGTCATGGTCGCCTGGCAGCTTGCACTCAAGCAGCGCGGCCTGCTCACCGCCATCCTCTCCAACATGGGCGACAACGTGCACGCGCGCATGGAGCGTGAGTTCGGCTGGCTGGCGCGCTTCGACGTGCTGGTGTGGAGCTACGAGATGGGCATGGCCAAACCAGACCCGGCCATCTACCGCTACGCCCTCAAACGGCTCGGCGTGCAACCTCACGAGGCTCTCTTCCTCGATGACCGCGCGGCGAATGTCGAGGCTGCCGCCGCTATGGGCATGAAGGGACTGGTTTTTTCAACGGTGGAGCAACTGCGCCGTGACCTGCTGGCGCTAGGACTTGACGGCCAGCTCCCGCTGCCCGGCTGAAGGGCCGGCGCGTTTATACGTGGGCAAGGAAACGGCGCGCCGGCTCCGGCGCAGCCGCGAGCTTCACGACGCCATCCCCAGCCCGACGAGATTGGCGGCCGCGATGATGACCAGGATTCCGGCCCACAGCAGCCGCACCGGCCGCGAGCCCACGCCCTTCCACTCGCCGAGGGCTAAACCGACCAGGCCGCCCCACAGCACATAACCGCTCATGTGCAGCATCCAGTTCACGTAGGAGAGCCGCGCGGGAATGTTGGCCGCGCCCCAGGCATAAAAGAAGAACTGCAAGTACCACATGATGCCGCCGGCGGCGGCCATGGAGCCGTTCTTCACCAGCGTGCCGCCGGGCTGGGCCAGATCGGCCCGCAGCGAAAGCTCCTTTTTGAAACCCAGGCGCGTGAAGCAATACGCAAAATTGACCAGCGCGCCGCCGCCCATGATGAGCACGTAGCTGGGCAGGGCCGCGTACATCGGGTTCACGTGCAGGCGCAGCGCAGCCGCCGCGATGGGACGAGCGGCATCGATGGCGAACGACATGCCCGAGGAGAAGATGCCGCACAGGACGGCGAGCGCCAGCCCCAACCGGACGTTGAACTCCTCAACCGAGGCGCCCAGTTGCCGCTCCTTTTGGTGGCCGGCATAAGACACGATGGCCACGCCCATCAGCGCGACGACTATGCCGGCCATGGTCCACAGGCCGCTGCGGCTCTGGAACAACGCCGTAAACTGGCCGTGCATCATGGGCGGAACGAGCGTGCCCACCACCAGCGTGACGCCGATGGCCACGCCGATCCCCAGCGACATGCCCAGGTAACGCATGGTGAGTCCGTAGCTGACATTGCCCACCCCCCACATGGCGCCAAAGAGGGCCACCTTCCACATGAGGCTGGGGCTGAGCGCGGCGTAGAAAGCATGAAAGTGCGGGAGCAAACAGAGACTCATGCCGATGGGGAGCAGAATCCAGGAGAAGAAGCCTGCCACAGCCCAGGTGGTCTCCCACGACCATTTTCTGACCTTCTCAATGGGCGCGTAGAAGGACGCGGCACAAGCTGCTCCCACCATGTGCCAACCGATGCCCGCGAGTATGACCGGCATTCGACCTCCGCGTTCTCCAAGCCGCTGCATCCCTTGCGCATAGCCCGCGGCCAAGTTGAAGACTATCGGTTTACTGAGCTTTCTGTATAGCCCGAAGGCCGTCAGCGGGGAGTGATCACCGGCCATCCGCGCGGAGGGTAAAGAGTCAGGGAGCCGCGCTCGCGCCCGGTACACTTTTCTCATGGCCCTTCGCCTCTACGCCGCCACCACCAACGCCGGCAAGCTGCGCGACTTCCGCACCGCCGCTCAAACCTACTCTCTGACCATCGAACCGCTGCCAGGGCTTGAGACCATCCCTGCGCCGGAGGAAGACGGCGCCACCTTCGCCGCCAACGCCATTCTCAAAGCCGTTTACTACTCGCGGCTCGCTCCCGGCGATCTGGTCATCGCCGACGACTCCGGCCTGGAGGTGGATGCGCTGGGCGGAGCGCCGGGCGTGCGTTCGGCGCGGTATGCCGCCGACGCCGGCCTGGTGGACTCGCCTGACGCCAACGACAACACCGACGTGTGGAACAATATGCTCCTTTTGCAGCGCATGGCCGGCGTTCCCGCGGCGCAGCGCACCGCGCGCTACCACTGCGTGCTGGCCGCAGCACTCAGCGGCGTGGTCGAGCACACCGCTGACGGCTCCGTAGAAGGCGTCATCCTCGACGCTCCGCGCGGCACCGGAGGGTTCGGCTACGATCCCCTCTTCTATTTGCCCGATCTGGGCAAGACCATGGCCGAGCTCGATCTCGAAACCAAGCTCTCGCTCAGCCATCGCGGGCGCGCCTTCGCGGCGCTAGTGCCCTCGCTGCTCGAGCGTCGCTGACCCGCGTGTCCGAAGCGCCAAGCAGCGTGCGGCTTGACGGGAGCAGTGCAAGGCTCCAATAATGCAGTTGCAATCAAGCACGTGAAATTCGTCTCTTAATTTGATACTGCCCATCGGCAGGCAGATCGTCGTTTGGGCGCCAGCAGCATCTGGATACTTCAGGAGCCCAGAACGTCATGGCAACCGCTCAATCACCCATCGCGCCCACGGTCCGGCGCGGTGTCGAACCTCTGCGCGCCGGTCAAGGCAATTCCTATCTCTGGCACAAACTCCACTCTTTGCTCGGAATCATTCCCATCGGGGCGTTCCTTCTCGAGCACCTGATCTCCAACTACGAGGCGCTGAAAGGCCCTGCCGCCTATGGCGCACAGGTGAGATTCCTGAACAATCTGCCCCTGGTGCGGGTGCTGGAGTGGGTGTTCATCTTTCTGCCCCTCCTCTATCACGGCATCTACGGAATCTACATCTGGCTGCGCGGCAAGGCCAACGTTGTCTACTATCCCTGGGCCGGCAACTGGATGTACACGGCGCAGAGGTACACGGGGCTGCTGGCCTTCGCCTACATCATTCAGCATGTGATCCGCCAGCGGTTCATGGGCGTCGATCTTCCCAACCATCCGGCCGCGGCGTTCTGGAAGGTGCAGCACGAGCTCTCCAACCCCTGGATGCTGGCCGTCTACGTCGTCGCCATGATCGTCGTCTGCTGGCACTTCGCCTACGGCATATGGCTGTTCGCCGCCAAGTGGGGCATCACGCCGGGCGAAAGGTCGCGGAAGCGTTTCGGCTATGTCTGCGTGGCCTTCGGCGTGCTGCTGGCGGCCATGGGGCTGGCCAGCATCTGGGCCTTCGTGGGCGGCAAGTACCCCAACGCTCCGGAAAATCCGCCTCTCACCGTATCCCGAATGGCTGCTCCGGCGGCCATCGACGGTCCGTCTTTCGCGGTGGTAGTGCGCGGCGCAGGAACGGCTTCGATCTAAGCGCCTGGGCTACAGGCCGAAAGGAAGAAGGAAGACTCCATGGCAGCACCTAGAATTATCGTGGTTGGCGGCGGGCTGGCCGGTTTGTCGGCGGTCATCAAGATCGCAGAGGCTGGAGGTACCGTCGATTTATTTTCTATCGTTCCGGTCAAACGTTCGCACTCGGTGTGCGCCCAGGGCGGCATCAACGCCGCTAAGAATCTGAAAGGCGAGGGCGACACTACCTGGCAGCATTTCGACGACAGCGTCTACGGCGGCGACTTTCTGGCCAATCAGACCCTCGTGAAGGAGATGTGCGAGGCGGCGCCGGGCATCATCGATCTGCTCGACCGCATGGGCGTGCCCTTCAATCGCACCCCGGAGGGCCTGCTCGATTTCCGGCGCTTCGGCGGCACGCTCTACAACCGCACCGCCTTTGCCGGGGCCACCACCGGCCAGCAGTTGCTGTACGCGCTCGACGAGCAGGTGCGCCGCCACGAGTCCGAAGGTAAGGTCCGCAAGTTTGAAGGCTGGGAGTTCCTCTCCGCGGTCATCGATTCCAAGGGCCAGGCGCGCGGCATCGTGGCCATGAACCTGCGCACCATGGAGCTGAAGGCGTTTCCCGCCGGCGCCGTGATTCTGGCCACCGGCGGCATCGGCGCCATCTTCGGCAAGAGCACCAACTCCGTGGTCTGCACCGGCTCGGCGCAGTCGGCGGTCTTCCAGCAGGGCGTCTACTACGCCAACGGCGAGTTCATCCAGGTGCATCCCACGGCCATTCCCGGCGAGGACAAGCTGCGCCTGATGTCGGAGTCGGCGCGCGGCGAGGGTGGCCGCGTCTGGGTGCCGCGCAAACCCGATGATAAGCGCCCCGGCCGGCAGATTCCCGAGGCCGAGCGCTTCTACTTCCTCGAAGAGTGGTACCCCAAGTACGGCAATCTCGTCCCCCGCGACATCGCCACCCGCGCCATTCACAAGGTGGTCTACGAGGAGGGTTTGGGCATCAACGGCTCTCCCATGGTCTATCTCGACCTCACGCACATCGATCGCGCCACCCTGGACCGCAAGCTGGGCGGGATTCTCGAAATCTATGAGAAGTTCGTCGGCGAGGATCCGCGCGACGTGCCCATGAAGATCTTTCCCGGCATGCACTACACCATGGGCGGCCTGTGGGTGGATAACAACCAGATGACCAACATTCCCGGCGTCTATGCAATCGGCGAATGCGATTACCAGTACCACGGCGCCAACCGGCTGGGCGCGAACTCGCTGCTCAGTTGCATCTTTGCCGGCTTCCGCGCCGGGCCTCACGCCCTGAAGTACACGCAGGACTTGACGGCGGCCGAGGGCGACGGCGGCCAGGCGGCGGAGCTGGCGCGCCAGGCGGAGCTAAATAAGAAGCTGATGGCCAACCCGGGCACAGAAAATCCCTTCAAGCTGTGGCGCGAGCTGGGCGAGGCTATGACCGAGCACGTGACCGTGATCCGGTACAACAAAAACCTGAAGAAGGCCGACGAGAAGATCGTGGAGCTGCTGGAACGCTACAAGAATGTGAACCTGGCCGACCGCAGCCAGTGGGCCAACACCAGCTTCGCCTTCACGCGCCAGCTCTACAACATGCTGGAACTGGCGCGTGTGATCGTGCAAGGCGCCATTCTGCGCGACGAGTCGCGCGGCGCCCATTACAAACCCGATTTTCCGGAACGCAACGACGAAAAGTTCTTGAAAACCACGAAGGCCAGCTTCACCGGCGAGCCTGCGGGCCCGCGCTTTGAGTATGAGGAAGTGGATACGCAGTACATCAAACCGCGCTTACGCCGTTACGACGTGGCCCACTAGACGAAAGAGATCGAGCGATGGCAACTAAGACCGTGCAATTTGAGATTAAGCGCCAGGCCAATCCCGATGCGCCCGCTGTGTGGGAGAGGTTCGAACTAGAATGGCGCCCGGGCATGAACGTAACCACGGCGCTTATGGAGATCGCGGCTAACCCGGTGACCGCCGACGGACGCCAGACTACTCCCGTTACCTACGAATCGAACTGCCTTGAAGAGGTCTGCGGCTCCTGCGCCATGCGCATCAATGGCAAGGCGCGCATGGCCTGCTCTTCGCTGATCGACGATTTGGAGCAGCCCATCCGCCTGGAACCGCTCTCCAAGTTTCCGCTGGTCCGTGACCTGCAAGTGGACCGCTCGGTTCTGTTCGAGAATCTGAAGGCCGTCAAGGCCTGGGTGCCCATCGACGGCACCTACGACCTGGGCTCGGGACCGCGCATGCTGCCGCAGGATCAGGAAGAAAGCTACCCGCTCTCGCGCTGCATCAGTTGCACCTGCTGCATGGAGGTTTGCCCGCAGTTCAACGAAGCGACGGGATTTGTGGGTGCGGCTACCATCGCCCAGGTGAAGCTGTTCAACAACCACCCCACCGGCAAGGTCCTCAAGGCGGAGCGGCTGCAGGCTCTCAGCGGCGATGGCGGCATCCAGGAGTGCGGCTACGCGCAGAACTGCGTGGAAGCCTGTCCCAAACAGCTCCCGCTCACCAACGCCATCAGCGATGTGGGCCGCGACGTGATCGTGCAGAAGGTCCGGGACTTGCTGCGCAAATAGCGGCGCCTCAGATGATTCAGGACGCCGCCGCCAGTTCCTCGACCCTGGCCAAGCGATGGCCCTTGCGCGGCCCGCGTTTGCGCGCGCTCATCACTTTGATGCGCTCCAGAAGCTCCTGAGGCGAGCAGCCCTTCTTGGCCAGCATGGCGTCGGCCGCGTGAATCTCGCCGGACATCGCCGGCGGATCGCCCAGCAGGATCATGGGCACGTGGTTCGCTATGTGTTTCAACCGCTCCACCAGTTGCTTCCCATTCATCTGCGGCATGGTAAAGTCGGCCAGCACCAGGTCCACGGGCTCGCCGGAAAAGATACCGATCGCCTCCTGCCCGTTTGAGGCTGAAACCACGCGGTAGCCGTTGGTTGTCAGCATGAACCGGAGGACCGAAAGCTCTTGTTCGTTGTCGTCTACACAGAGAATTACTTTTTTGGGCCGCATGATGAGTGGTTCGCTCCTTCATTTGGATTTCTAGCAGATTGCAATGCAATCCAGACCCCCGCCGCATTCGCAGCGCGATCTTATGTAATGTTTTCGGGGACAGCCAGCCGGGAATGGGGCGGGCATTTCTCCTGTAGATTCCCATCTCCGGCTGCCTGGGCCCAGCACACGCACAACGGCAACCGGCGAGCGAATCACAGCAGACCAGCCTTCGTTCGCGGTCAATCAATCACAGCTTTTCCGCTTGGGTAGAAAATGCCTCGGCGGAGAATGATGTTGCAGTTACGAAGGGCAAGAGTACGAGCCTCGGCGGTTTATGGGAAGAGAGAAAAACAGGCGAAAGATGCGGTGAAAATTCATCGGAACAAGTGCAAAAACTCTACCGTGAACAAGCGGCTCCACTTGTCATGTTGAAGGCGTGTTGAAAGCATGTGCATCGCGGCAGGAAAAGCGGTTTTGCTGCTGCAAGAACGGTGCAGGCTGCGGCGCGCAGATTCGCATCCTGGCCTAACCTCCACTCGGACGCGCCAGCGCCGGCGCGGAGTAGGCTGAATCTGGATGCTGCCTAAACGAGGGTCTATGCCGGCTGGCGCTCCAATTCGATCTTGCGGCAGCGTGGTTTTGGTCACGTCGGCCGATTTCAATCTGCTTGGAGCGGCGCACCTGCTCATCCTCGCCGCCATCCCTCTTCTTGCCGCCATTCTCACAGCCATCCAGAGCCGCCTCCGGCGCGGATCAAGCGGCGTGCGCCTGGGCTTGGGATCTGTCCTTCTCCTGGACATGGTTCTGTGGTATGGGTACCTGGCCGCGATCCGGCAGCTTAGCTTTCCCGGCGCGCTGCCCCTCGATCTCTGCGATGTCACGCTTTTTTTGGTCACCCTTGTGCTGTTCAACCTCAACGCGGCCGTCTTCGATCTGGTCTATTACTTTGCCTTGGCTGGCACTTCCATGGCCCTGCTCACACCTGACCTATGGGAGGCTTTTCCATCCCTGTCCACGGTGCAGTTTTTCGCCTCTCACGGCCTGGCGGTCGCCGCCGTTCTTTATCTTGTCTGGTCGGGGCAGGCGCGGCCGCGGCCCGGCTCGGCGCCAAGAACACTGCTGGCTCTGAATCTCTTCGCCGCATTCGATTTCACGTTCGACGCCGTCTTCAAGACCAATTACATGTACCTGCGCGCCAAGCCTGAGAGTCTGTCGCTGCTCAATGTTCTGGGCCCGTGGCCGTGGTATATTTTGACCTCGGATGCCGTCGCCTGGGTCTTGTTTCTGTTGCTCTATCTTCCCTTTCGCGCCTCGAGCCGGAGCCGGATGGCGCAGCGAAAGAGGCCAGGCGGGCAGTAAGGCAGACGTCTTGCGGCAGGAATCTGTTCCGGTGGGAATTTAGGAAGAACTTGAATTACAGCATTTTCGGAGATGGTGCAGTCCTGCTGAGATTGATTTTCAAGCCGCCGCTTCTTGAGGCCGCGGCGGCTTGAGTATGCGCCTTCGGTCTACAGAGTTTCCGAAAATGCGATAAGGGCGCAGATCAACATACAGAATGCGCAATCGGCTTACTTCACCCACACCTTGGGCTCGACTGAAAATCCCGGTCGCAGCTTGAAGTTGGGGTCCTCCTTGGCCAGGTTGGTGAAGTCGATGCGCACCGGAACCCGCTGCACCACCTTCACGTAGTTGCCGGTCGCATTTTCCGGCGGAAACAGGCTCAGCACCGATCCCGTGGCCCCGCCGATCTGCGTCACGCGGCCGCTGTAATCCTTGCCGGTGGCGTCCACATGGATGACAACCTTTTGCCCGGCCTTCATGTGCCGCAACTGCGTCTCCTTGAAGTTGGCCGTCACCCACAAATCTTCGAGTGAGACCAGCGTGAGCAGATTCTGCCCCGCGGAGACGTTCTCGTCCAGCTCCACGCTCTTGCGCGTGATGATGCCCGCCACTGGAGTCACGATCATCGTATAACTCAGGTTCAATTTGGCTTGATCCAGGGCGGCCTGGGCCTGCTTCACCAGCGCCTCGGCCTGCTTGGCGCGGGCGCTTTGAGCAGCCACCTGCTGCGGAGCCGTCTGCGCGTAGCGCAGCATGGCTTGCGCCTGCGCCTCGCGCTCGCGGGCCGCGCGCACGGCGTCTTCAGCGGCCTTCTGGCTGGCGCGGGCGTCGGCCAGCGCGGCCTTGGCGGCGTCGGCCGCGGCCAAGGCTGTGTCGTACTGCTGCTTGCTGATCACATCTTTCTGAACCAGCGGCCTGTAGCGCATCAGGTCCGACTGCGCCTTGAAGTTGTTGGCCTGGGCCTGCGCTACGCGCGCGCGCGCCGCGTCCAGTTGCTGCCTGGCCTGCGCGACGGTGGCGTGCGTTCCTGTCACACTGGCATAGGCCGCCCGCAGATTGCTGCCTGTGTTCACGGTGGTAATGGGCACGTTTACCTTAGCCGCCGCTGCATTCGCCTTGGCGCTGGCCAGCGCGGCTTCGGCTTTTTCCACCGCGACCTCGTAGTCGCTGGGGTCCAATTCGACGATGGGGTCGCCCTTCTTCACCATCTGGTTCTCTTCCACAAACACCTTGGCCACGTGGCCGTTGATGCGCGCACTGATCTGGATCAAGTGCCCGCTCACCTGCGCGTCATCGGTGTCTTCGCTGTAGGTCGAGCGCCACCAGATTCCCACTGCCGCCAGCACGGCAACCACGATCGCGGCTATGAGAAGACCTCTACGGCGCGACGGCGAACGCGCCATCTCTGTGGCCGTCTCAGGTTCGCCGCCTTCCGGTGTTGGATAGCTGTCCGCCACGTCACTTACCTCCAAGATACTGCTTGTAAGCCTGCCCCGCGCCTAGAGCCCGCGCCAGGCTCAACTTGGCTAAATTGTCCTGGTACAGGCTCACCACAAACCGCTCGTTGGCCTGCGCCACCGACTGCTGCGCCTGGCTCACCGCCAGGTTGCCGCTCACCCCGTTTGCATACCGCTCCTGTGCGTCCCGCAGGGCCTTGTTGGCCAGCGCCACGCTGGAACGCGCCACGCCCACCTGCTTCTGCGCCGAAGCGATGTCGAGCAGCGCGTCGCGCACTTCGGCGTCGATCTGGGCCCGCTTATCGCTCAACTGCGCCCGCTGGGCGTCCAATTGCGCCTGCGCCTCCTGCGCTTCGCCGCGCAGAGCGAACTCCTTGAAGACCGGCACGCTCAGGTTCGCGTCGGCGTCCACGGTGCCGTGGGAGTGGCTAACGTTCACCCCGATGTCGCCGTAATCGGCCTCGGCCTTCAAAACCGGCAGCCGTTCCGCGGTTGCCGCTTTGCGCTCTTCCTCGGCGGCCTCGGTCTGCTCCACCAGCGCGGCCAGGTCCTTGCGGTTGGTTTCGGCTTCGTGAATCAGAGCCGCCACGTTCAGCTTGCCCAGCGCCGCGTAAGGCGTCTTGGTGGTCAACCTAAATTTTTGCGCCAGGGGCAGCCCGATGGCCCGCGCCAGCGCCAGTTTGTCCTTCTCCAGAGCGTCGCGCGCCACGATCAACTGCTGCTCCTGCGATTGGTAATCCACGCGCGCTCTTAACTCGTCCAGCAGCGGCGAAGTTCCCGCCTGGTGCCTGGCCACGGCCTGATCCAGCGAGATTTTGGCCGTGGCTACTTGCGCTTCCACGCTGCTCACCCGCGTCTGGTCGGCCAGCACCAGCAGGTAGGCGTTGCCCACCGTCAGCACCACCAGGTTGCGCGCGTCTTCGGCGCTCAACTGCGCGGCCTTAAAATTGTCCTGCGCGGCCAGGTAATGGCGCAGCGAGGGCACGTCCACCAGCGACCAGTTCAGCGCAGCCCGCAGATCGGTATACCCGAACGGCCCGATAATCACGGGAAAGCCGGGAATGCGCAAGCCCTCCGCCGGCAGATCCTCCTGCATTGCGACTTCATTGGCATTGAAGTTCACTGCGGGCAGCAGGGCCTGCAATTCGCTTAGCCGTTCTCCCCGCGCCGCCGCCGTTTGCGTCCCGCTCAGGATGATTCCCAGGTTGGTCTTCAAACCCCGCTCAATGGCCTCGTCGAACGAAAGCCCGATGGTCTGGGCTGAAACCTGGCCCTTCGTTACGCTGCCTTGAAAGCTGAGCGGCGTGGGCGCCGCCGCATTGGGGGGCTGCGGCGTCTGCGCCGCGGCGCTTCCCGGCGCCAACCCATTCAAGGTCCAGGCCGTAAGCCCTAGAAGTATGACGCAAGCACACCGGCAGGCGCCGCTCTCTCTTGTATTCTTTGGTGCAATCAAAGTCGCTCGACTCGCTTGGAAGTGCTGCTGCCGGAAAGTGTCTGCACCTAATGGATGCAGGAAGGAGGCAGCAGGGTTCCTGAATCGATTGTATCGTTTCCACGCCCCGGCGACGCTTGGGATTGAACCCCAAACGGCGTACCGGCCTCATCGGGAGTGCGGGCTTGGGCCGCACAGGCTCGCGCATCATTCCGCCCCGCCGCCGCCGCAGTTGAAATGTGCCGCTAAAAATGCAGGAGAGGGATCTTTCTTTTCCTTCGATTCTGGCCGTGTGCGTTCGAGCTGAGGCTGGGGAGAATAAACTCGCGGATCAGATTCGTGCTGGCGTTGGCCGCAAGATCGACCGCGCCGTTAACGAATACCAGAGAGACGCCGCGATCCGCAGCCGGATAGTAAAGATTCGAAATTCCTCCGGCGGCGAAGTCGCCTAAGACGCGCGAGTAGTCGAACTGCTCGCGGCCGTTGTCGCCCCGGCAGATCAGGGTCTGGCTGACGGCATACAGCGCGCGCGAACCGAAGCTACCCTTGCCCTTGTAAAAATAGCGCGGGTCCTGGTGGAACAGCGAAGGCAGCGCGGCATCGGCGATCATCGTTCCTATAAAGTCTGTTGCGTAGTCGGAGCCGAAACGCTTGAAGTAGCCTCCCGCCTCTTGCCCGTAGCTGGGATAGCGGTTGTAATACTGCTCGATGCCGGCCTCTGCGCCGATAATCGCGAAGGTTACAGGATCCACCTCCGAACGGTAGGCCAGCTCGAACTTCTGCTTCGGCCACAGGTGCACCGCATGCCAGTTGTAGACGCTGTAGTAGTTGGGCAGAAATCCGAGCACGCGCTGGTGCATCTCCAACTGGAGCTGCTGCTCAGCCAGCGTTTCGGGCTCGGCAAACACCTGCACGCTGGTGCTGGCCGCGGTAATAGCAAGAACGAGTGGGGGAAGAAATCGAATGCCTCCTGGCGGAAGCACGATGCTCCGTATCATCACCGCTTTCATGCCGGGCGCGCTTACTCTAAGGCTGAAAGCCCCGGCCGGTAAGCCGGAAAACGTGAATTCTCCGTTAGCGTTCGTCAGCGCAGTCTGGTCAGTCTTTCCCGCCAACGTCACCTGCGCTCCCACAAGCTCAGCACCGGTGACGTCGATCACCGTGCCGGAGATCGTGCCGGAATCGCCTTGGGAGGGCTGATTCTGGCTGGCGGCGGCCACCGGCGTCCCCGGTGCATTGGGCAGCGATGGAGCGCCCGCCGCAGTGCCGGACGCGCTTTGGGCTCCGGCACCGGCCGCCATCCCTCCCGCTATGAGCGCCAGCATCAGGCAGACGAGCTTCTCCGTCCCGCGAGGTAGGATAGTCCGGCCTCCCGATCCTCGTGCTGAATTCATACGCTGGGTCAAAACGAAAACGAGCGCGATGTTACAGCGCCACGGAATTGCTGCGGTGCGAACACCAAAGAACATGCAATCTCCTGGAATACGGAAGCGAGAGGCCGGTCAAGGATGAGACTGAGGAAGCAACGGTAAGACTCCAAGTCCTTAGACGCACGCCGCCGCCCAAGGTAATCGGCGGACTGGACGAAGATCCTGTTTCCGGCCGCGAAAGCTGCCCTCCGAAAAGGATTGGTTGCCAAATGCCAAAATAACCGGAAAGCGAGGCGCTCCCTATTACCCGAGCCGGCTCCCTCCACTGTCAAAAACAGCCCGCCATTCGCCGTCTTCCCGCAGGGAGGATACGAAAATAACCCATGATGGAGCGCAGCAGAACCGAGCATGGCGTCCCGAGGGAATCTCCGCGGCCCGTAGGAGTGCGGCGAACACGCTGTTTGGGATGGATTCACGTTCCTGGGATGGTCGTGGCATCAAGCCTCAAGGGTCCGCAACACGGGTCCCCGTACCGTCTATACTCACTTTTGGTTGTTTTTTTAGACGAACGGGGTGTGTTGATGTCTTCATCCGCCGTTGCTTTTGCCCGCCAGAATCAGCCTCGATTTCTCGATGAATTGAAGGCATTGCTGCGTATCCCTTCGATTTCCACCTTGCCCGAACATAAGGGCGATTGCCGCAGAGCCGCGGAGTCTCTGCTGGCAGAGCTGAAGCGCATGGGCATGGAGCATGGGCGGCTGATTGAAGGCGCAGGTCATCCGCTGGTCTACGCCGACTGGCTGCACGCGGTGGGAAAGCCGACGGTGCTGTTGTACGGCCACTATGATGTGCAGCCGGCCGATCCGCTGGAGGAATGGGTCACGCCTCCCTTTGAGCCCACCGAACGCAATGGCAATCTTTACGCGCGAGGCGCGGCCGACGACAAGGGCCAGGTGATGGCGCAGGTAAAGGCTCTGGATTCACTGCTCGCCTCCGGCCGTGCGCTGCCGGTGAATGTGCGCGTTCTTTACGAGGGCGAGGAAGAAGTAGGAGGCGAGGCGATTGCGAGCTACATTGCTTCAAAGCCCGCCGATTTGAGAGCGGATTTTGCGCTGGTCTCCGACACGGAGATGTTTGCGCCGGGATTGCCCACGCTGTGCGTGGGGCTGCGCGGCATGATCTACACGGAAATCGAGGTGCGCGGCGCGCGCACCGATCTGCATTCCGGCGTGTATGGCGGCGCGGCGCCCAACGCCTTCGTTTCCCTGGCGCAGATTCTGGCCAAGCTCAAGGACGAAGACGGCCACATCCTGATTCCGGGCTTTTACGATGGCATCATTCCTCCCAGCCCTGAAGAGTTGGCTGCCTGGCGCAGCCTGCCCTTCGACGAGGAGCAGTACCGTACTGCTGAAGTGGGAGCGAAACAACTGGTGGGTGAGGCCAGCTATAGCGTGCTGGAGCGCACTTGGGCCCGGCCCACGCTGGATGTACACGGCATTCCCGGAGGGTTTACCGGCGCGGGGGCCAAAACCGTGATTCCCGCCAAGGCGGTCGCCAAAGTTTCCATGCGCCTGGTTCCGGGGATGGCTCCGGCCAAGACGTTTGCTCTGTACAAGGGCTACGTTGAGCAGATTGCCCCGGCGGGCGTGCAGGTCGAGGTGCGCCTGTTGCACACCGGCGACCCCTGCATTGTCCCTGTCGACAATCCATACATCCAGGCCGCCACACGCGCTCTGCGCGAGGTCTGGGGCAAGGACACGGTCTTTATCCGCTCCGGGGGGTCCATTCCTGTGGTGGGCGATTTCTCCCGCCATCTGGGCCTGCCCAGCGTGATGATGGGCTTCGGCCTTCCTGACGACAACCTCCATGCGCCCAACGAGAAGTTCCATCTGAAGAATTATGCTCTTGGCATCGAATCGGTGATTCGCTTCCTGGAGGAGGCCAGCCGTTGAGTTATGACCGGCCGCGACCTGCAACCGGACGCAGCGGGTTTTGTCCTGGCTGGCGGGCAGTCCAGCCGTATGGGCCGGGATAAGGCGCTGCTTCTGCTCGACGGAAGGCCGCTGCTTGAGAATGCAGTGTCCATTCTGCGCGAGGCTGGGCTGCCGGCGTTGATCGCCGGGGCCTCCGCCGGCGGGGCCAAGTCTGCGGGGTGGTTCGCCGGGGTGTCTGCTCCGTTGGCGTCTAACGCCCAGATTGTCCTGGACGCTGAACCCGGCCTTGGCCCGCTAGGAGGGATCGTTTCCGCGCTGGTCTCCACCTCCGCGTTCTACGCAGTTTTTCTGCCCGTTGACCTGCCGCTGCTGCCGGCCTCACTGCTGGTTTACCTGCTCCGTCACGCCAGGATGACCGGCAGGACGGTTACCTTGCCTGCGGTTGGCGGTTTTGCGCAGACGTTCCCGGCGGTGCTGAAGCGAACCGCCTTACCCGCGCTCAAAGCCGAGCTTGAGGCCGGACGCAGCGGTTGCTTTTCTGCGTTTCAGGCTGCCGCGGCTGGCACGGGCGAGCCACTGAGCGTAGCGGCG
>JAJYZC010000026.1 GCA_021800255.1 Acidobacteriota bacterium
TGGAGGCTATCAAAAAGGCCGAAGACCGGCTGCTGTTCAAGGATGCGATGATCCGCATCGGTCTGGAGGTGGCCAAATCTGCGCTCGTGAACAATCTGCGCGACGGGCTGGACTTTGCCGGCAAAATCGGCTTTCCAGTGCTGATCCGGCCGAGCTTCACGCTGGGCGGAACGGGCGGCGGCATCGCCTACAACCGCGAGGAGCTGATGGAGATTCTGACTCGCGGGCTGGATCTCTCGCCCGTGCACGAGTGCCTGGTGGAAGAGAGCGTGCTGGGGTGGAAGGAATTCGAGCTGGAGGTGATGCGCGACCTGGCGGACAACGTGATCATCGTCTGCTCCATTGAGAACTTCGACCCCATGGGCGTGCATACGGGCGACTCGATTACGGTGGCGCCGGCGCAGACGCTCACCGACCGCGAGTACCAGAAGATGCGCGACGGAGCCATCGCCTGCATGAGGGAGATCGGCGTGGAGACGGGCGGATCGAATGTGCAGTTTGCCATCAATCCGCAGGACGGACGCATGATCGTCATCGAGATGAATCCGCGCGTCTCGCGCTCCTCGGCGCTGGCCTCCAAGGCTACCGGATTTCCGATTGCGAAGATCGCCGCCAAGCTGGCCGTGGGCTATACGCTCGACGAGATTCCCAACGACATTACGCGCAAGACGCCGGCCTGCTTTGAGCCCACCATCGACTACGTGGTGGTGAAGATTCCCAAGTGGCAGTTTGAGAAGTTTCCCGGCGCCGACGACACGCTGGGGCCGCAGATGAAGTCGGTGGGCGAGGTGATGGCCATCGGGCGCACGTTTAAGGAGGCGCTGATGAAGGCCTGGCGCTCGCTCGAAACCGGCAAGCGAACAGGTGCCGAGGTGCTGGAGTCGCGGCGGCTAACGCAGATGCTGGTGACGCCGCGGGCCGAGCGGCTGGGTTACATCCGCTACGCCTTCGAGCGGGCGATGAGCGTGCGCGAGGTGGCGCGGCTGACGCGCATGGATCCGTGGTTCCTGCATCAGTTACGCGAAGTTACTTTGGCGCAGGGATCTATCGCGCGAGTTACTCCAAAAGATATGAGCCCGGAGGGTATGAGGCGGCTGAAGCGGCTGGGGCTGAGCGACGAGCGCATCGCTGCGGAGTGGAAGCTCGCCGGGCATGAAGGCGTGCGGCAGGTGAGGGAGCTGCGCGAGAAACACGGCATCCGGCCGGTCTTCAAGCTGGTGGATACCTGCGCGGCGGAGTTCGAGTCGATGACGCCCTATCTCTACTCGACCTACGACGAAGAGGACGAAGCGCCGCCGACCGCGAAGCCAAAGATCATCATTCTGGGCTCGGGGCCGAACCGCATCGGGCAGGGCATCGAGTTCGACTATTGCTGCTGCCACGCGGCCTTCGCGCTCAAAGACGACGGCTACGAGACCATCATGGTCAACTGCAATCCGGAGACCGTCTCCACCGACTACGACACCAGCGACCGGCTCTACTTTGAGCCGCTGGTGCTGGAGGACGTGCTGGCTATTTACCACCACGAAGCGCAATCGGGCGCCGAGATCGGGATGATCGTGCAGTTCGGCGGGCAGACGCCGCTCAATCTTGCCCAGCGATTGCGCGCGGCCGGCGCGCCCATCATCGGCACCTCGCCGGAGTCCATCGATCTGGCCGAAGATCGCAAGCAATTCGGAAAGCTGCTTGAGGATTTGCGGATTCCGCAGCCGCACGGCGGCACAGCGACCAGCGTGGAGGAGGCGCTGGCCGTGGCCGAGCGCATCGGCTACCCGGTGCTGGTGCGGCCCAGCTATGTGCTGGGCGGGCGGGCTATGGTGATCGCCTACGACGCCGAGGCGGTAGCGCGCTACATGCGCGAGGCGGTTGAGTACTCGCAGGAGCGGCCGGTGCTCATCGATCACTTCCTCGAAAACGCCATCGAGGTGGACGTGGACGCGCTGTGCGACTCCGAGGACGTGCTGATCGCGGGCATCATGCAGCACATCGAAGAGGCCGGCATCCACTCCGGCGACTCGTCGTGCGTGCTGCCCGCGGTGAGCATCCGCGAAGAGACGCTTGAAACCCTGCGCAGCTACACGCGCAAGCTGGCGCTGGCGCTCAAGGTCGTGGGTTTGGTCAATTTGCAGTTCGCTATCCAGCGCGACACGCAAGGCAAGGATTGCGTTTACGTGATCGAGGTGAATCCCCGCGCCTCGCGCACGGTGCCCTATGTTTCCAAGGCGACGGGCGTGCCGCTGGCCAAGATGGCGGCGCGGCTGATGACCGGGCGCAAGCTGCGCGAGCTGCTGCCGGCGCAGCTCGCCACCGGCAAGGACCTGGAAACGGGCGCGCACTTCTACGTGAAGTCGCCGGTCTTTCCCTGGTCGAAGTTCGCCGGCGTGGATACGGTGCTGGGGCCGGAGATGAAATCGACCGGCGAGGTGATGGGCGTGGCGGCCAGCTTCGGCGAGGCCTTCGCCAAGGCGCAGCTCTCGGCCGGGCAGGTGCTGCCCACGGGTGGAACCGTCTTCTTCACGGTGAACGAGCGCGACAAGCCGGCGGCCATCGAGCTGGCGCGGCGCTATGTGCATTTGGGCTTCAAGATCGTGGCCACGGAGGGCACGGCCAACGCGCTTGAAGGCGCGGGGCTGATCGCGGAGCGGGTCTTCAAGGTGATGGAGGGCCGGCCCAACGCAGTAGACCTCATCAAAGAAGGCCGGATTCAGTTGATCGTAAATACGCCGCGCGGCCAGGACGCGATCTTTGACGAGAAGCCCATCCGCAGAGCCGCCGTACAGGCGCGGATTCCCACCATCACCACCATCGCGGCGGCGCAGGCGGCGGCCGAGGGCATCGCGGCCATGCAACGCCATCGCGTAACGGTGTATGCCTTGCAGCAGCTGCACAAGGCCAAAGGCGCCTGCGGAGCGGGAGATGATGGCTCTGCGCGGAAGGAGCGGGGTTAGGCCGCCCGCCGAGGTGGTACAGGGGCGAATCGCAATCCTTGATGAAGCGGCTGCCGAAAAGGGCGCGGAACTCGCGGCGGCGCGCTGATGCATTCACTCAGAGGGAGAGTAATGCAACATTCGTTAAGCAAAATCGGCAGCATCCTCGTGCGGGCGGCAAGCGTCTGTGCACTGGCGCTCGCCATGGGCGCGGCGGCTCGCGCGGCCGTCATTCCCATCCTCACCGCCAAGGACGCATCCGCACGCGTGCGCTGGGGAGCGCAGCAGCTCCGCGCCGCTTTGGCCGAAGTAAAATCCGCCCCTGCCGGCGCATGCGTAGTGGCCGGCCTGCGCACCGCGCCCGAGATGAGCCGCTTCGCCATCCCCCCATTCCGGCCCCACGCCAGTGAAGCCTTCCTCATCAAACAAATCGGCAATACCTGGGTGATCGCCGGCAGCGATCCCTCCGGCGTCCTTTACGGCGAGCTCGAACTCGCCAGCCGGGTCCGCGCCTCCGGCTCATTGCCCGCCGGCATCGATGACATTGAGCAGCCCCTGCTCAAGCTGCGCGGCGTCTGCATTGGCTTGCAGAAGCCGGAGATCACTTACCAGGGCGCCGAGTACGACTACCGCTATACCCCGCGGGACTTCCCCTGGTTCTACGACAAGGCCGAGTGGATCAAGTACCTTGACATGCTCGCCTACGAGCGTTACAACACGCTCTATCTCTGGAACGGCGAGCCCTTTCCGAGCCTGCTCAAGCTGCCCCGCTACCCCGAGGCGCAGGAGCTGCCCACCGCGCAGCTCGACAAGAACATCGCCATGTTCAAGTGGCTCACCACGGAAGCCGGCAAGCGCGGCATCTGGGTTCTGCAGGGCTTTTACAACATTCATCTCTCGCACCCCTTTGCCGAGGCGCATCATCTGCCCTTTCATCTCTCCAAGCCCACGCCGCTGGCCACCCAGTACATGCGCTACGTCATCTCCCAGTTCGTCGAGCATTATCCGAACGCCGGCCTCTTCGTCACGCTAGGCGAAGCACTGGCCCCGCGCTACGGCGCGCAATGGATGACCCAGGCGATTATTCCCGGCGTCAAAGACGGCCTCAAAGCCATCGGCAGCAAGAACGAGCCGCCCATCGTAGTCCGCGCGCACGCCACCGACATCCAGGCGGTCATGAAAGCCTCGCTCCCGCTCTACTCCAATATCGACACCATGGCTAAGTGGAACGGCGAATCCCTTACCTGGACGAATGTACGCGGCGGAGTGCGCCGGCGCTTCGAGCAGCTTGCCCAAGAATCGAACGTCGCCATCGCCAACGTTCATCTGCTCTCTGATCTCGAACCCTTCCGCTGGGGCGACCCCACGTTCATCCGTGAAACCGTCGCCAACTTTCCCCGCATCGGCATTGAAGGGCTGCATCTCTACCCGCTCCGTTACTGGGATTGGCCGAACGCCGGCGACAACACTCATCCGCGCCTTCTCGAAACCCAGCGCGACTGGATCTGGTACCAGGCCTGGGCCCGCTACGCTTGGGATCCCTTCCGCAATCCTGAGAAGGAGCACGCCTACTGGGTCAAGCAATTCGCCGGCCATTACGGCACTGCCGAAGCCGGCGAAAAACTGCTCGACGCCTACACTCTGGCCGGCCCCTGCCAGCCCACGCTGCTGCCGCGCATCGCCATTACCGAAGGCAATCGCGAATCGCTGGCTCTGGGCATGACCATGCCGCAGATGATCGACCCCGCCCGCTTCGGTCCCGATCCGCCGCTCTGGAACGGCGACGCCCCTCCAGGCGAGCGCCTGCAACAGTACGTGGACGAGGAGTTCCATCACCAGCCGCATCACGGCCAGACGCCCATCGGCGTCAGCGACCAGACCATTCAATGGTCCACTGAAGCCCTGGCCGCCGCCCGCGCCGCGGCGCCTTACGTCACTCGAAACAAGGCCGAGTACGAGCGCGTGGTCAACGACATGCACGCCATCAATCTGCTCATGCTCTACTACAACGCCAAGATCAAAGCGGCTGAGCAGGTGCTTCTCTACGGCTACGATCATGACGCCGCGCACCTGCGCGCCGCCGAACCGCTTCTCGCCCAGAGCGTCGATTACTTCCAACAGCTCACCGGCGTCGCCGGGCCGGCTTACATCACTGCCACCAGCATGGAAACGCCGCAGCGCCGCATCCCCTTCCCGGGCGGCATGGACAACTACCCGAGCTGGCAGCAGTGTTTGCCCATGTATGAGAAAGAGCTGGCGACCTTCAAAAAGCGCGTTGCCGAGCTGGCCTCAGGCGCGGCCGTCCACGGGACCGGCGCCAGCAGCAGTGGGCCTGCCAATCTCGACTGGCTGTTTGAGTAATCCGGCATCCCATCCGGCCGGAAAGCGGGTCACTGCTGCGCCGAGCTGACCAGCGTTTTTCCGCGCCAGCGCGACTCGGACGTCAGACGACCCTCATGGTCGAAGTTGTTCCACGTCCATGTTCCGTCCCCTGAGTAGGTCTTCTCCCACTTCTTCGATCCGTCCTCGCGATAGTAGGTCTCCACGCCAATCTTCTTCCCGAGGCGGTAGTGGGAGACCCACTGAGTGCGCCCGTTCTTGTAGTAGAACGTCTGCGTCCCCTCCAGCAGTATCTGCCCATCGTTCGCCAGCCCCGCCGACCATTGGGCTCGTAACCGCCCGCCGGGCCAGTTCTCACGATACTTCGTTATATCCGTAATCGCATCCGGCGCCGGCGTCGCCGACTCCGTCTTGGCAAGCACCCATGCCTCGTTGAGCACGATCTCGTAGTTCACGGTGTTCTTCGAGGTCACAAGATGGATCAGCCCGTTCGGGCCCTGCGTAGCCGTCACGTAGCCTACGGTGAGGATATTGGAGGGCAGCCGCTTCATCGTCCAGGTCTTGCCATCGTTGCCGGAGAGCGCCACATACGCGCCGTCCTTGTGAATGTGCTTGCGGTGATGCGGATTGTAGTCCGCTACAAAGAACAACCGGCCGTCGGCGAGGCGAATCGCGCTCGGGCGCTCGCCGCTCATCAGCTCGTCAAACGGCGTGGGCCTCACGGTCCAGTCCTTACCTCCGTTGGAGCTGATCGCCAGCGGCATGTGGCCGCCGATCTCTGAGTTTTTACCGCCAAATGCGAGCAGGGCGCCGTTGTGGGCAATCACCAGCGTCGAGTGCCGGCCGGCCGTGCGCGCGCCCGTGCTATGCCAGGTCTTGCCGTCGTTGTTTGTGGCCCACACATCCGACGCCGCGCTGAGTCCGCCTGCGCCGGGACCAGGCGCATCGGTAGGAATGTAAATCGTCCCGTCCTGGGCGCGAACGGCCGAATTGATGGTCTGCGCATCGTAGCGCGGAATCGGCCCGGTCAAGCGCGGAAACTGGATCGGTCCCCACACCGCGCCGTTATCAGTGGACTGAACGAAGGCGAACGGCGGCGCGCCGATGAGACGCGGGAACCCGAAAAATAACCAGAGCAGGCCACGGTCGTTCCACAAGACCGGAGCAGCGCACGCGGCGCCGGCAAAATAGGGCCAAGGTTCCGGCATGTCCCAGCTCTCAGCGCCCGCGCGGCGGCGCATAATCAGAATCGTCTGGCCGGGATCGTCTTCCTTGCCCGGCGCGTTGTAGTAAGCCGCGATCATGTCGCCGTTTGGGAGTTCCTGGATCGCCGAGTTGTGGTAGTTGACGCCCAGACCGCGCGCCAGGCCGATGCGCCAGCCCACATCCGGCATCGACTTGCCGTTAAGATTTGGAAACAACAGATGCGTCCGGTAGAACGGCTTCTGGGGATCCGGCCCGACAGTGATCGAAACCGGCGTCTGTTTCACATCGGTCTCAAACCAGTACTGACGCTGCGGCGTGGGATGCGGTTTGAGGCCCGGCGCCTGCACTACGCGGAAGCCGATGTTGCCGTTCTTCGAGGCGTAGCTGGGCGCCATGCTGGCGCGATTGGCAGAGCGCATGAAATAAGGCGCCATTGCAGGATAGATGAGGCCGGGCTTCGATTTGCGGTAATCGAGGCCGCCGCCGCGCAGCACGCGAAAATGCCCGTCGAGTGGCCCCGTCGGGTCCACCTGCGGCCCTGGCTGGTAGGGCGCGTACCAGTCCGCCACCCACTCCGGTGTGCCTTCGGCAATCACCAGGCCCCACGGATTCGCCTGGCCCGGCCTGGGCGGCGTATCACCGGTGAAAAACGGCGTCCTGGTTCCCGCGCGCGCTGCGTACTCCCACTCGGCCTCGGTGGGCAGGCGATACGGCTTGCCGGTCTTCTTCGAGAGCCACTTGCAGTATGCAATCGCCTGCTCATAACTGACGCCGGCGGCGTAGCCGGGAAACCTCGGATCAGGCTGATAACTCGGGTCGAACTCCTGAAACTCCTTCACCGTAATCAGGCGGCGCGCCATCTCAAACCCGTGGGTGATCGTCACCTCGTGCGCCGGATGCTCATCCCAGCCGCCATGTGCGGGCCGCTCCGACATTACGCCATAGCCATTCCGCACCGCGGCGGGCAGCGCCTCCGCGCCGGCGCCCATCAGGAACGATCCGGCGGGTATCCGCGCCATCGGGATGGGACCGGACCTCGCAGCCATCAGGAGTATGGCCAGCGCGGCCGTGGCCACGGCGGCAAAAAATCGCGCGCTCGGCATCTTCTCGAAGGCTCCTTCTCTACTGTATTTTCGAAAATGCGAAAATTTGCGGCCGCCCGTGCGGAGTCAATTCGGCAGTGCGGCTTCCAGTGGCCCAAGCGTGGGGCGGCTGGCCAGCTTCTTGCCGTCCACAAACACCGTAAACCCGCGGCCGCGATGGTAGTGATCGCCGGTCTTGTCGTACACGATCGTCAGCAGATGGCCGTGATACGGCAGCCCGTCCAGGGCAAAGTAACTCCACTCATCCTGCGGCAGAAGCGGATGCAGCACCAGCTCGCGTCCGGCGCGCGGCCGCAGGCCGATCAGGCCGGTAATCAGCAGATCCGCAAACTCCGAGTGGTTGTAGTAGTTGCCGCGCCCCACCTGCGGACTGCGCTTGGCGATCAGCTTGGCTCTGGCGATCCACTCGCCGGTATCCGCATTCAAGTCCTCGTCAATCCAGTCGATCCGCTTTCCATCGGCAAGCGTCCGGTGCTGCCCGCGCACGTAATCGGTAAAGAGCCGGTAATACTGTTTCTTGCCGATATACGGCTGCGGCGGGCCATGGAGCAGGTGGGCGAGCGCCAGCAGCGTTTGCGTGGTCGCATAGGGCCACGACGGGCCGTTCCATGTGCACTGGTCGCGCGAGGGAAAATTGAAGCGCGGGCTGCGCCGCTCAGCGGTCGCCGGCCCATACTCGCCGGCAAAGCCGCCCGGGTTGAAGAGCTGCTCCCACGCCACGGCATGGCCCGGCGCAGGTTTGTAGTACTCCCACGGAATGTAGCCGATCAGCTCGCGCACGCCGGCAAACTTCAGCGCCGTCCCGTTGTTTTTGAATTTTTTCTGCTGGCTAATGCCAGAGTCCAGCGCTGGCGAAAGCACCTCGTAGAAACGATCCTTCGGGTTCCAGAGCTTGGTTTCCACCGTGTGTTCGAGCGTAGCGGCCTTATGCGCATAATTTTCAGCAACCGCCGTCTCTCCAGCCGCCCGCGCAAAGTCTGCAATCGCCCGCGCATCCCCCACCATGTAGCTGTTCAGCGTGGGCCGGTAGCCGTCGCCGCTGATAGATTTCTCCATGGCGTCGCGTGTATCGATGGACCAGAACAGCCCCGCGGATGGATCGTACTGGGTTGCCACCCATGCCTTGTAGTTGGCGATCAAGGCCGGCAACATGCGGACGCCAAGTTGCGTGCCGCCCGTCGCCAGCGTTACGTCGCGCACGCTGGCGGCCAGAGCGAAGCTGTATTCCCGAGGGCGCGCGCCCGGCAAGATCCAGTAGCGCGCGTAGTCCTCCGCGATCTTCGCATTGCGCAGCCAGCGCGCTTCGCGCAGATGAAACGGCGCCGCATCCGGCAGCACGCCGTAATTCGCAAACTGCGGCTTCGGCAGCCACTCCGTAATCAGGTAGCCAAAGTTTTTCGTATGCACCACGTGCTTTTCAAACGCGAACCAGCGAAAATAGTACATGTTCTCAAACTGCTTGTTGGAGCAGTCGAAGAGCGGTATGTTCGCCTTCAGCCAGGGCCATTCGCCGGGGGCCGGCTTTTTCGTCGCCGCAAGCTCCGCAGCGCCGAAGGTCACGATGTAGTGGCGATAATCGGACGCATCGAGCAGCGTAAACACCTTTTGCTGCGGCGCACCCTGGGCAAGCAGCCCCAAGGGGAAAGCCCATACGGCCAATACAAGCGCGGCGCTGAATTTCATCGGCATAGCGTAAAAAGTCGAACTGAGGAAATGGCGATCCCGGGTCCCGGCCCGCGATGCTCGTATTTGTATAGCTGCAAGCGATGAACCGCGATACCGCGGGTCATTCCGTATCGTTCAGCAGGCTCATCGCGGTTCTCTGGTCGGTGATGAGAATGTCAATCCAGCGGCCACGCAGCGCGCCTAAGATGGCGGGTATTTTGCGCCGGCCGCCGGCCACGCCTACGACGCGCTTCACACGGTGCAGCGCCTCCGCTTCAATGCCGATGACGCGCTGCATCAGCGGCGACTTCACCTGGCGCCCTTGGGCATCGAAAAAACGAAAGCAGATGTCGCCGACTGCGCCCTGGCGGCTCAGTTGGGCACGCTCCTCGGGCGAGAACACGTTGCCGCTCGAGGCCAGCAGCCGCGACGGTTCCATCGAACCGATGCCGACCAGCGCCAGGTCGAGATGCTCAAACAGCTCCGTCGCCACGCGCACGGAGGCATCGTTCAGCAGCACGCGCTGCGCCTCGGCAGAGCCGACTACGCCGGGCGCTTGCATCAACACGGCGTTGGCCCCAATCAGCGCCGCCAGCCGCTGCGCGAGATAGATGGCATGATGCTCAGCGCCCACCTGTCCCACGCCGCCCATAATCTGCACCACCTTGCCGCCGCGGCAGATTTCGCCCGGATGCAGCGCATCGACCATGGCAAACAGCGAACGGCTCCAGGAGGAGATGCCGATGGTTGCGCCCGGCTTGACCGTAGTTTCGAGAAAATAGGCCGCGGCCGCGCCCAGGTCGCGCACCAGCGGAGCCTCTTCGGCAGGGCAGTCGACAACCACGGCGTCCTTCAACTGAAACTGCGCCGCCAGCCGGTCTTCTATTTCGGCGAAGATTCCGGGGGGGGTGTTCACGCTGATGCGGACAAGATTGGCTTCGCGCGCCCGCTTCAGCAGCCTTGAAACCGTGGATTGGTGAATCTGCAGCCGTTCGGTGATCTCCTGCTGGCGCAGCCCGTGCGCATAATACATGCGCGCGACCTTGGCCATCAGGCGAAGCTCGTCCACACGCGCCATATAGGGTATTCTGTCACATCCGTGCGCATCCGCATATTCATGTAGATAGGCAGGCTTTCCCCAGCGGAGGCAGATCGCGCGGCCGGTTGTGGTGATATGTCCGCCAGCCCAAATAATGCCCCAGCGCCTCGGCCACTGCCGCCGCGCAGTGACTCCCGTTCATGGCCGCGTGGTGCTCGAAGCCGTTCTGGCAGAGGATGTGCATGAGTCTCGGCAAGTCCTGCACATGGACCACCGCGCGCGTGCCGAAGGTCTTCAGCGGATCAGCGGTGAACTCGCCTTCGCCGACATAAGCGCAGAGGCTTCCGCTCAGGTCGTCCGTGCTGACGCGGCCGAAGGTCACCGGCCCTGGCGGCGTGCGCCCTTCGAGCGCGCCTACGGTGTTTTCTTCGCCCAGCACAGTGCCCAGAATCGGGGCCGTGGCAATGCGGATGTCGGGCAGAAAATCCTTGGCCCAGTTGCCGCAGTGGAAGAAGACGCACTTCTCCGCATCGCCCCCGTAGTTGTTGTTCCAGTCCACCAGTGCGCTTGGTCTTCCGCTTGCCAGTTGCAGCGCATACATCCCCACCACGCCGGCAATGTCCACCTCGCAGGCTGAGGGCAGCATCTGCTCGCTCATCATCGACATGATGGTGCACACATTCACGCCCAAGTTTTTCTGCAGCGAACTCCAGCACTGGACGGCTGTAGCCGTTATGCTGAGCGAGCGCATCCAGTCATCCACCACCAGCGCGAATTTCGCCATGCGCACAATCGAGTCATACGGCGCCGCCGAGGCGTCGGCGTATGCGCGAATCTGCTCGACGCGTTCGCGCACCCGCGCGTCTTCGCTGCCGATCTTGGCCGCTTCCCCAAAAACTTCAGATAGATCGATGGTATTCACGGTGATGCCCGCCGCTTCGAGCAGTTTTTCACTGCATCGCGTGGTGTTGAAGGCGTTGGGGCGCGCGCCCACCGCGCCGATGCGCATCCCGCTGAGCCCGCGCACAACTTTGCAAATCTGGATAAAGCGGATCAGATCGTTGCGAAAACGCGGATCGAGGATGGCGACGGTGTGATCGCGAGTGAGCGAGTACTTGATCCCATACTGGCGCAGGTTGTTGCACACTGAGATCTTGCCGCAGAACGCGTCCCGCCGCCGGTCCAGCCCGAACTGGTCAAGATCGTCAGGACACGCCTGCACCAGGACGGGCACGCGCAGGCCGGCGAGACGAAGCGAATCCGCCACGCCCTTCTCATCGCCGAAGTTCGGCAGGCACACGAGGATTCCGTCGATCCGTTCGCAGTTGCGGCGCAGCAGCTCCCCGCACTTCTGCGCATCCGGCCACGTTTCCACCGCGCCCAGTTTGCTCTCTTGCGGTGAAAGCCAGATGGGCTCGACCGAGAGATCGGCAAAGAGTTTCGTCAGGTCGCGGCGCGCTTCAGTGATCAGCACATCGGGGAAAAAATCCCGGTTGCCAAGTATGACGCCTAATGTCGCTGAGGTTTTCATCCACGTTACCAAGCCTTTGCTGGTTGAATTGTTAGGTTTTGAATGCCGCGCGGCATTCCCTGCAAACTGCATTGGCGCCCGTGCGGTTTCAAGCGCCGGCCAAGCCGGCCTTACAGGCGTGAGTAGGTAATCAGCGCCAGTCCGGCCAGATAGCTGAGAAACATGGCCGTGAGCAGCCGCCCGGTTCCGCGCGGCGCCGCGGCGAACTCCTTCCAGACGAGGACGCCCCACAGAATCGCCACCACCGGCGCGGCGTTGCTCAAGGCATAAGAAACGGCCGGCCCGGCGGCGCCAACGGCCATAAAGCTCGCGCTAATACCCAGGCTCCAGATTGCGCCGCCGCAAAACCCCGCGGCGTGCGTCTTCCAGTTACCCTTCCAATAATCGCCAAACCGCGCCGGATTTCCTTCCACTGGATGGCGCATGAAAAACGGATTGAAGAGAAACGTGGTGAGGAACGCGCCGAGCGAAAAGAAGAATGCGCCGGTGAGCGGCATGAGCCTGCCCGCTCCGCCCGCGGCGAATGCGGGATCGATGGACTTGACCACCAGCCCGTAGAAGAACGCGATCAGCACGCCCGCCAGCACGGAAAGCAAAATTCCCTTTGCGCCCGGCTTTTTCACCGCGCCGGCCAAGCGCGCGTAAGCCCTCATGCTGAGGAGAATCGCCAGCGCGATCACCGCCAAGCCGGCGAAGAGCATCCGGGAATTTCCCGGATTCGTTCCGCCTTCGAGGATGACCAGAATGAAGTTGAACACTATGCCCAGCACCCACGCAATGCCACCGCCAATCGGAAATCCGATGGCCATACCCGCCACGGCGATGGCCGCCACCAACAGCAGGTTGCCGAGGTTCCACACCGCGCCTCCCAGCAGCGCCCATGTGATGCTTGCCGCGTCGGCCTGCGCCAGATCGGCGAAGAACGTTCGCCCCGCCGGTCCAAGCGAACCGAGCGTGAGGGCGGCAAGAAGCGACGCGAGCACCAGTCCGGCCACAAAGTCCCAGTAGTAGAGCTCGAATCGCCAGGCGCGCGCCGCCAGCTTTTGCGTATTAGCCCACGATCCCCAGCAGATCATGGTGAGCACGCAAAGAACCACCGCTATGGGGTAGCTGTGGATGGTCAGCATGACCGGCTGCCTTCTTTCTCTTCCCAGCGCAGCCGCGCACGTCTTACCGCCAACCGCCAGCCCGCGCGCAACTGTTCCCGCCGGCCGGCATGCATTCGCGGCTCAAATACCTCCACGGTCTTCGGCAGCGTTGCCCAATCGTTATGCGACTTCCACCACCCCAGCGCCATGCCGGCAAGCAGCGCCGCGCCGCGCGCGGAGAGATCCTTCTGCGCGGACCTGTGCACGGGCCGCCCAATCACGTCGGCCTGCATTTGCATCAATGCGCGGTTGCAGGTTGCTCCGCCATCGGCGAGCAACACCGGCAGTTTTAGGCCGGCAGTATCTTCCATAGCTTCCAATACGTCCGCCACCTGAAACGCGATTGCGTCCAAGGCCGCGCGGGCCAGGTGCGCCGCGGTGTGCGAGCGCTCGAGGTTCGCTACGATTCCGCGCGCGGCTTGGTCCCAGTGCGGCGCGCCGAGTCCAACCATCGCGGGCACAAGAATAAGTCCCGCGGCGCCGTCTACGCTTGCGGCCAGCGCCGCTGCGTCTTCCACCGGCCGTGATGAACCGAGAAACTCGCCAACCCACTGCAACGCTGCGCCGCTCATAGCAATGTTGCCTTCCAGCGCATACCGCGCACCGCCCGGCTCCGACCACGCAACCGTGCGCGCCAACTGCTTCGCTTCAGCAACCAGCCCGGAGGTAAGCATCATCAGCGACGAGCCTGTTCCATAGGTTGCCTTCACTGTGCCGGGAGCATACGTGCCGTGGCCCACGAACGCCGCGTGGGAATCGCCCACCGCGGCCACTACCGGAACTCCGGCGAGCGCCCGCATAGCCGAGCACTCTCCGAACACACTGCTCGAAGGCTTGACCTCGGGGAGGGCGGCGCGCGGAATCCCGAAGACCTTCAGCAGTTCATCGTCCCACGCCAGCGATTCTAGACTTAGCAGCGCGGTGCGCGAGGCGTTGGTGTGATCGGTGGCGTGTAAGCAGCCGCCGGTGAGCTTATAGAGGATCCACGCATCGACAGTGCCCAGATGCAGCTCGCCGGCCGCGGCCAGTGAGCACAGCTCCGGCCGCTGGTCGAATACCCATGCCCACTTGGTCGCGCTCAGGAGCGGATCGAGCGGCAATCCGGCGATGGACTGAAGCGAAGATGCGGACCCGCGAAGCCGCGCGCACACAGATGCAGAGCGGCGGCACTGCCAGGAGATGGCATTGCCCACAGGCTCGCCGGTACGCCTCCAAAGCAGAGCCGTCTCGCGCTGGTTGCTGAGAGCCAGGCCGGCAATGCCGGCTCCATGCGAGGCCGCATGGGCCGCGCACTCCCCGGCAACCCGGCAAACCGACTGCCACAGCGCCAGCGGGTCCTGCTCCATGCGGCCAGCCTGGGGCTGCAGCAATTCAAGCGGCGCCGATGCGCGATAGACAGACTGCCCCTCACGGTCGACCAGCAGCGCTTTGGTGCTGGTCGTGCCCTGGTCGATCGCCAGTATCCATGCATCCGTCAACTATCCCTCGTTTTCGAGCAGATCCAGCGCCACGGCTTCGATTCCCGCCGCAGTCAGCCCGAATCGCTCCAGCAAAAACTCCGCGGTACCAGTGGGGGCAAAGACGTCGGGCAAGCCCAGGATGCGCATGCGCGCCGGATATTCTTCAGCCAGCACCTCGGCCACGGCGCCACCTAGCCCCCCCGCAGCCAGCGCTTCTTCCGCAGTGACGATGCCGCGGGTGGTCTTGGCCGCATCCAGAACGGCCGCGCGGTCAAGAGGCTTCACCGTGCTCATATTCAGCACCCGCGCGGAAATGCCGTGCTCCGCGAGCCGGCGCGCCGCATCCAGGGCGCGCGCCGCAAGCACGCCACTTGCAATCACCGTAACGTCGTGGCCGTCCCGCAGTAACACCGCCTTGCCGAGACGAAACTCGTAGCCATCGGCGTGTACGCGGGGCACAGGCATGCGGCTGATGCGCAGATACATCGGTCCCTGGTGTACGAGCGAGTAGCGCATCGCCGCGGCTGTCTCTATGGGATCGGCGGGAACAACGACGGTCATATTCGGCAGGATGCGCGTCCACGCCAGATCTTCGATAGAGTGGTGCGATGGGCCTAGCTGCCCGTAAGCCATCCCCGGCGACATTCCGCACAGCTTCACATTGGATTGGGAATAAGCCAGGTCCACCTTTACCTGTTCCATGGCGCGGCCGGTAAGAAAGCATCCCGCCCCGCACACATAGGGAATCATGCCTCCGTTGGCAAGTCCCGCGCCCACGCCAACCATATTTTGCTCGGCGATGCCTACGTTCACAAAGCGTTCAGGGAACTTAGCCTTGAAGTGTTTGAGCTTGGCCGAAGAGAGCGAATCGTTGGCCACGACACACACGCGAGCGTCTTTCGCCGCCATCTCCTCAAGCGCATGGATGTAGGCATCGCGGCAGTCAAAGAGCTGCGTGCCGGCGCTCGCCGGCCGTCCTGTGGCCCCGTTCACCAGCCCACCTCTATGTTGAGTTCCTCCGCCGCCGCCGCCAACTGCTCCCGCGTGGGTACGCCGTGGTGCCAAGCCGGCTGATTCTCGGCGAACGAGACACCTTTGCCTTTGATCGTCCGCGCAATCACGCACGAGGGTTTGCCCGGCTCGATGGGCAGATGCGCGAAGCGGCTCAGCAGCGTGTCCGCCTCGTGTCCGTCGATCTCGTCCACCGCGAAGCCGAAAGCCGACCAGCGCGCCGCCAGCGGCTCCATGCGGATGGTGTTCTCGGTAAAATCGCTCTGCTGGATGCGGTTTCTGTCCACGATTACGGTAAGGTTATCGAGGCCGTATTGCTGCGCGGTCATGGCCGCCTCCCAATTGGACCCCTCCTGGAGTTCGCCGTCGCCGGTGAGCGCAAAGACACGCCAGGATTCCTTTCTCATGCGCGCGGCTAGCGCCGCGCCTACGGCAATGGGCAGTCCGTGCCCGAGCGGTCCCGTGTTAGCCTCCACGCCGGGAAGTCTGTTGCGGTCGGGATGTCCGTTGAGCATGGAAAGCGGATCCATATAGGTCTTCAACTGCTCGAGTGGGAAGAAGCCGCGCGCGGCCAGCGTCGAATAGAACGCACCGGAGCAATGTCCCTTGGAAAGGATGAAGCGGTCGCGCTGCGGCGATTGTGGCTCCGCGGGATCGATGCGAAGCACGCCCCCCAAATAGAGTACGGCCAGAATGTCAGCCGAAGAGAGATCGCCGCCAGTGTGCCCCATCTGTGCGTGGTAGGCCATGGTCATGGCGCTGAGCCTGATCCAGTTTGCACATTGCCGCAGGTCGCCGTCCGGTCCCTTCACACGCTGATGGTAACCGCTCGGTTTTGCGCGGTCAACATAAATCGTCGTTTATGCATAATAATGCTGATCCGAAGCGGCCTTTCTTGGCCGCCGGGGCAGAAATGCCGCTTCGCCTGTGGACCAGAGGCCCCGATGCCCAACCTCCGGCATGATTGCCCGGACCCGCACCGAAGAGCAGCGCCTCGAAGCGCCCGGCCAACTCCGCGGCGGCGAGGTTTTTAGCGATGATCTTGCGCCCGGTGAGGCATGTGTCGCCCATGGGCCGCCGATGAGCAAAGAAAGTGAAGGGAATGAAAAAGAATAAGGAATCTAAACCCGGCTACATGCAGCGTCAACCGGGCATTCCCGCGCCGTAGCGCGGCCAGAGCGCACGAATGCGGTGGTGATCCACAACCGGCGGCCGGTCGCACTGGCAGGCGACGACGGTAACCGGATGGTCCGGCGCCTGCTCCGGCAGTCCGGTAAGGCGCAGCGAAAACTCGTTCTGCGTGAACTCAACCTTCCGGCCTGTCTTGAGCAGCCGCGCAGAGAGCACCTTTGCATTGAGACCCCCAACCGCGACCACCGCAGGCGGCCTGAAGAATTTGAGCCACTGGGCAGCCGGCGTATGCGCGGGCCAGAAATACACGTGGATGTAAAGCGTATTCCCCTGGCGCGTGAAGTTGTCATAGTTGCCGAAGCTGATCGATGCGCCGCCTTGGGTTCCGTAGATGGCTTCCCCATTGGTGGCCAGCCAGCGCCCCATCGTCTCCAGCGTGCTCACCTGTTGCGGCGGGACGGTGCCGTCGGGCTCCGGCCCAATGTTGAGCAGAAAGTTTCCGCCCTGCTGCGCGCAGGAGGCCAGATCGTTGAGCAGAATCCGCGGCGATTTGAACTCCTGATCGGCGCGCTGATAACCCCAGCCCAGATTCATCGTTTGGCACGACTCCCAGGCGCGATGCGCCGCTTGAATCTTGTGCTCCGGCGTGGAAAAGTCGCCGGGGAGGCCGTTGCGATTGTTGACAATAATCTCCGGCTGAAGCGTGAAGACCATGCGGTTCATGCGGCCGGCCTCCCACTGCTCAGGCGTAAGCGGCCAAGGCTCGTCATACCAGAGGATGTCGATTTTGCCGTAGTGAGTGAGCAGCTCGCGCAGCAACCCGAATGTATAGGCCACAAAACGCTTGCGGGCCGCCGGGCTGGTCTTGCATACCGCTCCGTCCGGATGGTGCCAGTCCATCAGCGAGTAGTAGAAACCGATGCGCAGTCCTTCGGCGCGCGCTGCCTCCACAAACTCACGCACCAGGTCGCGTCCGGGGCCCTGCCGCACGGCGTTGTAGTTCGTCAGCTTGGTGTCCCACAGGCAGAAGCCCTCATGATGCTTGGTGGTGAGCACCACATACTTCTGCCCGGCGCGTTTGGCTAGGCGCACCCACTGGCGCGCAAAATCCGGGTTGGGCTTCAGGTGCTCAGCCAGCAACTGATACTGAGGAATGGGAATCCCTTCCGACTCCATTGCCCACTCCTGCTGGCCGATGAGGCTGTAAAGCCCGTAGTGAATGAACATGCCGAAGCGCGCCTGTTCCCACCACGCCAGGCGCCGCGCGCGTGTCTCCTCCTGGTAAGCAAAATCGTTTTGGCTGGCGGCGGTGGGCGCGGCTGCCGTCCTCTGCGCGAAGGCGGCGGGAACGGCCGAAGCGAGCGCGCCGGCGCCGGCGAATTTCACAAAACTGCGGCGTGAGACCGGTTCAAATACCATGCTTTTCTCCTGACCGAACTGAAACCTATGTGGATGGATGCCGCGAACCTGTCCCCGCGCATGCGGCGGAGTTTTCGCATGGCGGGCGCTTGACAGGCGAAACCCGCGGACCTAAATAATCGAAGCCATGCGAAGAGCCGTCTTGTTCGCGGCGTTTTTGTTTACGGTGAGCGCGTGGGCGCAGCGGGCCATTCAGTTGCCGCCGCCCCCAGCAGCGGCAGGACCGGCGGCGGCCGCCTTCCGCTTTGTTGCTAACGGCCCCAAAGGGCCGGGCTGGTCGCGCCCCAATGAAATCGCACGCAAATACTTCCATGAAAACCTCACGGGGCTGTTTGAGCGCACGCTCGTGCTCGACAGCCGCCTGCCGCAAAATGCCGCGCTGCGCTGGATCTTCACCGGGCCCCATGCGGGCTTTACCGTCGAACTGACTTCGAACCAGGTCCGCATCTCGGAACGCTACTACGATTCGATGGCGCTTTACGACGGCCAGGGCGACTATCCCGATAAGACGGTACGCACCATCGGGCAGCAGTATAAGGGCCACGCGCGCACGCTTACCGTCATCGCCGGCCGGCACCTGGCCGTGCGTGTCCTCGTCAACGGCCGGCAGCTTCTCGAAGCGCCGCTGCTGTTCGACGTTACACGGCATCAATTGATGCTGGCGGCGCCGCGCACTGTGCACGACGTTGTGGCCGGCAGGCTGGTGAAACCGGAAGTAAAGACGGCCGCAGTCACAATCGACCCCAGCCAAGTCTTCCAGACCATGCTCGGCTTCGGCGGCAGCCCCAGCATTCCCGCCTATGACGAATTGAGCGCTGCAGGCAAACGCGAGTACTGGCAGATCCTGCGGCGCTACAACCTTCTCATCTCGCGCGAATATCCGATGGGCGAAGAGCTGAAGCCGGAGATGAGCAACCTGACGGACGTGCGCGACGCCACCCCGCATTACTATGGCGACAACTTTCCCAACGGCGAAGTTTCCAGCTTCCCCTACAACGAGCACATCCAGAAGATGGGCGGCCACATTCTTTACGAGCTTTGGGCGCTTCCCCAGTGGGCCTCCGAACCATACAAAGGCCCCGAGGTGATCGACGCCTGGAATAGACCCCTCCGGCAGGCAGCGAACCCCCAGGAGTATGCGCGCATCATCGTCGCATACTGCCGCCAGGCCCAGGCCGCCACGGGCGAAGCGCCGCTCATCGTCGGCCTGGGAAACGAAGCGGACCAGCCGCCGGCGGTCTTTGACGCCATGGCGGTAGCGGTGCGCCAGGCGCTCGATGAAGCCGGCTTCACGCAGGTCAAGATCCACATGGCCGACGCGCCCTTCCTGTTCCAAGGCGCTGAGCGCGCCGAAAATCTGCACAAAGACCCGGCAGCGTGGCGCGACATCGACTATACAGCGTCGCACGAATACGACTTCCAGCAGTTCATGGCCAATCCCGGCATGTACGGCGCGCGCATGGAAGCCATGCACCGGGCCAGCGCGGGCAAGCCCTTTCTGGCCACCGAAATTTGTTTCAACGATCCGCATTATCAGGAGCCGTCGTACCGCATCGCCTTTACCGCGGCACAGCTATATTACAAAAACTTGACCATCCTCGACGCCGAAGCGCTGCTCTACTGCTGGACCATCCTTGACGTGGAGCAGCCCAGCTTTGCCGGCTCGCGCGCCCTGCTTGCTCCCAACCGGACCGATGGATGGATTCCCGTTCCCACCAGCTTTGAGCTGCGCGTGCTGGGCGCCTATAGCCGGCACATTCGGCAGGGCATGAAGCGCATCGGCGCAGCCTGCAGCGATCCCCATCTGCTGGCAACGGCCTTCAGAAACGGCAAAGACGAGACGCTGGTGATGGTGAACCGCGGCATCGCGCCCCGCAGAATCAAGGTCAGCGGCGCTTCGTATCCATGGGTGCAGATGGAGCGCACCGGCCTGGAACAAGTCAATCAAGTTTCGGACGTTCCCACGGAGGTTGTTATAGAGCCAGGCGAGATCGTCGTGCTTTCCACGATCAAGGCGGAGTAGATGGAACTTCGCCGGCGTCTTGGGAATTCAGAGACCTGGAAACAATTGTCTCTCGATGAAAGATCATAGAATGCGGATGCTGCCGGAATGATGTTGAACGCTGCGGGGTGCCTCTTGATACGATTGCGCTTTGGCCTTCTTTGCTTTGCGCTTTTCAGTTGCGCGGCGCTGACGGCCGCGCAGGTCACCATCGACCACCGCTGGTCGAATACCGATGCGCAGAGCCTCATCGGCCTGCCCATGGGCAGTCACAAAACCATTGTGGACATGAAAGGCGATCTGAAATGGTCGCAATGGAATCTTAAGCGCCGCCCGCCGGCATCGCCCATCGGCTTCAGCTCGCAGATGGACGGCGAGCTCGCCATTCAGCCGTTCGCCGGCTCTCCAAACCATATGATGCCGCTGACCGTCACGGGGCAAAAGCTCTACCGCGGCCGCTATCCTTTCATCGTCACCTCACTCCAGGGCGGCGGCCTGACGCTGGAGGAGCTGGCCTTTGCCGTTGATCCGGGCGCGAAACCGGACGCTCTGCCTAACCGTTACTCCGGCGCGCGCGGAATGGATGTGGTGCGCCTCACCTTCCGCAATGCCGGCTCCGCGGCGGCTGACGCCACGCTCGAACTGAGCGGGCGCGACCGCAACCTTCCGGGCCGCGTCAGCGGACGGGCTCTTATCACGCGCTCCGGCGTGGATGTCTCTCTGGTGACCGGCGCCGCAGGCGCCCAAGTCTCTTCCCGGGAGAATGGCCTTGCGCTCATTTTGCGCCTCCGCGTCCCGGCGCACGGCGTCAAAACGCTGTGGCTCGAAGACCCCTACGAGTGGCCGGCCGCGCGCAACGCAGAACTGTCTCAGGCCAGCGGTAAAGCCCTGCTCAGCGACGCCGCAGGCCAGTGGAACGGCCTCTGGGCGCGCGCCACGCAGATCGATTTTCCCCAGCGCCAGATGAGCGACTTCTATTACTCGTCGATCGCCTATGTACTGATACTTACTGAGTACGGCAAGCAGGGCGGCCTGTGGACGCTCGACGGCCCGGCGGTCTATCGCCAGTACTGGGGCCGCGGCGAGTACTTCCAGGCGCGCGCCCTTGAGGTTGCGAACTTCCTCAGTGTGGCGCGCCAGACCGTGGATCACGCCTTCCACCTGATGAACGACGACGGCGAATGGGACTTCCCTCCGGTAAGCGGCTGGCCCGCGTGGGACAACACGGGCGGCAACGCCGGCGCGGTGTGGGAATACTATCTCTTCACGCGCGATCAGCAGTGGCTCGCCAAGGCTTATCCATATTTACTACGCGCCTCAGAGTGGATCCGCTTCCATCGCGAGGAGAGCACGCTGGAAGGCGTCTCCGGCATCCCTACCGGCGCGCGGCCCATTCACCGCATGATTCCATCGCGCTGCCGCCCAGAACCGAATCCGCCGCTCGCGCCTGGCGAAAAGCCCTTCTGGTACGGCCTGCTGCCGTGGAGCTACGGCGATTCGGGCATTCCCCAAGGCCACTCTTTCGCGCAAAACTTCATGGCCGCATACGCCGTACACGTAACCGATGAGGCTGCCAAGGTCCTCGGACACAAGAGCGATGAAACCTGGCTTGGCCAGGAATACTCTTCCTACGTTCGCGCCATTCGCAGCGATGTTGACCGCGCCCTGGCATTCGAGACCACCAAGCCGCCTTATCTGCCCGCCATGCCCACCTATCCGCAGGCCGCGTATTCGCAAACCTTCCTCGCCGTCTATCCCACGCATATTTACTCGCCCGAAGACCCGCTCGTTACCGGCCTCATTGGCCGCATGGAGCGCAGCGAGAGACAGGGTCTGCCAACGAACGTAGCCTGGGCCGGTCCGGCCGGCGTATGGGCAGGCGAGGCCATGAACATGGCTGAGACCTACCTGCTGCGCGGCGAAAAGCAAAAAGCCGGCGATATGCTGGCGGCCGCGCTGAATCACAGCTACACCACCGATGTGTGGAAGGAAGAGATCATCGTCGATCCCAGCCTGCCACGCGCCTGCTTGGGGCCGCACAGCCAGCACAAGGCCATGCAGGGTACCGGCGATATGCCCGAAGCCTGGGCCAACGCTAATCTCATTCTCTTACTGCGCGACATGCTGCTCAACGAGCGCCGCGGACGCGGTGGAGTCCAATTGCATCTGCTCGCCGGCCTGCCGTCGAGCTGGGTACCGGCGGGCAGATCGCTCGTTGTCGCCAACGCGCCCGTGACCACCGGCGGCGAAGTCAGCTTGCGCGTGCAGCACGTGAGCGCAAAGCTCTGGCGCATCACCGCTGATCCGCACGGCGCCAGGCGCCAATTCGTCCTTCACCTGCCCATGAACGCGAGCACCGTCTCGTCGGTCCGTATCGGCGGCAAACCCGTGCCGGTCGAAGCGGCGATTCCATTCACCTCTCCGGGCACAGTGAGTGTAATCGAGGTTACGCAACGATGAACCGAAGAATCTTTCTGGGCCGCGCAGCCGCGGCTGCCGCAGCTTCCTGTCTGGCGCCGGATTTTTTGCTCGCAAACCACAGCCAACCGCCGCTGCAAGCAACGCTAACCATCGATCGCTCTGTTACCCTGGCCACGGTTCCCGCTGATTTCATCGGTCTCAGCTACGAATCGGCGCAGTTGGCCGACCCGGCATTCTTTGCGGCCAGCAACACTGCGCTCATCGCGCTCTTCCATGAATTGAGCCACGAAGGGGTGCTGCGCCTCGGCGGAGGCACCAGTGCGTTCACCCGATTCACCACTCATCCGCCAAGCGGCCTGCCGCCCTTTCACGCTGTCGGCCCCGACACCAGCACGAACGTTAAAACCGATACGCCCGTTACGCCAGCGAGCCTGCGTAACCTGCGCGCCTTTCTTGACGCAGCCGGCTGGCGTTGCCTCTACGGGCTCAATCTCGCTCGCGACCCTATGGGGCGCATCGTGGACGAAGCCGCTTATGCGCAGCGTATTCTTGGGCCGCGCCTGATCGCCTTTCAGCTCGGCAACGAGCCAGACGCCTGGCGCAACCGCTATCGCCCCGCCGCCTGGTCGTATGCGGATTACTGGAAGGAGTGGTGCGCTGCGCACGCGGCCATCGTGAAGGAAGTTCCGCGCGCCAGATTCGCCGGTCCCGACGCCTCCAATCAGATGGCCTACGTGACCGGCTTCGCTGAAGACATCAAGAAGAGCGGACTGCGCGACGTTATCCTACTTACCTCGCACTATTACGCCATAGGCCCTGCCGGCGGCAAGGGTATGACCATCGGCAAGCTCTTGTCGCTTGACCCCAAGCTCGATAGCGGCCTGAAGATTGCCATGGCCGCGGCGCGCAGCGATGGCATCCCCTATCGCATGACTGAGGGCAACTCTTGCTGGAACGGCGGCCAGCCGGGCGTCAGCGATACGCTGGCCAGCGCCCTGTGGGTCGCGGACGTAATGCTGAACTTTGCTTCGATGGGCTGTTGCGGCGTGAATCTTCATGGCGGCGGCTTCGGCTATTACACGCCTATCGCCGGCAACCTTGAAGATGGCTTTGTGCGCCGCCCAGAGTTTTTCGGCATGGAGATTACGAAGCCCTTCGCCGGCGCGGCCATCAACCAATCCATCCTCACCTGCAGCAGTGACATGGTGCGCGCCTATGCAGGCCGCAAGGACGGCGCACAGCTCATCCTGGCTATCAACAAAACCCCGCAACCCGTGGCCATGTATACGCCGCTACGCCGCGCGCGCTTTCTGTGGACGCTGTCAGGACCGGCAATCGATGCTAAGCGCGAGGTCTCGCTTGCAAAGAGGCGCGCCGCCGCGCTGCGTGACGGGGTATTGCACGCGGCGCCCTGGAGCGCGGTTTTGTGCGCGGGATAGAGAAACGGCAAGCATCGAAGAGAACCGGGATACACACGCATTCCCGCGCCCAGGCGGCGCACGCACAGGCAAACTCAAAATCCTTCACTGTCATTTAGCACACAGAACAAGCGTCTCAACATCGATGCAGTCGATCAGCAGTGTCTATCAGCGGCAACGATACAAAAACGGGCAGGATGGCGCCGGACAGAGCGGTTTTCGCCATAAAAGCCGGGCTCGGCAGGGATGCATGCCCGATTGAGTGCGCTGGGATCATGCGGCTCACAAGCGCAGGCTATGCTCACGCGGAATTACAGGCGTGGATCAAATATGCATATTTATGCATCATAATTTTTTTATGTTGACGGGCGGCTCTTGCGAATGTTACCGTGGCTCCGCTGAGAAGAACCTCCACTTCTGCTATCCCTATCCCTGGGCTCGATAAAGTAGCAGCCAATTCGGAGATAAGTGGAACAACATCTCAATGCGCGAAAAAGTAACAGCCACTTCGGAGGTGTTTGAAATGAATCATGCTACCCAAGGCCAGCCCAAGATCAATTGGCAACTGTGGCTTGTTGTCGTGCTCACTGTTGTTGCATTCTCGCTTGGTCAGCGGGACGCGCGCGCTCAGGCGTATGGCTCAATCGATGGAACGGTAACCGATCCCACCGGCGCCGTAGTCCCTCATGCCGCGGTTATTGCGACCGCGACCCTGACCGGGCAGCAGACCAAGACGACCGCCAATGCGAGCGGGGAGTACACTTTCCCAACCCTGATGCCTACGCAGTACACCATCCTTGCCTCCGCGCAGGGATTTCAGACTTACAAGCATCCCGGAATCGTGCTTCAAGCCAATCAGGCGATGACTGTAAACATCGTGCTCCGGGTTGGTTCGGCCACGCAGACCATCAGCGTTTCCGGCACTCCCCCGCAGGTCAACACGACCAACGGGACGCTCTCGCAGGTCATCGGCCATCAACAAATTATCGATTTCCCTCTCAACGGCAGAAATGCCGCCTCGCTGATTCTGCTGACTCCCGGCGTGGCCAACGCGACCAATGAAGGCTTCGGTCTTAACGAGGGCGACAGCAAGACATTTCCAGAGGCCGTCGTTACCAGTTCGGACGGCACGCTGCCCAATCAGCAGAATTATCTTTTGGACGGCGGCAACAACGTGGACGAAATGACCAACGCGAATGATCCGTTCCCATTCCCTGACGCGCTGCAGGAATTCAGCGTGCAGACCACAAACTACAGCGCGGAGTATGGCCAGAGCGCCGGCGCGGTGGTCAACATCGTCACCAAGGCGGGCACGAATCATTTCCACGGAGACGCCTTTGAATTTGTGCGTAACACCTACTTCGACGCCAGGCCTTACTTTTCAACCACCGCCTTGGTTCAGAACCTCAACCAATTTGGAGGCGTTATCGGCGGGCCGGTAATCATCCCGCACATCGCCAGCGGCAGGCACACGCAGTTTTTCTTCGGCTATCAGCGCACGCCCGACCATTTTGCGTCGAGTGAGGGGTCGGCAACTGTTCCTACGCTCGCCGAGGAAGGACGCGCCGCGGGCGAAAATTACGCCGACTTCAGCAACTTGTGCGACTCAGCCCAAGGCAACGCATTCAACGGCAGCGGCGTTTGCGTGAATTCAGCGGGCAATCCTGTTCCCAGCGAGCAAATCCGCAATCCATTCACCAACGCGGTCTATCCGTACAACCACATTCCCACTAGCGCCTTCGACCCGGCTGCGGTGGCTTTTGAAAAGGCCTTTCCCACCTTTTCCGGAACCGAGGCCCCGGGCCAGATAGGGGGAGTTGTCCACTACTACTTCCCGAACATCCAGGTCTTTAACGAGTTTGTGGGCCGCGTCGACCACCAGTTTGGCGCCCACGACCATATCTTCTTCCGTTACTACTACAACTTTTTCAACGCCCCCAGCGTCTATAACTCCACCGATCTTCTCGATTACCTGCCTCTGGCCAACGACCGCTACCAGAACGCTGCAATCAGTGAAACCCACATATTCTCACCCCGGCTTGTAAACAACTTGGTGCTCAACTATCAGCGAGAATACTCTCAGCGCAACGGTCCGACTGGAAGTCCAATGATTTCCGCCTTCGGCGTGAAGAATGTCTATCAGTATGCATCAGCCGGACCTTATCTGAATGTGAGCATAAACGGAGGTTATTTCGCGGTGACTTCTACCGCCCCCGCCATCTTCGGGCGCAATGATTACAACCTGAACGACGTGTTGAATTGGGTAAAGGGAAAGCATAACTTTGCTTTTGGCGGCCACGTCGAATTGAGCAAGTTCGATGTAGTCAATATCAACGCCGGCGATGGCAACTTCAGCTTTGCGCCGGTTAGCAACAGAATCGGTTCAACCACCTACCAGTATCCGAACGCATTGGCGAACTTCCAGATGGGATTTATGTCGTCCTTCACTCAAGGCAATATTCAGATTGTCAACGACCGGGGAAATTTCCCCTCCATCTTCGCCCAGGATACATGGAGGATAACTCCTCGCCTGACATTGGACTACGGCGTGCGGTGGGAGCTGTTCGAACCGTGGGCCGATCACCACAACGAGCAAATGTACTTCAGTCCTTCCAACTACACGGCGGATGAAGGCAGCCCCCAGTATGATCTTGCAACATTCGCTGGAACTCCTGGCTTACCCGCCGGCATGGTGCTCTCCGGGGACCCGGGATATCCGAAGTACGGATTGAATGATAGATATACGCATTTCATGCCTCGCGTGGGCTTTGCGTACGATGTCTTCGGCAACGGCAAAGCTTCGATACGCGGCGGTTTTGGAACTTTCTACCAGGACCGCATGCAGGCGTGGATGAATCTCTCGCAGGGATCCGATGTGCCCAACGACATCTCGCTAAGTTTGGCCGACCCGGGCATGTACGGTTCGGCTCCGGGTGCGAACCCCGGCGGCCCGTTCAGCAATCCGTATTGCACCGGCTGCGCAACGGGAACGGTAAGCAATCCATTTCCATACACCCTGCCATTCCCGAAGTCACAAGTCTTCCCGAACGCATTCCAGGTTACAGAGTATGATCCGAATAACTTTCACACCCCGGTAACTTATGCCTGGAACCTGACGTTACAACAGCAACTTACTCCCAGCACGATGTTGCAGATGGCGTATGTCGCTACCGCTTCCCGCCATCAGCTCATCGACCTGGAAACCAATCCCTCTGTGAACAATGGCTCCGGCTTAGGCAAAAACCTGCGCCGGTCCTATAACACCGCTCCCACGGTAGGACCTTGCACAACTACAGCCGGTTGTCAGTCTAGCTATTCTAACATTGTTCTGGGCTCCATGAGCGGCGCTGCCAGCTACAACTCCTTGCAGGTTACTCTGCAAAAGAGGATGTCGCAAGGAGTGTCAGTGCTAGCCAACTTCACCTGGTCGCATACGCTCGACGACATGCCGCTCGCAATGTTTTCAAACACCGAAGACCTGAATACGGATCAGACGTATGTCTATCCGCTTTATCCCGCCAATGCAACCGGTATTCCGGCGGCCGCGCGGGTGCAGAACATCAAGGCGCTGGATACGGGGAATGCACAAATCGACCACCCCATTCTTTTCAACGTCTCCTACGTCTATCAATTTCCCGAGCTGCGCGAGGGCAATCGCTTCCTGCGCAGTCTTGCCAATGGCTGGACGACAAGCGGCATCATCTCGACCCAGTCTGGTGACGCGCTGACGGCAATAGACGCATTCGACGACAACTCCCTCACCGGCCAGCTTCAAGATCGCGCAGAGGAGAATTTCAGCTTGCCAGCCTACAAGAAGGGAGCCGGCCTCGGCGACTGCCCAGCCCGCACCCGTTGCTATAACTGGTATAACCCCGCGGCCTTCTCCGTTCCCGTGCAAAATGGACCGGGAACGGGCTTTGGCAACGTAGTTAAAGGGTCCCTGCGCGGCCCCGGCCTCACCAACTGGGACGCCGATATGCTGCGCAACTTTACGATCTATCACGAGAGCTACTTGCAGTTCCGGGCTGAGTACTACGACGTGCTCAACCACACGGAACTGAACGACCCTAGCTTATATACCGATCCGACTCCCAGCAGCACCTCTTTTGGAACCATCACTAGCAACATACTCAATCCGCAGGGCGACCCAGTCGCGCGCGAGGCGCAGTTCGCGCTGAAGCTCATCTTTTGACACATCCGTCCAAAATAGCGGTTGGCATTCTGGACGGATGTAGAGATGGATGTAGATTTGACAGGACATAAAGATCGCATCCCGGCCGATTGGCAGATCAGGGCGGTGGGGCGTCGAGTTATGCGGGGAGCGGTTTGCTGTCGAAGATAGCTCCACAATTGAGTTCGAGTTATGCATCTGGGGGGCAGCGGAGCAGTTCTGCTGTTTAAGCCGAAAGTACGGCTCCCTCGATGGCGCGGGAGGCGAGCGCGCTGGTGCACGCGCTGTACGCCGTCGAGCAGCAGGGCGCAGACGCATCGTTCGACGAGCGTCTCATGTGCGTCAGGAGCAGTCAGCGCCGGTGGTGTCCGAGTTACAGGAGAAGTGACTGGGTTGGAAGGAGCAGTTACCGCTCAAGCATCCCATGTCCGAGGCGGTCACCTACGCGCTGGGCCACTGGGAGGAAATCAACGTCTTTCTCGCCGACGGCGCCGTGCCCATCGACAACAACGCCAGCGAGCGCGAGAGGAAGCGCGTGGTGCTCAGCCGCAAGAACTCGCTCTTTGCCGGCAACGGCTGCGGCGGCGAACTTGCAGGCGTACCGTGCCTTGACAGAGGTGCTTGACGCTCCCTAAAATCAAGTTATGGCACCGCAGTCGCTTCCGGTATAAGTGCTAGAAAGATAAGTGCTTAGTAGGTGCCATCTCCCTGTGGTCTCGTTGACCGGCGAAGCCGCGGAGAAGCGATTTCTGCGCGCCGTGGCAAGGCGCCGATTCTGACCGCCGAAACGGGAACTTGGCTTGGACAGGGCTTGAGACCGGCGCCTGAGCGGTGTTCCAGCCAGGACGGAGAGCAGCGAATGTCTGAAACGCGTCTCAGTCCGCGCGAGCGGCTGGTGCTGAACGCGGTGATCGAGTTGTACATCGCCACCGGCGAGCCCGTGGCCTCGCAAGGAGTGGCGAATGTGTTTGCTAACCGCGAGGGGCTGAGCGCAGCCACGCTGCGCAATGTGATGGCTGCGCTGGGCGAGCATGGCTTGCTCGAGCAGCCTCATACTTCGGCCGGCCGCGTCCCAACGGCGGCGGCCTTCCGCTATTACGTGGAGCAGCTTACCCAACAAGGGCGTATGGCCGCCGGGACGCAAAGCGGATCGATGCCGCAGGCCGCTTCCGGTTTGAACAGCCCGCCACTCAGCGAGGCTCGCCGCGGCCAGATCGAGGAGAGCTTCACTGGCGTGGCCAGCTCGCACGAATACCTGGAGCGCACCTCGCACGTGCTGGCTTTGATCTCCAGCGGGCTGGGCGTGGCGCTGGCCAGCAGCACGGAGGGGCAGGTGCTGGAGCACATTCATTTTTCGCGTCTGGGAACGGGCCGGGTGCTGGCGGTACTGGTGACACAGGCGGGCGCAGTGCAGGATCGAGTGCTGCCGTTGGACCGTGAGATGACGCACCTGGAGTTGGAGACAGCGGCGCGCTACCTGAACGAGAACTTTCGCGGCTGGCCGGTGGAGCGGATTCGCGCCGAGGTTGCGCGCCGCCTTGAGGCCGAGCGCGAGGCTTACCGCCAGTTGCTGGCTTCGGTGGACGAGCTTTGCGGTAGAGGCGCACTGGCTGGAGGCGAGGCCGGGGCGGCCATCTTTGTGGATGGGATGGCGAACCTGATCGGTGTGGCGCGCGACCGCGAGCGGCTGCGCCAGATGCTGTTAGCCCTGGAAGCCAAGGAACGGCTGGTGGAGCTGCTGACCGCCTACGTGGATGGCCGCCAGCAGGAGGTGCGCGTGGTGGTGGGGTTGGACGAAGCTTCGCCCGCCATGCAGGACTTGGTGCTGATCGGCGCGCCGGCGCGGCTGGGCGGCGCCAGCCTGGGCACGGTCGCGGTTATCGCACCCACGCGCATCCAATATCAGGAGATGATTCAGGCAGTGAGTTATATTGCCAAGCTTTCCGAGCGCATTCTTGACGTTCCCGCCGACTAGGTCTTCGACCGCAGGAACTCGTTCCTTCGAGTTCGTGCATTCCCCGGTCCCAAAGGGGACCTGGGGCACCCTAGGATGGCGCAAGATTGAGCGATCAGAGACCCAGGCGCCCGCGGCCGGCAATCTCCATCCGCCTTCAGGCTGGCTGGAACGATGCCAGCCGTTGCCGGAAGCAGCATAGAATGGCGCGCAGCCGGTCTGCAAACGTAGATTGAGAGCGATGAGAAAACAGGAGACCGAATTCAACGTGTTGGAACCTCTGGAACCTGGATCAGGCGCAAGGACGGAAGAGCCTGCGATGGACGCGGAGACGGAGATGCCTGCGCCACAGAACGCCGGAGCCGCAGCGGAAGCTGCAGCGGCCGGGAGCGCGGAGACTGCACCCGCAACGGAGGCGGCTGGCGCGCTGGAAACCGTCAGCAAAACGGAGTTTGAAGAATTGAGGGCTGAGCGCGACCGGCTGCTGGACCGGCTGGCGCGCTTGCAGGCGGAGTTCGACAACGCCCGCAAACGCGCGGAGCGTGAGCGCATGGAGTTCCGCGATTATGCCGCCGCGGGCGTGATCGAGCAATTTTTGCCCGTGCTCGACAACTTCGAGTTGGCGCTCAAGGCTACCGGCTCGGCGCACCAGTTGCGTTCCGGCGTAGCCTTGATCGTCAAACAGATGGAAGAGGTCTTGGCCCGGCTGCAGGTCATGCCGGTTCCCGCGGCCGGTGAAGCCTTCGATCCCCGCATCCACGAAGCCCTGGGCTCAGTGGAGCGCGACGACGTGCCCGACCAGCACGTAGCCGAGGAGGTTCGCCGCGGCTACCGGCTGCGCGACCGCCTCCTGCGCCCGGCGCTGGTGCGCGTGGCCCACAACCCTAAACCGGGCGGCGAGTGAGTCCGATAAACAACACAAGGGAATGAGTTCTAATACAAGAGTGAGCAAAGCAGATTATTACGAGGTGCTGGGCGTTTCCCGCAACGCCAGCGATCAGGAGTTGAAGAGCGCCTACCGCAAGCAGGCGCTCAAGTACCACCCTGACCGCAACCCCGGCAACCGCGAGGCCGAAGAGAAGTTCAAAGAGGCGAGCGAAGCCTACCAGGTGCTGAGCGACGCTGAAAAGCGCGCCGCCTACGACCGCTATGGTCACGCCGGCGTCGGCGGGCAGGGCTTCAGCGCCGGTCCCTTCGGCGGCGGCGTGGACCTGGGCGACATCTTCGGCGACTTGTTCGGCGAGATGTTCAATGTGGGCGGAGGCGTGCATCGCGCCACTCGCCAGCACCGAGGCGACGACCTGCGCTTCGACCTGACCATCGACTTCGAGGACGCCATCTTCGGCACGGAGACCGAAGTAAAGCTTCGCCGCCTCGATGTCTGCACCGCGTGCAACGGCCGCGGCAGCGCCTCCGGACGCGGTCCCAGCGTTTGCAGCCAGTGCCAAGGCCGCGGGCAGATCCGCTATCAGCAGGGATTTTTCTCAGTAGCCCGCACCTGCACTGCCTGTGGAGGGACCGGCTCGGTGATCGGCGACCCCTGTCCCACCTGCCGCGGCGAAGGCCGCGCCGCCCGCGAGGTAAAGCTCAATGTCAAGGTCCCGCCGGGCGTGGAAGACGGCACGCGCGTCCGTTATGCAGGCGAGGGCGACGCGGGCCGCGCCGGAGGGCCCAAGGGCGACCTCTACATCATCCTTTCCATCCGGCCCCATGATTTCTTCGAACGCAGCGGGCACGACCTGCATTGCGTTGTCCCCATCAGCTTTCCCCAGGCGGCCCTGGGCGCGGAGTTTGAGATTGCCGGCATTGACGGCCCCATCAACATCAAGGTTCCCGAGGGCACGCAGAGCGGCAAGGAGCTGCGCATTCGCGGCCGCGGCGTTCCCTACCTGAACGACAAAGGCCACGGCGACCTGATCGTCAAGGTCATCGTGCAGATTCCACGCAAGCTCAGCCGCGCCCAGCGCGATCTGGTGGCCAAGCTGGGCGAGTCGCTCACGGTGGACAACAAGCCCGCGTCACCCGGCCTCATCGAAAAGATGAAGGACCTGTTCAGTTGAGGCAAAGGTGATGGACTTCCGTCGCGCGCCTTTCGTGGGCCGGTCAGGGCTTTGCTCCGCACCGTTGCTGTCGCGCAGTTTGATGAACGCTCTCCGGCCAACCAGCCTCTACATTACGGCGCACAACCCAGGCGCGCAATCCGGCCGGGTGGAATCACCGCGCGGTCGTAGATGGAGATGGTATTCGGGTCGCGCACCAGCTTATAGCCGCGGAAGGCCGGATCCGCGAGTGCGCCGGCGGCCGCATCGCGGGGCCAGCCTTCGCTCTCCGACAGCACCAGCACGGTGCGGCCTTGGATGTGCGCCGCCAGAATGGGGAACCGGCCCAGCTTCAGCTCCTTTGCGTTCCAGGGATCGCTTACGGCATAGAGATCGGAAAAGATCTGCGTTGCGTCCAGGCTCAGCACCAGCGTCTTGCCGTCGCAGACGCCGCGGATACGCTTTGCAAATGCGGTTGTCCTCAGTTGTTCGGCCACGAACGCGCGATGATAGCCCCAGGATGACCCGGTGGGAAAGCCTCGCGGCAAATGACGGGCGTGGCCGGGTAAGGCGATGAGTTTAGAGGGAGCGTAGTTGAGGATGAGCGGTCCGGTGAGCGCGCCGAGCGCCTGATTGGCGCAGACTGCGCCGAGGGCCAGCGCGTATACGCGCAGGGGCCGCGCCGGGCTGCGCCGCAGGATCAGCCAGCCGGCCAGCATGGAAACGCCGGCCAGGCACAGAATGAAGTGCCGACCCGGACGGGGATCGGCGATCCAGAACGCCAGCGGCGGCGCAATCAACGCGAGCGGTCCGATTGCGGAATAGCGCAACGCCGTCCTTTGCCCGGCTGCGGCTGGCGCCGTCGTGGCCGCGCGTACGATCGTGATCGCAGCAACCAGGCCCACGGCGGTGGTTGCGATGCCGCAACTCAAGGTAAAAACAAATACGCCGATAGGGATGTCTTTCCAGCGGATGAACTGCTCGATGAAGGGACCCAATCGCCCGGTTCCCAGCGTGGAATCGACCCATACCGCCTTGAGCGCAAAAAAAGCCGCCGCAGAGAGCGCAGGCGCAACCGCGCGCCGTCCGGCGGATTTCAGGAACATGGTCGGGGAGCGAAGGTCTGCGCGGGTCAGCGCCACGAACGGAAGGGCGAGCAGAATCTCCGCCCGGGTGACCAGCGCCGCCAGCAGCAAAAGCCCGCCCAGAAATGAAAGGACAACTGCGCGCGCGCCGCGTGCTGGAAACAACAAACAGCAAGAAGCCGCCGCAAAGAGGGCGAAGGCGGGAAGAATCGGGTGCCCGCTAGTGCCAAGCTCCAGCATCATGGGGCTGAAAGCGAATAAAAGCAGGGCCACCGTGGCGGACCGGAGGCCGTACAGCATCCACGCCAGCAGCCAGAAGCAGAGACAGCCTGCGGCCGCCGACCAGAACCCGATGGCGTTGATCAACGCCATCAGCCGTTGAGGATCCGCCAGGGTGCGGGGGTCCGCCAGGCGATACAGAGCGGCGATATACCCAAAACTAAACGCCTTTCCATACTGGGTCGCGGAGGCGAAATAAGCGCCGTTGCGGGCCCCATCCAGCAGGCCCACCAGCACGCGATATAAGTCATCTTCGCCGAGCAGCCCCCGGTACCGGAACGCATCGATCCAGAGAACGTACAGCGCCCAGGCGATGGCGGCGAAGAGGATGTCGATCCAGGGAGGCTCCTGTCTGAGGTCCGAGAGGAAGCGTCCGCCCGCTTTGGCTCCGAATGGAGCCGATTCGCATGTGCCTGATGGCGCGCCGCCCGGAGCTTGCACCTCGCTCCCTCCCTTCATTCATCCTGTATGACCGCGGAGCCGTTAGAAAAATACTAACGCGGTATTCTCCCGCATCGTTTTGAAAGACCTTTTCCGGCGGCCAGCCGCGCCGCTTGGCCTTCTGGAACGATTCGTTGAGAGGATTGACCTGACGGAAAAATAGAAGCCGGAACACGGCGATGGGATCGTTCGAAATGGCGAAGCAGCCTCCGCTCATGCTCAGCCGCGTCCGGCGCAAGCCGGCAGCGTGCTTTCCCAGGATGGTGCAAAATCAAGCTGTCAGAGACCAGCCTGCTTCTCCCGATCCTGATCGAAAAGAGGAAGAGTCTGCTCATCTAAAGCGGGCCCGCTGCGCAGATTCGTCTCCGCGGATGCTTCCCGTGGCGCAGCCGCTCAATCCTTCGCCAACTCGGCTTCGATGGCGGCGATCAGCTCAGGAGCGTCGGGCTGCGTGTCGGGCGCGAAGCGGCGCACCACCTCGCCCTGCCGGCTGACCACAAACTTCTCAAAGTTCCACAGCAGCTCCGGCTCGGGGAGGGTTTCGATCCCGTAACCCTTCAGCTTCTCGCGGAAAGGAACCTCGGCCAAACTCACGGCCTTGGGCTGGGACGCGATCAAGGCCGCATAGAGCGGGTGCTTGTTCGCGCCCGTGACCGCAATTTTGCCGAACAGGGGAAATTTGACCCCATAGTTTGCTGTGCAAAACGTCTGAATCTCTTCGTTCGTTCCCGGCTCCTGCTCGCGGAAGTCGTTGGCCGGAAAGCCGGCCACAACCAGCCCTTGGCCGCGATAAAGTTCGTAGAGTTTCTCGATCCCTTCGTACTGCGGCGTCAGCCCGCACTTCGAAGCCACGTTCACCACCAGAAGGACCTTGCCCTTGAACTCGGCGAGCGAGGCGGGTTCGCCGGTGATCTTCTGGAGGGGAATATCGTAGATTGCTGCGCTCATGCGTTTCTCCTGTATCTGTTCGGACGTGCGGTGTCATGCCAGCAGTTGCTTCGCCACGCGGATGTAGAGCGGAACGGCTTCAAGAAGCTCTTTCTTGGCCAGCTTTTCCTGGGGCGTATGCGCCACGTGAATCGATCCCGGTCCGAGCAGCAGCGGCTCGCCCCAACGGCTGAGCTGAGGTATGTCGGTGGTGAACTTGGCGATCATGGTGGGCAGGCCGGGAACAGCGCGCAGGCGCACAAAGGGAATCTCCAGCGTGAAGTCAACTTCGGCCAACCCCGCGCAGGCCTCCTGGAGCGCCGCGCGCACCGGGGCCGCATCGCCGACCAGCCGTACCAGGACCTGCGCTTCGGCCTTGTCGGCAATGACATTGGGGGCGTAACCGCCTTGAATCTGGCCGATGTTCAGGGTGCTGGGTCCGGCATCCTCGCTTACCGGCAGTTCGAGGGCCAGCAGACGGCCGAGCACTTGAACCAGCTTGTGAACGGCCGAGTCGCCCAGCTCGGGATAGGCCGAGTGCGCCATCTTGCCGTTCGCGCGAATGACCGCGCGCAGCGCGCCCTTAGAGGCCAGCGCCAGACGGTTGTCCGTGGGTTCTCCGTTGATGAGAAAGCGGCTGCCCTTGGGCGCCAGGTTGGCGGCCTTGGCGCCGGCCGAGTCACGCTCCTCGCCGGATACAAACAATAAGCCAACCCGGAACCCCGCCGCGCGCAGCGCTTCGCCGGCAGCCACTTGAGCCGCCAGAATCCCCTTGGCGTCGCAGACGCCGCGCCCGTACAGGAACTCCGCATCTTCGCTGAAAGGGATGTACGGCGGAGTGGTGTCCATGTGCGTGGAAAAAACCAGGTCCGGGGTCTGGCCGGCCAGGCCCGCATAGACGTTCCAGCGCGCGCCGCCGGCGGCGCTCTCGGCTGGCTGCTCAACGGGGGTCTTCTCCACCTGCCAGCCGCGCCCGGCCAGAAAACCGGCCAGAAAATCGCCCACCGCCCCCTCGTGGTAGGTGGTGGATTCGATTTCACAGAGCTGGCGGGCGAGCTGGATGGGGTCAAGAGCGGAGCTTTCGGTCATGATGCTGCCAGAATACCCCACAGGGCATTGCACCTTTGCGCCAGCCTGTATGCGAATTCCGGCGGTGCGCCGCGTTAGGCCAGAGTCTACGCTGCCGGAATCGCTTGTCCCGGAATCGGGTACGAAATCGAGCCTCTGACCATACAGACGCTAAGCCGGTGATGAGTTCCGCGTACAATTGAGGGTGGAATGACCGCGTTCGTTGCTTGCGCCCAAATCCACTCCAGCATAGGCAATCCGAATTCGAGAGAGTTGCATCCTCCGCCTGCGCAGCAGGATTTGTTGTCTGGGGTGATCCCTCCGGCAGACCGTCTGTTGCGCAGCGTGGAGCTGGCGGGCCCGGCTGGCCGTCTGGAGGCGATCTTGAACCAGGGAGCGTCCGGTGCGCGGTACGCGGCTGTGGTTTGCCATCCCCATCCCCGCTATGGCGGCAACCTGCACAATAAAGTGGTTTACCACGCCATGAAGGCCCTCAACGATCCGGCGTGGGGACTGGGCTGGCCGGTCTTGCGCTTCAACTTTCGCGGCACGGGGCTGAGCCAGGGCAAGCATGACGGCCGGGCGGAAACCGGCGATGTGCGGGCGGCTCTGGATTGGATGGAGAGGGAATTTCACCTGCCGCTGGTGGCAGCCGGGTTCAGCTTTGGCGCGGCCATGGCGATGTGGGCGTGTTGCGGCCCGGAACGAACCGGCAAAGATGTGCGCGCGGTGATCGCGCTGGGGCTGCCCATTGCCGCCGATGGCCGCATTTACCAATATCGGTTTCTGCAACATGCTCGCATTCCCAAACTCTTCGTGAGCGGAGATCAAGACGAGTTCGCCCCCGCGGCCCAGTTGGCGCAGACCATCGGCTCGGCGGCTGAACCCAAACGATTGGCGCTCCTTCCCGGCGCCGATCACTTTTTTAGAGGCCAACTCGAACCCATGCAGCAGGAGCTCGCCGGTTGGCTCAAGGAGCAACTGCCATGACCCCGGCCAGCGACACCGCGCTCGAAACCCTGCACGAAACGGCTATGGGAATCTTCACCGGCACTCTGGCGGCGTGCAACATCGCGGCGGCCTTCGACCGGCGCTTGCGCTTCGAAGAAAACCGTTTGCAGCGATTACTCCCCGACGGCAGCGGTCCCGAAACCATCGATCTTTCTTCTTTTAAGCGGATCTTCGTAATTGCCATCGGCAAAGCCGCGGGGCCGATGCTGGAAACTCTGCTCAGCCGCATCAAACGCCGCAAGGGGCTGCGCGGCATCTGCTGCTCCAGCCGGATGCCCAAAGACCGCAACTGGCGGATTCGCTACTTCGAGGGCGGCCACCCCCTGCCCAATGAAGATTCCTTCGCCGCGGCGCGCGCCGCCCTGGTGCTCTTGAGGAAGGCCAAGAGGGACACTCTTGTTCTCTTCCTCATCTCCGGAGGCGGCTCGGCGATCTGCGACCTGCCCCTCGATCCGCAGATCACGCTGGAGGAGACCAGAGCCTTCCATCAGGCGCTGCTGGCCTGCGGCGCTCCCATCAACGAGATCAATACGTTGCGTAAACATTTTTCCGCAGTCAAAGGCGGGCGCTTGGCCATGGCTGCGCCGGAGGCCGCTAAGATCAGCCTGCTGCTGCCCGATGTGCCGCTGCGCACCCTGGACGCGCTTTCCTCGGGCCCCACTTCGCCGGATCATTCCACTGTGAACGAGGTGCGCGAACTGATCGCCAAGTACGATCTGGCCGCGAAACTCCCCCCTTCTGTGCGCGCCTTTTTCGACCGCGCCGATCTGCCTGAGTCTCCCGGCAACAAGGCATGGCGCCCTCCGTTCTTTTCCAAGGCCGGCCGCTCCGCGGCGGAGGGTTCGCGGCGCACGGCGGTCACCAGCATGACCGGCGAGGATGAAGCCTTCCGCGATTCCGTCTTCGAGATTCTTCTCTCCAGCCAGGACCTGGTGGAAAATGCGCGCACACTCGCGCGGCAAGCCGGCTATTTCACGGTGGTTGACAACAGTTGCGACGACTGGGACTACGCCGACGCCGCTCGCTATCTGCTGGAGCGATTTCACGCGCTGCGCAAGGTGCATCCGCGCCTATGCTTGATCTCTGTGGGAGAAGTGACGGTCACGCTCACCCGGACGCCGGGCGCGGGGGGGCGCAATCAGCAGTTTGCTCTGGCCTGCGCGCTGGAGCTCGAAAAGTATCCCGGCGAAGGACTCACCGTGCTCAGCGCCGGCTCGGACGGCATAGACGGCAACACGCAGTCGGCCGGTGCCATCGCCGACCCCACGACCGCGGCCCGCGCCCGGGCTTTCGGATTCGATCCCGAAGAATCGCTGGCAGCCTTCAACGCCTGCCCGCTGTTCACAGCCATCGGCGATGCCGTGGTCACCGGGCCCACCGGCCACAACCTGCGCGATCTTCGCCTGCTGATTGCAGACCGATCTTGCGGGGCGGCTACGTTTCCGGCGGCAACTGCCCGCACTGCTACTGGGGAGTGATGAGATGGTGGGCGATAGCGAACAGGGCCAGTTCCAGGCGCGTGGAGACGCCCGTCTTGTCGAAGATGTTCGAGAGGTGCCGCTTGACCGTCTCCTCGCTCAGCGTAAACTGCTTGGCGATGTCGCGGTTGGAGCAGCCCTCCACGATGCAGCCCACAACTTCCAGCTCGCGCGGCGTCAGGCCATAGGTCTTATGCTGCGGCACGGCGGCCTTTTGCATCAGGTCGTGCAGCGCAGAGACCAGGTTGACCACGCGCTTGCCGCCGATCCAATAGTCGCCGCTGTACACGGTGCGGATGGCGGTTTGCAGGTGGCTGGCCAAAGCATCCTTGAGCACGATGCCGCGCGCCCCGATCTGCAGCGCCTCAATCACCTGCTGCGTGGTGATGGTAGACGTGAGCAGCAGAATCTTGGCGGTGGACGGGCCGCTCATGATGGCGCGCATGGCCTCCAGACCGGGCAGGCGCGGCATGGAAACATCCAGAAGCAGAATGTCGGGCTGCAGTTCAAGGGTTTGGGTAATGGCCTCGTCGCCGTCGCTGGCGTCACCCACAACCTCAAAACCATCTTCCTCGGCGAGCATGTTGCGCACCCCGATGCGGACTACGGGATGATCGTCCGCCACTACGATTCGAATTGTTCGTTCCATAGGAATGGCCGCCTTCAAAATAACACCAGCCATCAGGCTGGTAACTCAGTCTCCAGCATACACTTCAGGTTCTGGGCGGCGGTGCGCAAATCGCGGAGCAACGCCGCTCTGTTATCTAATGAGTTACTTGTGGGATCAAGGGGAATTTCCTCAAGCAGTGCGCCCAGGTGCGCGGCCTGCAAGGCGCCGGCCATGCCGCATCCGCCCTTGATGGCGTGCCCGATGCGGCGAATTTCGGCGGCGTCGCCTTTGGCGATGGCCGCACCCAGCGCCGCGATCCGCTTCCCTAAATCGGCCACCACCACCTCATAGATTTGGCGCACCGCGGCCTCGGGCATAAGCAGGCGAAGCTGGGCAAGGATTTCGGCGCTGATTACCGGTTCATTCGGGTTCAAATGGGAAAGGACGGTCTGCGCTTTGCGGCCTTGGAGCAGCCTGCGCAACGCTTCGGCGTCGAAGGGTTTGAGCAGAGAACCGTCTGCGGCGTTGACGATCCCGGCCGCCGGGTTGCTGCCGCTAACCACATAGATCACGGCGCTGGTGCGAGCGCGGAGTTCCGCGATCAATTGCTCTCCGCTGAGGCCGGGCATCTGCGCATCCATCAGGATCACGCCGGGGCGGCATCTTCCGCCGGCGAGCATCTCCAGCGATGCGGCGCCGTCCGCCGCGGTATGGACGGCGTAACCGTCCATAGTCAGCAGCGTCGCCGTCACCTCGCGGCTCACCAGGTCGTCGTCGATGAGCAGCACGACGGGAAGCTCGCTTTTGGCGCCGGGAGCAACCATGAATCTAGTTTGCATCGTGCGCGCGGTGCGGACGGCCAAAATTGCGCACCCCCGTAATCCCTTTGGTTCAGGCTAAAGCGCGCCGCAGCTCCCGCGGGCCGTCAGGGCGCGCTATCACCGGCCGCGGACGCGGAGGGCAGTCCCAGGGATGCGGGCGCGGGCAGGTTCTTGCCGTCCTGCCAGTCGCGCATCACGGCCCCAAACCGTTCGCCGCGCCGTTGCCACTTTTCAATGGCGAGATCGTAGGCAACGGTCACGTTATTGAGCCAATAGGGCCGGTTCTCGCTCAGCCACACCTGGCGATACTCGGCCTTGGAAGCCGAGTAGGCGTCGCGCAGGTCCTGGCAGCGGCCATTGGAGCCGCTGATCTCGCTGAGCAGAGTCCATGTAGACAGGGCGCGGGTTTTGTCGTGCTGTTGGGCGAGGGCTTGAGCGTAGCTGGAGACGATCTCCTGCGCCAGTTCGAACTTGAGGCCGATGAGATCGAGCCGCCGCGCCCCCAGGTCCATAGCGGTAAGCGCCTCGGGCTGGCGAAGATTGGGGTCCTGCTGCCGCGCTTCGTCGAGCAAAACAATGGCCTGTTCCGCATGATCGCGCATCTTGCGCGCGACCGGCAGCAGCTTGGCCGATACCTCCTGCCCCTGTGCGCTCCACGGATCCAGCCAGAAGAGCATATCGCTGGTCAAGCCGGTATCCGCGCTCTCCAGATCTCCGGTCGCGGCCATCAGCTCTTTCTCGGCGGTGTTGATCTTGCCGCTCGTGTCGCCGTGGAATACCTGGCCATACTCGTCCTGGTAATCGGCGATGGAGCTCGCGCCGGGCTGCCATGCGGCCACCGCGCCGAACAGCACCCCATACCAATCCATGTTGAACAGCCCTTCGCCGTCGTCGTTCCACACCGTGGTCAGCGCGCCGGTCGATCCCAACTGCTGCCCGGCGGCGATGAAGCCCTGAATGTTCAACAAGGCGGTTCTGTCCTCCGGATAAACCCGATTCCAGTTGGAGTCGCCCGGCGCCACCCAGGTTTCCATGCCCGCCTTGGCGAAGGGCTCGATCAGCTTGTCGAAGCCGGAGGTAATCGAGTAGTTCCAGGGCACGGCGATCATATCCTTGGGCAGGCCGGGGATGGCGCCGGGGTTCTTATCGGCGATGTCTCCCCAGAACAACAGCCGCCGGTGCAAGGGAGCGAGGGCGTCGTAAATCTGCTTGAGGAAAGCTGCGTAGACTTGGCCGTAGCCCTGCTTTTCGACCTGCTCATGCGTGCGGCCTACGCCCAGGTCGAAGGTCTCATCGGCGCCGATGTGGATGAAAGGCGAAGGAAACTCCTTGGCAATCTGCGTAAACCAATCCTTGATGAGCGGCAAAGTGCCGGGTTGGCCGGGGGCCAGCACATAACCCTGCGGGGTCTCGGCTACATCCTGGTAAAGCTCCCACTTGAGCACCTTGTGAAGATGGCCGAAGGCTTCCTGATCGGGGACGATGGTCACGTGATATTGGCGCGCGTAGGCAACCAGCTCCGCGACTTGAGCGGGCGTGAGCGAGCCGCCGGGCGGCGCGGGCAGCGGTTGATCGGGATAGAGCAGCGTGTTTTCGAAGTAGGGCGAATAGATGTTGATCTTGAACGAGGCGAAGACGCGAATCTGGCGCTCCTGGAAGGCGAGCGTGGGAACCGGCCCGCGGGATAGATCGTCGCTGATGCCGCGGAATTGCATGGCCGGCCAGTCGCGCACCGTGCCCGTGGGCAGCACACGCGGCTGGCCCGGCAGCGGCAGCAACTGCTTGAAGGTCTGCACGCCATAGAAGATGCCGGAACCTGTGAAGCCCACGATAAATGCTTGGCGCCGGCCGATCACCAGCACGTAGCCCTGCGATTGCATAGCCGGCGTGAAGATCAGATCGTTGCGCCGGAGCACAACTTTGGCTTCGAGCGAGTTGGAGCGCAGTAGAACGACGCGATAGATGCCGTACCGGGCTCCGCCCGGGGGAAGCTGCTTGAGCGCGTCTTCCAGATCGTGCGCTGCAAACTCGTCTTCGGGCGCGCGGCCGGGGACGAGCACGATAATCCTCTCCGGCAGATCGGCTGCCGCGCCGAAGTGCGCCTCTCGCGGCGCGGGCAAAAGGTGAACCTGAACCTGAGCCGAAGAAGCCTGGGCCGCAGCCGCATGGCCGGCGCCCAATACGAGAACCGCGGGCGCAAAGCCGAGGACAAAACGAAAAATTGCAGAACGATAGAGAATCAACATCGCAGCCCCCTGCAAAATCAGATAGACGGTCTCTTTCTTGCCTTCAACACGGTCATTGTAGACTGAACACGCGCGTCTGCCCGGCGACTCCCATGAGGGAAAGAGATTCAACCCGATGAACGCAGACGGTTCTACGAACCAGCTTGCTTCAGCCGAACCGGCGGTGGCCCGCTACTATCACTTCGTCCTGCTGCTCGTGGCGGGGCTGGGCGGTTTGCTGTATGGAATCGACGTCGGCATCATCGGCGGCGCGCTGCCGTATCTGGAAGCAACCTCGGGGCTGACTGCTGCGCAGCTTTCGGTGATCGTGGCCGCGGTGCTGCTGGGCAGCGTCTTCTCCACGCTTTTTGCCGGCCTGCTGGCCGATTGGGTGGGCCGCAAACCCCTGATGATCGTCAGCGGGCTGGCGTTCGTGGCCAGCATTCCGGTGATCGCGCTTTCACACGGCTACGAGCCGCTGTTTTTCGGGCGGCTCTTGCAGGGCACGAGCGCCGGTTTGATCGGCGTGGTGGTGCCGCTCTACCTGGCCGAATGCCTGGAGGCCAAAAACCGCGGCCGGGGAACGAGCATCTTTCAATGGCTGCTAACCTTGGGCTTCGTGGTCGCGGCGGCCGCCGGAATCTACTCGAGCTACCGCGTGGAGGCGGTAGCCAGACAGGCCGGCGCCGCCGCCCTCTTCGCGTTCGAGGATCAGGCCTGGCGGCGCATCTTTTGGGTTTCGCTGCCGCCCGGGGCGCTGTTTGTGCTGGGCAGCCTGTTCGCCACCGAGTCGCCGCGCTGGCTCTTCCGCCGCGGGCACAAAGAACGCGCCCGTGCCGCACTGCTGCGCTCGCGGAGCCCTCAGCAGGCGGCGCTTGAACTCGAAGAGATGGAGTCCATCGCGCGCGCCGCCGAGACTGCGCGCGGCGGGAAGATGCACGATTCCCTGCTCCGCCGCAAGTACGCGATTCCCTTTCTGCTGGCCTGCGTGATCCTGTTCTGCAACACGGCCACCGGCGTGAACTCCATCATCGGCTATAACACCGGCATTCTCTTGCAGAGCGGCCTCAACGACCTCAACGCGCACTGGGGCTACGTCCTCTTCACAGTGGTGAACTTTCTCGCCACCTCGATCGGCATGATGCTCATCGACCGCAAGGGCCGCAAGTTTCTGCTGGTCATGGGCACCGCCGGAATCATCGCTTCGCTCGCCGGCGTAGGGATTCTCTTTCTGCGCACGGAGAGAGCCAGCGTAGATGCGCGCGCCCTGGTGCAAGCCAGGGTGGGCGCGAATCAGAGACTCACGCTGCGCTTCGGCCCCGCCGAGGCCGCTCGCCTGCTCAGCGCATTCGGTCCTGCCGGCCGGCGCATCCAAAGTAACCGCGCGTCACTGGCCATCATCTATTCCTACGGAGGGTTCACCGCGGCCACCAGCTTCGTGCGCTCTGACGACCCCGCGGCTCCGCCCATCCGCATCACGCGCTCAAGGTGCGTGCCCTCGAACAGAGTAGAAGCCTTCTTTGAAAATCCCTTCGCCAGCCTGGCCGCCGCGCGCACCGCGCCGCTGAAGATCGAGAAGGCGCTCATCGGGCGCGTTCCGGATGCGCGGCACGGCTGGCTGGTGGCTTTGGG
>JAJYZC010000027.1 GCA_021800255.1 Acidobacteriota bacterium
TCAGCGCGGAACGGCCAGAATGGCGATCCCTGCTTGATTGGCGTTTTCGAGCAGGCACTCGCGGTCGAATACGAGCGTCCGCCCTGCCTCGATGGACAAGCAGGTTGCGCCGGCGCAGATCATGGTTTCGACCGTAGAAACCCCGACGACCGGCACGTCGAAGCGCATATCCTGGTTGGGCTTGGCCACCTTCACAACCGTCAGACGGCGCGCGAGAGTTGAGGCTTCCGATTCCAGGGTCTGCATAAGCCGGCCGGCGCGCTCAATCGTCGCGTCCGTGCCCTCCATGGCCTCGACGGCCACGCAAGCCTGCGCGGCCACCACCACTGTCTGGCCAATGTCGAACCCGCCCAGCGCACGCGCCACCTGCAGCCCATAGTCGATATTTTTGCGTTCGTCCTCGTCCGGGGCGCGCCGGGTCAGTACGCCCGCCTGGGCCAGCAGCGGCTCCAGAAAGGCCGTCGAGCTGACCAGCTCGATACCTTCGTCCGCGAGCACCTTGGCCACCGCTCCCAGCAGCGCGTCCGTCGAGCGCGTGCGCAGGTTGAAGAGCAGCTTAGCCAGCCGCCAATCGGGGCGGATGCTCGAAAAGATTTGCTTGTGTTTGACCTGGCCGGCCATTACGGCCTTCTCGACGCCTTCCCGGTGGAAGGTCTCGATCAGCTTGGACAACTCGCCGAGCGAGAGCCAATGGACGGTGACGCCGGGATCAGCCTGGGCACGCCGGTCCATCTCCGGGTCCGTCTCCTCGCGGATGGCCGCGACCGCGACGGAGATTCCCTGTGCCCGCACCGCGTCGAGCAGCAGGAACGGGAAGCGCCCGTTGCCGGCGATAAGGCCGAGCTTCGTCACTACTTGATTACTCCGCGCTGGCTGCGCTCGATGAACTCGACCAGCAGCGCCACGTCCTCGCCGGCCGCACCGTCGGCTTTGAGCGCGCGCAGTCTTTCGAGGGCCTGGGTGGTATTCATTTTGGAGGAAAGCAGCAGCCGGAAGGCCCTTTGCAGCGTCCTGAGCCGGGCCGGTGAAAATCCCCGGCGTTCGAGGCCGATCTTATTGATTCCGAAAGCCTTGTTCTCGCGCCGCGAGGAAGTGAGTGAAAACGGCAGCACGTCCTGCGTGACGATGGTCCCGCCGCCCACAAAGGCGTATCGGCCCACCGTGCAATGCTGGTGAACGGGGCAAAACGCGCCCAGTGTGACATGGTCCTCAATGACCACGTGGCCGGCCAGCGTGGCGGCGTTGGCCAGGATGCAGTGGTCGCCCACGATGCTGTCGTGACCGATATGAGCGCAGGTCATCAGCAGGCAGTTAGAGCCGATCCGCGTGATGCCGCCGCCGCCCACCGTGCCGCGGCTGATGGTGACGCACTCACGGATGGTGTTTCCGTCGCCGATCTCGGTTGCGGTGGGCTCGCCCTTGTACTTCAGGTCCTGGGGCGCGACGCCGACGGAGGTGAAAGGATAAATCACATTGCGCGCGCCCATGCGGGTGCGGCCTTCGATCACTACGTGGGAGATGAGGGTGCAATCCTCACCCAGCACCGCTTCCGGGCCGATGGTCGAGAACGGACCCACGGTGCAGGAGGCGGGCACGCGCGCTCCGGGCGCGATGACCGCGCTGGGGTGGACACTCACGCCTAGGCCTCCGCCGCGGGCGCCGCGGCGCCGTCCGCTGCCGGCTCGCCGCCGTGCGCGCGCTGCTCCCGCTCTCGCGTCACCACCTGGCAGGTAAGCGTGGCCTCACAAGCCAGCTTGCCGTCCACGTAGGCGCGGCCTCCGATGCGCCCTGCGCGGCTCCGGAAGGCGAGCACATCCACCTCGATGCGCAACTGGTCGCCGGGCGTCACCGGACGGCGGAACTTAGCCCGCTCGATGCCGGTGAAGACCACCAGCTTCTTCTGCCGGTCTGCAATCTCGGCCATCATAATCATGGCGCCAGCCTGGGCCATGGCTTCCACCACCAGCACGCCGGGCATGATGGGATAGCCGGGGAAATGGCCCTGGAAGAACGGCTCGTTGACGGTCACGTTCTTGATGGCCACCAGCCGCTTGGCGGGCTCGTACTCCAGCACCCTGTCGATGAGCAGAAACGGGTAGCGGTGGGGCAGGAAATCCAGTATCTCCTGGATGGAAAAGGTCATGCTCTGGCTCCAGACAAGCGCGGGCCTAGTCGCTTCGCGCTCTCCTGAATTATAAATTCAGGGCAGGGCCGTGTTTCCGCTTCTGCAAGCTATAGGCCAGGTATCTTTGATATTTCATTGGGAAAGGCACTCTACCTTACGGCATTCAGAAGGCCAAACGGCAGCCTGCAAAGAAACTCAACAGGGCACACCGGCTCTGGTTTTGCCGTAGCCAATCAGCAGGCAATGAAGCGCTCCGGCTCCGCCGCCTCGCCGTCGTATGCGAAGCCGAGGCGTTGCTTGCGCTCCGGCCAACTGCGCAAAAAGGCGGCAAACTCGGGAGCGGGAACGGGCCGCTCGAAGAGATAACCCTGCGCCACGTCGCAGCCAATCCGCTTAAGCGTCTCCATCTCTTCGCTTCTCTCAACCCCCTCGGCCACGGTGCGCAGCTTCAATTGCTGCGCCATGGCCACGATGGTGCGGCACAAGGAGCGCATATCCTCAGAGCGGTCAATGCCGTGAATAAAGCAGCGGTCGATCTTCATGCTGTCCAACGGCACCCGCTTGAGGACGTTGAAACCGGTATAGCGGGTGCCGAAATCATCAATGGCGACGCGCACCCCCATGGCCTTCAACTGCCGCACCCGCCTGGCGAAGAGCTCCTCATCGTCGAAGAGCACCGACTCGGTCACTTCCACCTCCAGCTTGGTGGCAGGCGTAGGGAGCCACGCCAGGACAGCGCGCACCGAGCGGATAAAGTCGTCCCTGCGCAAGCAGGCCCAAGACACATTGACCGAGATCACGGGCATCTCGAGGCCAAGGCCGGCCCAGTGCTGGGCATCCTTGAGCGCGTTGCGCAAAGTGAAATCGAGGACACGCCAGATGAGGGACGAGCGCTCGGCGATGGGGATGAATTTGCCGGGAGCCACGGGTCCCCACTCGGGGTGGTCCCAGCGAATCAGGGCCTCGGCGCCCAGCACCTGGCCCGTGGTTAATGCCACCGTGGGTTGGTAGGCGAGGCGGAAGTGCCCCTGATCGAGCCCCCGGTGCATTTCCATCTCTACCTGATGGTCGCGCATGAGGTCCTTGTCCATGGCGGAGCGGAAGGCCAGCACCGACGGACTCCTGAGATAGCCGGCGCGGCTGGCCGCCAGGCTGGCGAAGCGCATCAGGTCTTCGGGCGATTTGGTGTCAGCGGGCCCAAAAGCCACTCCCGCCGCCACTTCCAACATGCTGCGCGAGCCTAACAAACGGATGGGCGAGAGTGCATCCGCAATGGCCTGAATGCGACGCCGCTCGGTCTTGTCAAACTGCGGCGCCTGCAGCGCCACCAGGAAGCAACGCGCGCTGAAGCGGCCCAAGACAGCACCGTCATCTACGGACGAACGCAGCGCCTCCGCAACCTGGATCACTAACGACTCGGCTCCTTTGCTGCCCAGCAGGGCAAACTCGCGGCGCAGGTTCAGAACTTCGATCCAGATCAGCGCCACTTGCCGGCCCGCCCGCCCCTCCTGCATCCATCCCGACAGCGCCTTTTGAAACGATTGGTAATTCAGAAAGCCGGTTTGAAAGTCATAGCGCTGCGTATAGGCCAGCATCTGGCGGCGCAGCTTCTCATCCAAGGCTTGTTCCAGGAGAGTTTCCAAGCGTAGCACCCACTCGGCCCGGAGCTAAGACCCTCCAGGGATCTTCTTGCACCTCCGGGCCGAATACCTTTCTTTGGGCGTTCGTTATGTTCCCTGTCATCAAGCACGTCCGCATCATAGGACCGCATGCAAACGCATGCTCTTGGGGGGGAATCCTACAGATGAAGCGTCCGTAGCTCTTCTTTTGGCGGCTGGCGTCAACCGGCCGTTGGCCTGCTTTCTCTATCTTTAGACCACTCTCCTGCGCTGTCGCAAGATAGGACTGACCCGCCAAACTACAACTTATGGGGCATTTACCTGTGCAAAAAATGCGCCGGTGCTAGTTACAGAAGCGCCGCCATGGCAGCCAACGCCCAGCGCGGCTTCGCATCTGGAAGCGCGGCAAGGGGTAAGAGCGGTTTTGAAGTCGATTTTGCGCAGGGCGTGTGCGCCACGGCCATCGAAGCTGCTTCGCAAAAAGCAAAAAATGGGCGGCAAGGTGAATGCCCCTGCCGCCGCCCGTCCCTGGGTTGTCTTGAAGGTGTTGCAGTGTAGCTAAACTCGTGATTCGTGTTTCGTGATTCGTGGCTCGCATAAGGTGATCGGTGGCCGGTGGTTGGTGATCACCGCTCACGGCCACGAACCACGAGCTACGAACGGCGCTATTGCATCAGCTTGAGCACCTCTTGCTGCACGCTGTTGGCCTGGGCCAGGGCGGCGATGCCGGTTTGGCTCAGAATCTCGTATTTGGACATGTTCGAGGTCGCCGAAGCATAGTCGGTGGCCTGAATGGCGTTCTGCGCCGAGACCACGTTCTCCTGCTGCGTGCTCATCACCTGGCTGATGGCGTTCAGGGTGTTGATCTGCGCGCCAATGTAGCCGTCTTGCGCCGCCACATAGGTGATGGCGTCGTTGAGCACCGATTCGGCGTTCTGCGCATTGCCCTGCGTGGTCAGGTTGGTGTTGGACAGGTCCGCTGTCTGGTCGCCGCCCGCTGCCGTCACATAGCTGATGGTGGTCGTCGCATCGGTGCTAGTGAAGAACGTGGCCGGCGTTTCGGTCGTGGTCGCGTCCTCGAAGGCCACGGTCGCTGGCGGTCCCGCAGCCGTAACGGAATAGGCCACGCTGACGTCGGCGTTGGTGTTGGTAAGCAGGATGCCGGTGTCGCCGCCGGCCACGGTGGAGTCGCCGACCGCGGCCGCCGTGGTAAAGCTGGCCGTCACCCCCGGAATGCCGTCCTTGTTGATTTCGGCGATCAGTCCGCCCACGGTGGTCGCCGTTGTGGTGAGGATGCTCTGCGTCCCGTCGGCATTGGTGATGGTGAAGACCAGGCTGCCGTCGACGGTGTCGCTCTGCATCGCCGCCTTGCTCAGCACCGGACCGGCCGCGTCAGTGGAGAGATCGATGAACTTACCGGTGTCGCTCTGCTGCACTGAGCCGCCGGAGTCGCCCACGCTGGCCGAGGTCAGTTTAGCGAAATACAGGTTGTCAATCGAGGAGCCGGTTGCCGAGGAGTCGCCGGTATAGATCGACACACCGGCCTGCGAGCCGTTGAAGACCTGAACCTGGTTATACGTGGTCGTCGATCCGATGTTGTTGATCTCGGACAGGATCGACTGGTACTCCTGATTGGCGGCCGACTCCTGCGAGCTGTTGAGCGTGCCGTTGGAGGCTTCGGTGGCCAGCGTGATGGCGCGGTTGAGCAGGCTGGTGACTTGCGACAGCGCGCCGTCGGCCACCTGCAGCAGACCCACGCCTTCGGTGGCGTTGGTCCCCGACTGCGTGAGGGCGGCCGAGTTGGCCGCCAGGCCGTTCACCAGTGAGAGGCCCGCGGCGTCATCGGCGCCGGAATTGATGCGCGACCCGGACGACAACTGCTGCAGAACCGTCTGCAAGCTGTTGTTCGTATTGTTGAGGTTGTTCTCCGCGTAGATCGCCGAAAGGTTGTTCAAAACACCGAGGGCCATGGGACTGAACTCCTTCTTGGATGCCTTGGCCGGCGCCTTCTTCCTCTGCCTCTGCCATTCCGCCCGGAACGTCTGCTGCCGGATGGGCTTCCTTGCATCCACCCCTTTCATCGGTGCAGGCGGAAATAACTTTAGTCATATTTTTTGTGGGGCTGCGCCCTTTTTTCTGTTGCAGCTCGATTCAAGCTGTCCGGCTTCCGTTCAATCGCTGTCTGAATGCGCTGCAATCACCGTCCCAATGCGCTGCACCGATTTGTTCCGTTTTGAGCCATGGCGCGGCCCTCTCAAGCCGCCCGGCGACAAAAAGGGCGGCATGGGGATTGTCCCCTCTGCCGCCCGTGATCCCATTGGATGGATGTTGCTCTGCGCCAAAAGACCTGTGACTTGCCCGCGGCTGAAACCGTCGCTCCAGCCCCATCGTTTCGCTTTATTGTGAGGCTCCGGTTGACGGCGCCTGCGACCCCGTCCCGGAAGAAACCGAAGACGGCGGCGGTGGAGGAGGAGCGCCCTGCGGCTTGAATTGACCATCCTGCTGTCTCCACTGCCATGGCTGGGGCCCGCGCCGCATCATCATGGCGCGGCGGGCGCGGAGGTCGCGCACCTGCTTCCACTGCTCCGGCGTGAGTTGCAGGCGCAGGGCCAGCAGGAAGCGCGCATCGGCGCGTTCCAGATCGGCTCGCGCCTGAACCACCTTGTCGATCTGCGCGTCAATCGCATTTTGATTGGGCGCATCGGCATTCATCAGCGGCTCCATGCCCAGATTCGCTCTCTCCAGATTGGCTTGCAAATCGATCAGTTGCTCGCGGTGCTGGTACAGAATCTTGTCCATCGCCTCGCGCTGAGCGCCGGTCAGTTTCAACTCCGCAGCTACTCTGGGGTTATTCCACCAGCGGCCCCCGGCGCCGCGGAAGCCGAAGGCGCGCCCGAAGGGCGGCTCGTGCCGGGCGATCACGACCGGACCCATCCCCATGCCTGCGCCGGGGCCCTGTGCGACAGCAAGCCCGCCCGCCAGCAAAGCTGCCGCCATCGCCAAAACAACTGGACGTACCATTGTGCCTTTCATCGCAACTTCCCTGCCTTTCCTGTGGTCATTCCGTTTTAAGTTTGCTCAGTTACTGGTTAGCCCCTGCATCCATCAAATCGGCTAGGGGCTCCATGGCCTGCGGCACTGCTTGCGATATGTCGTAGTTGACCGTCGTCAGCAGATTCCGGTCCGCTTGCGCGCGCTCTTGGGCTGCAAGCTGCCGTTGCCGCGCCGCCTGCGCTGCGGCGATCCTCGCCAGATCCTGCCGATGATGGCGCTCGTAGAGCGATCCCGATAAACTTACCGCCGCCAGCACGCCGCCCAGGACCCACGCCGCCGCCAGCCGCCAGCTCCTGGGCCGCGCCGCCTGCGCCTCTGCCCGCGGCCGGCTCAACGCCGTCTCGCTCCAGGCATGAACACACTGGCGAAAGCTCCCCAGCGCCTCTTCCAGTTCCCGGTCCGTTGCCTCACCCGCTGCTTTCCCGTTCGAACTCATCTGTTGCCTCCCAGCTCCGCGCGCACCTTCCCCAGCGCCCGCGAAAGATGAGCCTTCACCGTGCCCTCGCTCAATCCGGTGGCTTGTGCGATCTCATCCAAATCCCGCTCCTCCACATAGCGCAGCAGAAAAACCGTGCGCTGCCGCTGGCTCAATCTTTCCACCGCTTTCCACACGTGCTTTACCTGCTCCCGCGCCAGCAACTGCTGCTCCGCGTTGCGTTCGCCGCTAGGCAGCCATTCGCTGGCCTCGTCCACATCCACCGTATGACTCTGCGTATGCCGCCAAAACTGCATCCGCCGGTTACGCCAGTGGTCCTTCTCGAGATTGATGGCAATCCGCATCAGCCAGGTCATGGCGCTCGAGTCGCCGCGAAAGTGCTTCCAGTTCCGGTACGCCTTCAGGAAGCACTCCTGGGTGAGCGTCTCGGCCAAATCCACGTCGCGCGTGGAGGCGAGCAGAAAGCGGAAGATCTGCGGCCGGTGGCTGGTTACAACAGAGGAGAACTCCTGCGCGGCAAACTCCTCTGCAGCGTCAACATCCATCGGCTTCACAACCGTTCCTGCGGCCATCACTCTGGTAGACGCCCGCTTTGCGCGCAAGATTACAACTCCCCCTTCGTTTTTCCACTCGCTATGGGGACAGTATAGGAGGCGAAAACGCAATCGGCACCTCTCACGGCGTTCCAGCAAGGAGCCTCTTCGCTCCTCACGCTCTCCCGCGTCCCGGGAAACGGGTTGGTAAGATGATGGAATGCCAACACCGCCGCTATTGGAATCCGGGTACAGGCATCTGAAGCGCATCGGGGCTAAGGATCTGAAAGGTGAGGAGGTCGCCAGCACCCTTCAAGCGATGGCAACCGAGGGTTGGTCCCAACTATGGACAAAATGTTTGTTGATCGAGCAAACCTCACTCGTCCCAGGCAAGAGTTACGTTGCGTTCAGTCTGGGCGAAAAAGTCTCGCGGCCGGTCAATTCGGTGCTCTTCGTACGCGACCCGGCCGCGCTTCAACTGGCAGAGCAATTCATAAGGTCTCCGCTGACCCTGAACGCGGCAGAGGCTACCCGAGCCGTATATACGATCGCGCTCTCCGTCATTGCTGCGAACGATGTCTTTGAGGTTGGACGCAAGGCCTCTGCGACCTTCTACGAAATACTGATCGGTCATATGGTGGCGGCCGCTATCGGCATGAACCCTACGAAGAGGGTTAGGATGCCGGAGAATCCGAACGTAGCTTTACCCACCGATTACGTTTTCGATCTCGGCTCCGGCCAGCCGAAGATTCATCTTCCCGTGAAGACCTCGACGCGAGAGCGGATTGTTCAGGCCTGGGTCCACCAGCTTGTGCTCGAACGCATCTTTGGAGCGAACGTTTTTCGCGGCCTGCTGGTCGTGATTGGAGAGACCAAGAGAAATACGAAAACCAATGCGGTAATTGAGATTTGCACGCCTAAGCAGTTGCAGTTGATCCAGGCTCGGATCGCAAAGATGGACCGCGTTTATTATCTCGATCCTCCAGCTCCATATTTAGCTTTGAGGACTGCGGTGCCGGCTCGAATTGAGGTGCGCCCCTTTGGGGAGTTCTTCTCAGAGGTTAAGACGTTGACGGCCTTCTAGCACGAGCCGGGGGAACCCGCTTCCTAAATACGAGAAAGTAGGAGTGATTCTTTCTGGCGTGAACCTGGCGCAAAACGCGGCTGACGCCAGGACGGTTTCCGCGCACCAAGACGAAAATATCCTCGGTAACGAAATCCATCTTCTCAAGGTGGTTGATGATTTCCACATGGGTCAGGCGCTGCTTGCAGGCGCAAACTTCGTCCTGACACTTGACGATATAGATTCCATTGTTCCGCAGTACGCGCCTGGCCTCCCCGGCCGATTTGAAATACAAATCCAGGACTGCCTCGTGGTACTTCTTCGCAGTCGAGTTGTGGCCGTTGTTCTTGTAATACTCCTCGAAGTTCTGGTGGCCCTCATGCGCAGTGCCGCCCGGCGTGTGCATATACGGGGGGTCGAAAACCACGCAATCAACCGATGAGGCTGCGTAGGGCAAATTTCTGCAATCGGCGATCTTCACCCCCGCACGAGGCTTGGGTTGCATATCGCTCTTCAAAAGCCTATATGCGCCTGCGGGAACGTTTTTCCAGAATGCGCCTTTACCGTAGGTTACGTCTGCGACGGTGCTTCCCTTCTCCACATAGAGGCTCAATATATGCGGAAACACCTCTGAGTTCTGGCCGATGTGGGCACTGAAGACAAGATCGTTCGTCGCGGCTCCCTGCGGCGACCTTCGAGGTCTTTTCCCCTTGCGCTGAACTAGAGAAGGAATCCGGTTCGGGACTGCCTGCGGAAGAAATCCCAGATCGAGGGTGGCGAACAGATCGGCCATACCGCCAATATATTCTGAGAAGGCTATGGCAGCAATCCTACTGCGCGACTTTATTTGTATCGCGGTCTAAAATTGGAAATCAGACGCACAGAGGTCTCCGCGGCAGTTCGGGCAGGAACCGTGTTCGTTCGGCGGAGCAGCGAATCTTCATGGAGGGTGGGTTGATGTCTTCTGCAACCGCAGCCCTGCCGGCCGCTCAGGCGGGGACGATTACATTGGGCGGAGATTTGACCGTCAACCGCATGGGTTTTGGCGCCATGCGCATTACCGGCAAAGGCATCTGGGGACCTCCCGCGGACCGTGGGGCCGCTCTGGCCACCTTGCGCCGTGCCGTCGAGCTGGGCGTGAACTTCATCGATACCGCCGATTCCTATGGCCCCGGAGTCTCCGAGGAGCTGATCGCCGAAGCCCTCTGGCCTTATCCTTCCGGCTTGGTCATCGCCTCCAAGGCCGGCTGGACCCGCCACGGGCCGGGCGTCTGGCAGCACAACGCCAGCCCTGCGCACCTGGAGGAGGCGCTGGCCGGCAGCCTGAAGCGCCTACGCCTGGAGCGCATCGAGGTCTTCCAGCTTCACGTCCCCGACCCCGCCGCTTCCTTCGACGCATCAATGGAAACGCTGGCGCGGCTGCGCGAGCAGGGCAAGATCCGCCACGTGGGCCTCTCCAACGTGACGCAGGAGCACGTGGAGCGGGCGCGCCGGATTGTGCCCATCGTCAGTGTCCAGAATCGATACAGTTTTTCCGACCGCGAGTGGGACTATCTCGTCGATTATTGCCAGGCGAACAGCATCGCCTTCTTACCCTGGGGTCCGATAGCCCAGAGCCGCAAGGCGCATGAGACGGTTGAAAGGATCGCGGCGGCACGCCAGGTTTCTACCGCGGTTGTTTCGCTGGCGTGGCTGCTCGGCCGTTCGCCGGTGATGCTGCCCATTCCCGGGACCAGCTCCGTAAAACACCTGGAAGAGAATGTGAGCGCAGCCGCCTTCCGGCTGACCGATGCCGAGTTCGCGGAGCTAGGCGCGGTCGTGCCCAAGCCTTACTGGCTGCGCTGACGCCGCCGCGGCGGAAGATAGCGGAAGCGAACGAGGTAAATCTTTTCGCCTCTGCCGTGCTGGGCCACTTTGAGCAGATCCAGAACGCCGAGGAACCCTGACTCGCGCGCCAGCTCCGGCGTAATGTCGGGAAAGCCGATGGGATCAATCGAGTCCACTTCGATCTCGCCCTCTTCCATCCGGTAGCGTCCGCCTACTTTTACATGCGGCCGCGTCCAGATGCGCACGCTCGACGTAATCTCCCCACGCCGAACGCCATCCCGCAGCCGCTGGGCAAAGATCATGCAGTGAGTTTACTTGAGGGGCGCTGTTAAACTGTTTCGTTCAACGCTTTTGGATTTTGGCAGGAATCCTATGCTGCTTGAAGCCCTCCGCGAACAAGTCCTGCGCGCCAACCAGGAGATCGCCCGGCGCGGTCTGGCGCCGCATACCTTCGGCAACGTGAGCGGCATCGACCGCTCCGGTTCCAGACCGCTGGTGGTCATCAAACCCAGCGGCGTTGATTACGCCGCCCTGACTCTCGCCGATCTGGTCGTCACCGATCTCGAAGGCCATATCGTTGAGGGCGCGCTGCGGCCCTCCAGCGATCTTGACACGCACACGCTGCTCTACCGCGAGTTCCCGCAAATCGGCGGCATCGTGCACACCCACTCGGAGTACGCCACGGCCTGGGCTCAGTCCGGCCGCGCCATCCCCTGCCTCGGCACCACCCACGCCGACTACTTCCACGGTCCGGTTCCGGTCACCGAGCCGCTCACGGCCGAGGAGGTCGCTGAAGCCTATGTTCGCCATACCGGCGCGGTCATCGTGCGGCGTTTCCGCACCGGCGGCCTTGACCCCATCGCCGTGCCCGGCGTGCTGGTGGCTGGCCACGCCCCGTTTGCGTGGGGCAAAACCGCGTCTGAGGCCGTCGAACACGCCGATGTGCTCGAGTACATCGCGCGGCTCGCCTTCCACAGCGTTCTGCTCGGTGCGCGGGAAGCGGGAATTCCGGCCTACGTGGCTGAGCACCACTATCAGCGCAAGCACGGCCCCAAGGCGACCTACGGCCAGCGTTGAGGTCGCACCGCAGCGGAGCGGAAATGTCCTTGAGAGCAGTGTGGATCGCAAAAAATTTGTGTCCGCGCCCGTATTTTTCTACTGCTCGCGCCAAAATCTACCTTTTTCTGTAGTCTTCCATTTTTAGTAGGTGTATCCTTTTCTCTGTAAAGCCGCTTCTGTTTTGTGCATTCTCAAGGAAAATTTACCCTCCGTCCGCGGTGACGTTTCGGTTGACCGGTGGTCCATATGTTGTCTGTCTTCTATGAATTACCACGTTCGAGCGGGGAGTGATGGACATTTCTCCTCCATGGTAATCAACGTGCTAAGTAACGAAGAGAATTAGGGTTCATCCTGATGGAGACCAGTCTTTTCAACCGCATGCAGGCCATGCTGCTGGCTTTAGCCACGGCTGCACTCTTCCTGTTGGCGGTGATGAACTTGGCTCAGGAGCGCCACTTCCAACAGCCTGACGACGGGGTCTGGTGGCGCGAGGTGGCTGGCGGACTGCGCGCCGACAAGGTGCTTCCGAACACCCCTGGCGAGCGCGCAGGCATCCAGAAGAATGATCTGTTGACAGCAGTGGACGGGGCTCCAGTAACCAGCCTTGCCGGCCTTGATCGCGCCCTCTACCGCGTCGGCCCTTATGGCCAGCTCCTTTACAGCATCACCCGTGACGGCATTGCCCTGGACACACCGGTCAAGGTCATCCCCGTTCCCTTCGACCGCAGCCTGCAATCTGGCCTGCGCGTCATCGGCCTCATCTACCTGATTATCGGCTTCTATGTCCTGTTCCGGCGCTGGGGCGCTCCGCGCGCTACGCACTTTTATCTTTTCTGTCTGGTCTCGTTCGCTCTCTACGCCCTCCATTACAGCGGCAAGCTGGACGCGCTCGACCAGATTGTGTTTTGGGCAAACGTGTCGGCGGAGGCGCTACAGCCAGCTCTTTTCCTGCACTTTGCGCTCAGTTTTCCCGAAGAGCGGCTCAAAAACGTGCGCCGCTGGCTGTTGCCGCTGGTCTATGCTCCAGGGGTGGGAGTGCTGGGCCTGCGCCTCTGGGCCTTCCACTACTGGCGGGCAACCGGCCTGCTCCTGCACCGGCTCGATCAGACCGCGACCGCCTACGACGCGGTTTTCTACCTTCTGGCTGCGCTGTTCTTCGGGCTCGGTTACCGCCAGGCGAGCTCGCCCCTGCTGCGCCAGCAGTTGAAGTGGGTGAACCGCGGAACCCTGCTCGCGGTGCTGCCCTTTACATTCTTTTACGCCGTTCCATTTCTGCTCGATCTGAACCCGCCCCGCCTGCTCACCAACCTGGCCGGTTTGTCGCTGGTCTTTTTGCCGCTCACCTTCAGTTGGGCCATCGTCCGCTACCGGCTGATGGACACCGATTTGATCTTCAAGCGCGGGGTGGCCTACACGCTGGCGACTGTCCTGCTGCTGGGGGCATACTTCGGCATCATCGCGCTGATCGCTCTGGTGGTCCACAACCGCATGCCGCTTACGGTGCGCGCATGGGGTTTGGTGCTGACCATCGTGGCTACGGCGGCCCTCTTCGAGCCGCTGAAGCGCAAGGTGCAGGGCTGGGTAGACCGCGCCTTTGACCGGCATCGCTATGACTACCGCAAGGCGCTGGTGGACTTCGGCCGCGGCCTCGGTTCCGAGACCGATCTCAAGGCGCTGCTGGAGTCCATCGTCCACCAGTTGCCGCGTACGCTGCTGGTGGCCCGGGTTGCGGTCTTCCTGGCCGACGACCGCGGGCGGTTGAGCGTGGCCGCCTCGCACGGACTGCCGGCGGAGATCAGCGCCGCCCACGGCCGGCCTGAGCAGGACCCGCTCGATCTGGGCTTTCTGGACTTCGACCGCATCCAAAGCCACTCCCACATCTTTTTTGAGAACGCCCAGCAGGCTCTGCACCTGCCCCAGGCGCAGCAGCGTACCGCCGCGCGGCTCGACCTCAACTACTATCTGCCCTGCCGCGTGGCCGTGAACAAGCAAGGCAACGGCCGGCCAGCCAGCCGCACCATCGCCGTCATCGGCCTGGGCCGCACCCTGGGAGGCGACTTTCTGTCGAGCGAAGACGTAGAGCTGCTCGAATCGCTGGCCAGCTACATCGGCATCGCTCTCCAAAACGCCAGCCTCTACGCCCGCCTGGAAGAGAAGGTGAACGAGTTCGAGCGCCTCAAGGAGTTCAACGAAAACATCGTCGAATCCATCAACGTGGGCATTCTGGCCGTCGATCTTGAGGACCGCATCGAAAGCTGGAACACGCAGATGGAGGCCATGTACGCGCTCAGCCGGGCCGAAGCCATCGGGCGCGAACTCCACGAAGTCTTCCCCGCAGAGTTCGTCGAGGCCCTGGAGGCCTTCCGCAACGAGCAGGGGGTTCACAACCTCTATAAGTTCCGGCTGACCACGCGCGCCGGCGAGGCGCGTACCGTCAACATCGCGGTGGCCCCGCTGCTCTCGCGTGACTTTGTTCCCCTCGGGCGCATCGTGCTGGTGGATGACATTACCGAGCGCGTCACGCTCGAGTCCCAGCTCGCCCAGGCCGACAAGCTCAGCTCCATCGGCCTTTTGGCGGCTGGCGTGGCCCACGAGATTAACACCCCCCTGGCCGTCATCTCCTCGTATGCCCAGATGCTCTCCAAGCAACTGCGCGGCGATGCGCGGTTCGGTCCGGTGCTGGACAAGATCAACCAGCAGAGCTTCCGCGCCGCCGAAATCGCCAACGGCCTGCTCAACTTCTCCCGCACCTCTTCGACCGAGTTCCGCTCCACGGACCTGAACCAGGTCATCCGCGACACGCTGGCCTTGCTGGAGCACCAGTTCAAGACCGCGCAGATTCTCGTCGATCTGCATCTGGCCGGCGATCTGCCCGCGATCCACGGCAACCCCGGCAAGCTGCAACAGGTGTTCCTGAACCTGCTGTTGAACGCCAAGGAGGCCATGCCCGGCGGCGGCCGCCTGCGTGTCGCCACCCTGGTGAACGGCGAAAACAGTCATATCACCGCCCTGGTTTCCGACTCCGGGAGCGGCATCGCCCCCGAACATCTCAAGCGCATCTACGATCCGTTCTTCACCACCAAGACCGCCCCCAAGCCGGGCGATAAACGGGGCAGCGGATTGGGCCTGGCCGTCTCCTACGGCATCATTCAGGAGCACGCCGGCAAAATACACGTGGAAAGCGCCGTGGGCGCCGGGACCACGTTCCATCTCGAATTTCCTCTGCTGAGGAATCCAGTTCATGTCTGAGGTTGAAATTCCGTTGAACGATTCCACCGCCGCGCCGCCGCGCAACGGCAACTCTGCGGCTGGCGCCATCCTGGTCATCGATGACGAAGCCGGCATCCGCGAGTCGCTGGAAGTGCTGCTTTCGCTCGAAGGCTATAAAGTGGCCGCGGCCGGCGACGGCGAGGAGGGCCTGCGCAGGCTCGAAGGCGAAAGCTTCGATCTGGTTCTGTTGGACCTGGCATTGCCCGGCCGGAACGGCCTGGAGTTGCTGCCTCACATCAAGGAGCGCCAGCCCGATCTGCCGGTCATCATGATTACCGCCTACGGCACGGTAAATAACGTCGTCGATTCCATTCGCGCCGGGGCGGAAAACTTCATCCAGAAGCCCTGGGACAACGAAAAGCTGCTGGCCGACATCCGCTCCTCCATCGCCCGCCGCCGCGCGGAGGAGGAAAACCTCCAGCTCAAGCGCACCCTCAAGCAGCGCTACAACTTCTCCAATATCGTGGGCAAGAGCGAGATCATGCTCAAGGTCTTCGATCTCGTCGCCCAGGTGGCGCCCAGCCGCTCCACCGTCCTTATCCAGGGCGAAAGCGGCTCCGGCAAGGAACTGATCGCCAAGGCCATCCACGCCAACTCTCCCCGGCGCGACAAGCCCTTCGTGCCCATCAACACCGGCTCCATGCCGGCGGAGCTGCTTGAATCCACGCTTTTCGGCCACGTCAAGGGCGCCTTCACCTCGGCCATCGCCTCCAAAAAAGGACTCTTCGAGGTCGCGCACGGAGGCACGCTCTTTTTGGATGAGATCGCTACCATGAGCCTGGAGACTCAGGCCAAGATTTTGCGCGTTCTTCAGGACCGCCGCTTCATGCACCTGGGCGGCATTCAGGAGATTCAGGTGGATGTGCGCATCCTCGCCGCCACCAACGTCGATCTGCTAAGAGAGGTCCGCGAAGGCCGCTTCCGCGAAGACCTCTTCTACCGCCTCAACGTCATCGTCGTCGATCTGCCCCCACTGCGCGCCCGCCGCGACGACATCCCCCTGCTCGCCCAGCACTTCCTTGACCTTTACGCGGGCGAAAATGGTCTGGCGCCGCGCAAGCTATCAGCCGACGCCCTGCGCGCGCTGATGGATTATGATTGGCCCGGCAACGTCCGCGAACTCGAGAACGCCATCGAACGCGGCGTTGTTCTTTCTTCCGGGCCGGTTATCGGCGTCGAACTTCTGCCCGGCCACATCACCGGCCGCAGCTTCCAGGATGCGCTGCTGGAGCACAACCCCAACTCCTCGCTCTTCGACATTCTGGAGGTGATCGAGCGGCGGATCATCATGGAGAAGCTGGAACGCTGCAATTGGAACCAGACCGACGCTGCCGAGCAGTTCCGCATTCCCCTCTCCACGCTGAATCAGAAGATCAAACGGTTGAACATCGAAATCCGCAAAAGAGGCAAGGAATAGGCGGTAGAGCAAATTCGTGGCCTACGGGGTTCTCCAATCCGTGCTGAGCAGTAAGCATTTTCGGAAAGACTGTAGACCGAAAGCATGTTGGAGTAGAAGATTCCAACTTCGCTGAAGTTGCAACCGGCGCTTGCTGTCTGACCGGCCTTTACGCTCTCCCTGGACCTGACTCAGATCAAAAAGAGCAAAACTCAGCTTTGCAATTCCGGCTAAGTGGAGGCGCAAGACCCTCGCCCCGGCGCCCGGTTCTTACCGCTGCCGGTGCGCGCCCATCTTCATTCTTTTCGCGGGGCATCCATATTTCTCCCTCCGCACTCCTACTATCTAAGCAGGTTTCAAACCGGCGAGGGAATCGTCGCGCTCTTAGTGTTAGGACCTCGCCGCTGCGGCGGCCTTCGGGCCGCGATGCACCACCTTCCCCGCGAGCACCGCGGGCCAAAATCTGGAGACAACCTTTTCCTTGAACGATTTGTACTTGCAGCATTCGCTCAGATCGGAGGCTTCCATCCCCTCGCCTCAACACGGCGCTTCCCCTGCCGCCCGTGGGATGCGGCGCTCTACTGCGTTGCGAGCCGCCACGCTCTTCGGTCTGGCTGCCGCTCTTCTCCTGGCCGGCTGCAACGCCACCTTCCGCGACATTAACTCCACCACCGTCAGCAATCCCAATCCGCCCTCCACTCCGCCGCCCACCTCAGGCCAAAGCGGCTCGATCATGATCTCCCCAACATCTGTCGCCCTCGGGCTGGGCCAGAAGTTCCAGTTCACGGTATCGGGCGCCGGCGGCGGCAAAATCGAATGGCTGGTGAACGGCGTTGTGGGCGGAAGCGCCTCCACCGGCGCCATCAATTCCACGGGAGACTACACCGCTCCGTCCACCCTGCCGCAGAGCGCTGACGTAACGGTTACCGTCGCCCTCACCGCCTCGCCCACGCAGAACTACGCCACGGCAGTCGTCTCCATCATCCTGCCTGCCCAGGTCCTCTGCCCCTCACCGCCCTTTCCGCCCAACAATCCCCAAGTCGCGCTCTACTCCCTATATCTGCCCGCTCCGGGCAAGGCATACGTGCAGTTCGGCCTGACCACCAGCTACGGCTTCAACACCTGGCAGGTCCCTACGCCCTCGCCCAACGGCGGTAACATCCAGATTTATGTGGCCGGAATGCTCGCCGAGAGTACTTATCATATGCGCGCCCAGGTCCTCCTCGACGACGGCGCCGACTTTACCACTCCCGACCAGACCTGCACCTCGGGCCCGGCGCCTGCCACCTCGCCCGTCGAAGCCTCCACGGCCTCCGGAGCCACGCCTCAGCCCGGCATCGAGATGTGGAACACCATCTTTCCCAGCGGCGATGCCCAGGTCTTCGCCACCGACCTCAACGGCAACGTCATCTGGACCTACAGCTATACGCACAGTTCGTCCGATCTCATCCAGGGTATTAAGCTGCTTCCCAACGGCAACCTGCTCATGGTCGTCTCCTATCTCTCCTCCCTGACCAACGCCCCGACCACCCCCGAAACTTTCAACGAGATACGCGAAATCAATCTGGCCGGCGACACGGTCCGCGACCTCACCATGACCGAACTCAACCAAAAGCTCGCCGCCGGCAACTTCCGTGATGCCGAGGGCAATCTTTACCAGCTTGGCAGCTTCCACCACGACGTGCTGGCGCTGCCCAACGGGCACTTCGTCCTGCTGGCCACCTATTACCGCACATACGACAATCTCACCGGCTTCAGCGGCCCCGTGAAAGTGACCGGAGATGCTCTGGTGGATGTGGACCAGAACTTCAATCCCGATTGGGTTTGGAATACCTTCGACCATCAAGACAAACTCCCTATCAACCGCCATCCCATGAACTTCAGCGCCAGTGACCCGGACTGGACCCACTCCAACGACATGTTGTATTCGAGCGACGATCAGAACCTGCTGCTCTCCATACGCCACCAGAATTGGATCATCAAGATCAACTTCCTCGGCGGTAAGGACGCGGGCGCCCCTACCGGCTCCGGCGACATCATGTGGCGCTTAGGGTATCAGGGCGATTTTCAACTGATCGACACCATCGATCCCACCGGCTCGAACGACCCTGCCAACTGGTTCTATGCCCAGCACGGCATGAACTATTTCACGCCCAACACCACCGGCGTCTTCAACATCGGAATGATGGATAACGGCAACGATCGCATCGTTCCCCCTTCCACCAGCTTCGGCAATTGCCCAGGCTACGCGCCGCCCACGGCCGACTGCTACTCCACCATGCCGGTGCTGCAAGTGAACGAAGAGAATATGACTGCGACCATGGTCACACATTATGTTCTGCCCGACACCGATTACAGCTTCTTCGGCGGCAACGCCGAGCTGCTCGACAACAACGATATTCATGTCGATTTCTGCGCCGTGTCCCGCGGAGCCCTGGTCCGGGAGTTGAACCCGCAGGCGAATCAGATCATTTGGCAGGGATACACTCCCAAGGCCGCTCAGTTCAAGGCCTACCGGCTGCCCAGCCTCTACCCTGGCGTGCAGTGGTAAGCAATCGCAACAGCAGCGGCACGCTCTTCGGCGCCGCATGTTCTACGGCATTTTTTTGGAAATGGTGTAGTCCTGTTGAGATGGATTATGATATTGCCGCTCCTTGAGGTCGCGGCAGCTTGAATTTGTGCTTTTGGTCTACAGGATTTCCGAAAATGCAATAGAAGCCCCAAATGCCGCGCTCTTCGCTCTGCAAACCCTGCAAAAAACCGGCTCCCCGCCCTTTCGCCGCCTCCGCCGGGGATCGCGGTCAAAGAATGGGGAGCCGAATCGTGTATTGCGCCGGCCGCCGTATCTATCTGCGCCGGCCGGCGCTGCTGGGTGCCAGCCCTAGGTTTTTGACCGCATGAATTCGTCCCTTCGAGTTCGTGCTTTCCCAGCTCCCAAAGGGGACCTGGGGCGCCGCAGGACGGTACAAATCAAGCGGTCAGATCCCTAGCTCGCCGGCGTGCCTGCCGCCGTTACGTTCAACGTGACGGTGGCCGTATGCGTCAGTGTTTCCGAGCCTAGGCTCACGGTAGCCATTACGCTCACCGTCGAGGTTCCAGCCGGTGTGCCCGCGCTCGATATTGTGTATTGCTGCGGACCGCTGCTGCCGCAGCCGTTCATGCTCACCAACACGGCCAGCAGCGCCAGTCCCAGCATTGAGCCGAACAGCTTCCGCTTACGCCAGGCCAAGGGAAGCCCCAGCGCCAGCAGTCCGGCCAGGCTCAGGGGAATGCCGCTGCCCCCGCCCAACGGCTTCCGGGGCCGCTTGAGCGCGGCCTTTTGCAGCGTCGGCCCGGTGGTGGTGATGGTCACCGTCGCTGTGCCGCTGCTGGTGCCGTTCGAGTTTTCTGTGGGCTGCATCGTGGTTGTGGAGAAGTTGCAGGCCGCTCCCGTGGGCAGCCCCGAGCAGCTCAGTTGCACACCCGCTCCCACGTTCAGATACTCCGTGCCTGAAAAGCTGAGCGTGATCGCCGTCGAGCTTTGCCCCGATGTCATGCTCACCGACGACGAGCTTGAGGAGAAGGTGAAGTCGCCGATATTGATCGTGACTCCTTGTGCAATTGAGGAGGCGTAGTTGGCGTCGCCGGAGTAGCTGGCGACAATCGCGTGTGTGCCGGCGGTCAGCGTATTGATGGTCAGCGTCGCCGTCCCGTTGGCTGCTAGAGGCTCCGTGCCCAGCACCGCTCCAGCGCCGTTGCTGGCCGAGGCGTCAGTGAAAGTGACTGTGCCAGTGGGCGCCGTGCCGCTTGAGTCGCCGGTCACTCCGGCCACAATGGTCACGTTGGTTCCGGCCAGCGAGTCGTACGGCGCGGACATGATTTCTGTGGTGCTTGAGGCCTTTCCGCCCGCCGTCACATCCACCGCGCCGGAATAGTTGCTGTTATCGTTAGCGTCACCGCTATAAGTGGCCACCAGCGGGTATACGCCTGCGGTGGTGAACTTCACGGGAATCGTCGCATCGAAGGCTCCTTCGGAGTCAGGAGTAGACGCCAAGGTTGCGGTTCCCAGCGCAGTGGCGGGGCTCGTGCTTTCGTTCCACACCGTCACCGTGCCCGTAGCCGGAACGTCGGTCCCATATACGTTGAGCACGCTTACCAGCAGGTTCACCGTGGAATTCAGCGCCGGCGTGGTGTGGTCGGGAGTGAGCGAGACCAGGGGAGAGGATGTATCAACCAAGATGGTTACCGGAGACGACGTGCTGGCTTGGAAGCTGGCGTTGGCGGGCGAGGCCGCTACGACGGCGTGTGTTCCCGCTCCCAGCGCGGTGGCCCCGCTCAGCGTCAGGTCTGCCGAGCCTTGGGAATTTAAAAAGGCAAAGCTCTCGCCGGTATCGGCCAGGCTTGCCGTCCCCAGCTTCGCTCCCGTGCTCGTATCGGTGAAGCTGTAGGTCCCCGGCACAGGATAGCCGGTGCCGCTGTTGGTTCCATAAGCCGCTGCGCCCACGGTAACCGGGTCACCGTAAGGGATCGCCACCTTGACGCTGGCGCCAACCTCTGTTGTGGTTGGCTCCGCATTCACGGTGAGCGCGATGGCGTTGGAGGTCGCCGGCGCATAGTTCGTATCTCCGGCGTAGCGAGCAGTCAGCTTGTAGCTTCCACCCGGCAACTCCTGCTCGCTGGTCGGCCCGAACGAAAACGAGTCAGTCCCCGACGAACTGAGCGTGTCTTGCATGACGCCCTGCGTGCCCGCCATGTAAACCACGTTGCCCGAAGGAACCTTCGATCCATTGCCTGTCACGGTCAAATTGACAGTCAGTGCATCGCCGTGCGTAATGGTCGCCACCCCGCCGTCGCTCAAGGTCGCCGTGGCCGTCCCGCTGCCGGTCGGCGGCATCCAATCCGTAGCCAGATTGTTGATGTCTACCGAGCCCAGCCCCGTGGCCAGGTCATAGCCTGGAGTAGCCGTATACCCCACCAGTTGCCCATCCGGATCGGGAACCTTGGTGTTGCCTATCGTAATGTCGTGGAAGGGCGAGTTCGTCCCCGCCGCGAGCTGATAGTAGGTCGGGTTGGGATTCCCCGCTCCATTCACCAGCCCGTTCTTCTGGTTTACCAGCGCCTGGATGCCGGCCCAGACCTGATTTGAGATGGACGTGCCGATCACGCCCCCGGCATAGCCCTGCGCGCAGTCATAGCCAATATCCGATTCGCAGGTCATATACGCCAGATTGTCGCCCGCCAGCAGCGAAACATCCGGCACATCCCGCGCTCCGTCAGCCGGAACTCCCGGCCCCGCCTGCCAAGCCGGTTTACCCCAATCGACCGAGGGCCCTCCGCCGCCGGCTAGCGGCCGGCCATCGTAAGGATTCTGGTAATCGTTCCACGTGCTCTCTGGAATGTAGCCCGTGGCGGCGCCGTTAGGAAAGTAGACGCTCGGATCGGGCATGATGAACTCGGTCCCGCCCACCGACACGTTCCACGGCGAGTCGCCGATGCCGTTCACACCGTAGCCTGCGGATATACCCAGGAATTGGCAGGCGTCGCCGCCATTGTCGCCCGCGGAGACAAATTGGCTGATCCCTTCCGCTGCGCCCTGCTCGTAGAGGAGGCCGAACAAATAGGTTCCTTCCGATAGGTCGTTATAGGTTTCGCAACCCCCATAGCTCATCGCCGTAATCTGCGAAACATCGTAGTCCACGGCGTACATCGCGGAGTAATCGATGCCCTGCACAAATTCGGTGCTGGCGCTCACGATCACGTTCAGCGTGGCGTCGGGATCGACCGCCCCGGACCACTCCGCGTCGGAGACGGCCTCAAACTCATCTCCCGTGTAGGCAAGCAGCCCAGGGTCCGTCCCGTTCACGATCACGTTCAGGTTCGCCGCCGGCAGCCCCGTCGCGGTCCTGAAGTCCGCCACGTCCTGGGGATTGATGTTGCTCTCCTCAATCAGCGCGATCGACTCGCCCTGTCCCTCGATACTGGCCTTTTGGAGCGGCGTGGCGTCGTAGATGGCGTCCACGTCGGCTGGGCCTGTCAAAAGCCCGGTGGCCAGCTCGATCTTCGGGGTCGCCGCCGGATGGATAGTGGGCGTGAATTCCTCGCTGTTGAAAGAGCTCAAGCTCGCGACTCCCCTTACGTCCGGCGCCAGCGCCGTGGGAATGCTCGCCGCCGTGGCGTTGGCGATGTACGTCTTGCCGCTCACCTTGAAATTGTCCATCTGCGTCTGAAACGCCGCGTCGACCTGCGCGCTGGTCCCCGTGAAGATCAGATACTGGCGCCCGTTCGGCGGCTGCTCCACTGAGAAGCCCTCGGACTTCAGCCAGCCCTCGATCTTGGCCATGTCGTCGTCGCTGGGGCCGAACTGTTGCCCAAACTCCGCCGGCGTCAGCCACTTGTGATACTCCGCCGACTTCGGGTCCTGCTGTTCCTCCAGTAGCTGCTTCAAAGCAGTCTCCTGCTGCGGACTGCGCTGCAACACCAGCACCAGACGGTGAAATACCCTGCTTCCTTCGACGTGGCCTATGTCGTTTTGCTTGGTGGCCAGCGGATTTACCGCGTTAGTCATCGTGCGCTGCGAAGGCACAATGGCGGAGACGATCCGATCCGCAGGCGCGCTTTGCGCTGCGCACACGGCGCTTAACGATAAGGCAGCCATAGCCACAAACGGGATTACGCAATTTCGTACTTGCATGAAAACCTCCTTACTCACTTGAAGCCGCTAAGATTGATTGAATGTTGACCGAGTGTCCGCTGAGAACGGTTCGTCCTGGGGCGTGTTAAAAAAACCATTTCCGCGGCGTGATCCAGAAGCACCCAAGATGAAAAAGGCCAGGTAAACGGTAAGCAGATGTTCGTGACAAACCAGTGCGCAGCGGAACTGACCGAACCGGGCATTGGCGCGTTCGATCTTTCAGCGCCGTTTATACCGCCGCAACTTCCGGCCGTCTTCATACCGTCTCTCCTTGTTGTTCTTCCTGTAGGGAGAAACCAGTTCCCTGCCTAGTTGCTTCCATCGCTCCCGCAGCGGGCCGGAATCGCAGCCGCGGCCGGCAACTGCTTGTTTTGACTTCTGCCGCAGCCGTCCTTAGCGCCCGAGGACGGCCTCGCCTATCCTGGCGCCGCTTGGTTACCGGCAACAATGGGCCGATCAACCCACACGGCTCATCCGCCAACAGCTACCGCGTTCTGACGGCAGATGCGCAACACTCCGCGCTGCTCATGCGTCAATACTTACCTTGAGGCCGAATCAGTTCTTGAAACGCACCCTAGAAACTAACTTCAGGAAAGTTGCTCTCGAATGAGGAAACCGTGGTAAGCGAATGGTAGCCACCGTCACCCCCCTTGTCAAGGGCATCCCAAGGGCAACAAAAACATGGGAGCACGCCAGGCGGTGGTTTTCACTCTTTGCGGCAGAATTCCTATGCTTCTTCATGGGCCGATCTTCCTCAGCCACTGGGATTGCACCTCGTGAGTGCATTGATCGCCCGGCAACTTAACGCCGGTCCGCGACCGGCGGGACCGACCTTCTTATTCCACCTTCCGGGTGGAGCGAACCAGTTCCAGGGTGGGTCTATCTCCCCCTGAAAAACACCGGCTTGTCACGGCCACGAAGTATTTTTGTTTGCAATCCTCGATCGAAGAATCTATATTGTGCGTGAAAAGCCGGCTGGCGCCGCCGCGTCCGGTTCACACAGAACCGCTCAAGTTCCACCTGAAGCGAACAGCATCATCCGCGGCTGCAAGCGCAGAGCAGTGCAAGCCATTGAAGGCGCCGCCGATGCGACTCTGAGGGTTCGCTGCTTAATCACCGGCCCGGAGGAGAGCGGCAGATGAAGAAGAGAATCGCTCAGATTGCACTGCTCGCTGCTGCAACGTTGGGATTTGAGTGCGCAGGTCAGGCACAGAGTACGGAACCGCCGCCCCCCGCGACGATCATGGTCGGCATCAATGCAAACCAGACGGCGCAGCCGGCCTCGAAATATGAGTTCGGCATGTTCATCGAGCACATCGGCCCCCTGGTCTATCGCAGCCTCTGGTCAGAGATGCTCGACGACCGCAAATTCTACTTCCCGATCACGCCCGCCGAGCCTGAAGCGCACCGCCGGCGGCGGCAGGGCGGGATGCCGGGCATGGAGCTGCGCAAATGGCGGCCAGTGGGCCCAGCCGGCGACGTAACGATGGACACGGACCGGCCGTTCGTCGGCAGCCATAGCCCACGCATCGCGCTGGGCGGGTCTGCTCCGCGCGGCATCCTCCAGCCGGGGATAGCGGTGGTTAAGGGCAAGCAGTACATCGGCCACATCTGGCTGAAGGGAACGCCGGGCAGCGCCGTGAAGGTGACGCTGATCTGGGGCCAGGGCGCGGGAGACCGGGAGACGGCTTCCTTTGCCCACCTGACCGGCGCGTACGCCAAATTCCCTTTCCGCTTTACGGCCAAGGCCGGCAGCAGCGATGCGGCCTTTGAGATTACCGGCACGGGCACGGGGAGCTTCCACGTGGGCACGGTATCGCTGATGCCTGCGGACAACATCGACGGGTTCCGGCCGGATACGATTGCACTTCTCCGCCAGCTTCACTCCGGTTTCTGGCGCCTGCCCGGCGGGAACTTTCTTTCCGACTGGAGCTGGTACAACGGCGTCGGCCCGCGTGATAAACGGCCGCCTACCTATGACTATGCATGGAACGCGATGCAGTCGAACGACGTGGGCCTGGACGAGTTCATGACGCTATGCCGGCTGATCGGCGTGGAGCCTTACATCACCGTGAATGCGGGCTTCGGCGACGCGCACTCGGCGGGCGAGGAAGTGGAGTACATGAACGGGCCGGTAACCACGCGACTGGGCGCGGAGCGGGCGCGGAACGGGCATCCTGCGCCGTATGACGTGAAGTTCTGGGACATCGGCAACGAGCCTTACGGCTCCTGGCAGCTCGGGCGCACCGATCTGAAGTATTACGTGCTGAAGCACAACGAATTCGCGGCGGCCATGCGCAAGGCGGATCCGTCGATCGTGCTACTGGCCTCCGGCAACATGCCGGAGCCGATGGACCTGACGGGCGAGATGCGCGCGCAGGATGTGGACAACATGAGGGCCGTCGAAGGCACGCCCGAGGACTGGACCGGCGGCGAAATCGAACACTGCTGGGGTAACTTTTCCGGGATCACTCAGCACTGGTACGCGCGCTCCGGCCAGCGCTTTGACGTGGAGAAGGCTCAGCGCCTGCCGCTGGACGCTCCGACCGAAGCCGGCTACGTCAAAGTCGACCAGACGCCGCTCGAGTTCGCGCGCTATCCCGCCAACATCGTCCACCTGTACGCGCAGACGTGGCGCCGCTACGAGCAACGCTTCCCCGATCTCGAGAAAAGGCACATCTTTCTTTCCATCGACGAGTATGCGTACCTCGGCGGGAGCTTCACCCGGCCTCCGGACCTGAAGATGGCGCTAGCCTACGGCATGATCCTCAACGAGATGCTGCGGCACACGGATTTCCTGCGCATGTCGGCGCATACCATGGGCGTTTCCACGCTCGACTACACGCCGACAGCGGCGGTGTTCAACACGGTCGGCCTAGTGTACAAGCTCTACGGCGACCGCTTCGTTCCGGGTTCGATACCGGTGGCGCTCACAGGGAACTCGCCGCAGCCGCAGCCGCAATATCCGGTAGGCGGCGACCAGCCGAAGACCAACTCCGGCAGCCCCACCTATCCCTTGGATATGTTTGCTGCGCTGACGCCGGACCGCAAGTACCTGATGCTGGCGGTGGTGAATGCCACGGAGACGGAGCACAGCTTCGACCTGAACGTGGCCGGGGTGCGGCTGGCGGGCCAGCCGGCGCTGTGGCAGATCACGGGCAAGGACCTGCACGCTGTGGACGAGGTGGGCCAGCCGCCGCAGGTTACGATCACCAGGAGCACGATGAGCGGCTCGGCGAACAAATTTTCGGTCGCGCCGATCAGCGTGAATGTCTACCGGTTTCGGGTTGACCAGTGAATTGCCGCCGGCAACCTGGACGCGCAGGACGACGGCGGCCGCGCGAGTGAATCGACCCGCCGCAAAGGCAGTTGGAGAGAGGAAATGAAAAAGCTGAAGATTCTGAGCGCAGCGGTTTTGATGGCAGCCTTATGGGCGGGCGCATGCGCGGCTGCGCAGGTCAAGACCGAAGTGCCGCCGGTGGTGCCCGGCGCGAAGCCGGTGACGGTGGAGCATATCAAGATCTACGGCGAGGCGCTCAAGGGCAATCTGGAGGGCGAGGCGGTGGACCGCGATGCGATCGTCTTCCTGCCGCCCGGCTACTTCCAGCACAAGCACCGGCGCTATCCGGTGGTCTATGCGCTGCATGGTTTCTCGATTGGAGCGGAACAATGGACACATGAGATTCACGTGCCCCAGACCATTGAAGGCGCGTTCGCGCTGGGCGCCAAGCCGATGATCGTGGTGCTTCCGGACTCGAAGACCGTGTACGGCGGGTCGATGTACTCGCGCTCGCAGACAACCGGCGACTTCGAGGAGTACGTCGCGCACGACGTGGTGGCGTACATGGACGCGCATTACCGGACGATTCCGGATCGCCAGAGCCGCGGGCTGGTAGGGCACTCGATGGGAGGGTACGGCGCGCTGCGCATCGGAATGCAGTATCCAAATGTGTTTGGCGCGCTCTATGTGATGAGTCCCTGCTGTCTCTCGGTGCGCCGTCCCGACCCCAATGCCCCGCAGGAAAAGGCCTTCGAGGAGGCCGTCGCGGGGATGAAGTCGCCGGCCGGTGCAGCGAGCTTTTCCTTTTTCTGGAAGGCGCAACTGGCTATGGCGGCGGCTTGGTCGCCCGATCCAAAGAACCCTCCGCTCTATCTCGATTTGCCCGTAAAAGACGGCGTTGTGCAGCCGGACATTTTGGACAAGTGGGAGGCCAACTCGCCGCTGGCGTTCATCGACCAGTACATTGACAACCTGCGGGAATATCGCGCCATCGCGTTGGACGTAGGCGATGAGGACAGCCTGCGGTTCGACACCATCAAGGTTCACAAAATTCTGGACAATTACGGGATCGCAAATAGTTTTGCGATCTATCACGGGACGCACACCAGCGCAGTGGCGGACCGGTTCCAGAACCATGTGCTCCCGTTCTTCAGCAAAAATCTCTGCTTCACGAAGAATTGCAAATAACGGGGACAGCAGGCACCATCCGGCAAAACAGAGCAGTACGATGGAGATCGTGCCGTGGGGACAGCGGCGGGAAAGAAGGAGCAGGCAAATGCAGCGGTCGAACCGTGGAAGACGAGACCTGGCCGTCATAACGGTGCTGGCGATGACGGCCGCGGCTTGCGTCGCGCAGCAGAACTCCGCTTGGCGGACGGAACGCACCGTAAGCGCACACCCGGACCGGCTGGTGGTGAGCTGGGAGCATACGACAGTGATGCTGGAGCCGTATGCGCCAAACATTCTTCGCGTGAGCATCAGCACGCTCAGGCCGTATGCGCTGGCGGCGCCGGGATACGGGATTATCGCCAAGCCCGATGGGAGCGGCTGGCGTTATGAGGACACCGCCGGCGGAGAGACTTACAGGTCGCCGCAGTTGTCAGCCACGATTGTGGGCCCGCCGGAGGCGAGCGGACCAAAGCTCCTGCATCAGGAGTCTATCAACCGGTTTTTCAGCGACAACGGCGGCACGCCGCAGGCGAATGTGAGAATCCGCTTTCAGTTGCCGGACGGACAGACAGTTCTGGACCTGAAGAACTGGTTCATGCACCTACCCGATCACGGCTCGGGAGATACGGAGATCCTTGCAGACCGGAGGCCGCCGGATCCGCCGTTTTACCAAGTGGGCGCGACCTTCGGAGCGCAGCCGGGCGAGCACTATTACGGATTGGGAGAGAACCAGGAGGGGCGGCTCGACCATCGCGACCAGAATGTGCAGTGCTGGAGCAACTATGGCGCCGCCGGCGGCGAGAGCTTCTGCGTTCCCTTTCTGGTGACGAACAAGGGCTACGCCGTGTTGTGGGACAACCCCTCGAAGACCACCGTCGATCCCTATTTCAACGATCAGACGCGGTGGGTTTCGCAGGTAGGGCAGCGGGTGTCGTTCTTCGTGATTGTGGGCAAGAGGACCGGCGATCTGTACGAGGGCTATCGCCTCCTGACCGGGCCGGCGCACCTGCTGCCGATCGGGGCGTACGGTTTTATTCAGTCCAAGGAGCGATACGCGACCCAAGCCGAAATCATGGCCGTGGCCAAGGGTTATCGCGAGCGGCATCTGCCCTGCGACTACCTGGTGGTAGATTTCTTCTACTACCCGAAGATGGGAGATATGGACTTCATCCCCGCGGACTGGCCGGATCCGGCGAAGATGAACGAAGAGCTGCACAAGATGGGGTTTCACACCTTGATCAGCGTCTGGCCCCGGTTTGCGCCCGGCTCGCGTTACTACAACATGCTGCTCCGGCGCGGGTGGTTCGATCATCTGGCCAACGGCAAGCCGATGACCACGAATGGGCTGCCGGGAAACATGACCGGCTCCAACCTGGACATGACCAATCCGGCGGCGGCTAAGTGGTTCTGGCAGGTCATTGACAAGAACATCGTAAGCAAGGGCTTCGATGCTATCTGGACGGATGAGACGGAGCCGGACATTCCGCCTAACGGCAGTTACTTTTACATCGGGCCGGGAACGGAGTACTTCAACGTCTATCCGCTGTTCGAGACCTCCGCGGTGTATAACGGGCTGCGGGAGGACACCGGAAAGCGGGCGCTGATTCTGGCGCGGGCGGCTTACACGGGCGCGCAGCGCAACGGAGACATCTTCTGGTCGTCGGACATTTCGCCCACGTGGAACACCCTGCAAAGGCAGGTTCCGGCGGGGCTGGACGTGACTGCGTCAGGCCTGCCCTACTGGACCGACGACGTGGGCGGCTTCTGGAGCTTGCCGGCGGTGCATCATCCGCTGCACCCGCCGCTGATCGGCCCGGCGACGGCCCGCTACAACGTAGGCGGCGACGACGATTATCCGGAGTTGTATGTGCGCTGGTTTGAGTATGGCGTGTTCATGCCCATTCTGCGGACGCACGGCATGAGGCGCTTCAATACGGTGTGGTCATACGGGACGCAGGCGACGCCAATCTTGGAAAAATATTTGCGCCTGCGCTATGCGCTGATCCCCTATATCTATTCGCTGGCGTATCGCACTTACAAGACAGGCGCGCCGTACATGCGGGCGCTGTTCATGGACTTTCCCAACGACCCGAAGGCCGGCGAACTAACGAACGAGTTTATGTTCGGGCCGGATCTCCTGGTGGCTCCGGTGACGCATCAGGGGCAGACGAGCCGCAGGGTCTATCTGCCGGCCGGAGCGGACTGGTATAACTACTGGACCAACGAAAAGCTGCACGGCGGGCAGTGGATCACGGCGCAGGCGCCCATCCAGACCATTCCGCTGTTTGTGCGGGCCGGCTCGATCTTGCCAATCGGCGATCCGGTCGAAGACATGGATCAGCCGCAGGGATTGAAGCAAATCCGCATTTATCCCGGCGCCGACGCCACCTTCGATCTCTACCGGGACGATGGCACAACCTACAATTATGAGAGGGCCGGCGGCAGGATCACCGTGCTGCGCTGGGATGACGCGCATCGGCGGTTTTCGCATTCGGGTGCGACGGCCTGGAGCGAGCCGGACAGCGAACTGGTGAAGGTGATTCAGCCGGCTGACGGAAACTAAGGAAACTCCGCAGAATCATTTGAACAAGTGACTCGTCCAGAAGGTCTACGAACTGCGCATCGGGAGACTGCTCTCGTGCCCAGACGCCTTTGCCGGCGTTGCGAATTCCGAACAGAAAGAAGCTCCCTTTCGGTGGCGTAGTCAGCCGCGTGCACCAACGGGCGCCAACCTGGCCGTCATTTTACCATGCATTTTGACGGCGACATTGCACTCAGAAGCCGCCACCATTTTCAGCGTTATTCGGACGGGTCGCTCCTTATCCAGCGCCGGGGACCATATCAAGGCGGGAACGCATCAACCGCTCGACGCGGCAGGGCTTCGCGTGTGGCTCGATCAGCTATCGGCCTGCGTGTAGTGGAGCAGTCGAAAAATGATCTGGCAGCCCAGCAGCGGCAGCACAATCTGTAACTGGAGCAAACCCACTATGAGGCACGGCTGTGGCGGCGGTAGTACGACTCTGTGGACCCGTTCTGTCGCGGTGAAATTAATGTTGCGTGACATGCCCCATTTCGGGGTTCACTCCAGGCGTCATTCCCGCCGGAAATTGTTGGCCTGCTCGAACTGGTTGCGCAGCTCGGGGGTGCGCAGGTTCTCGCGCACGAGGGCGAGACGTTGCTCAAGCGCGAGCAGAGCGCGCTCAACGGATTCGGTGTTGGTGTGGGCAATGTCGCGCCACATGGAGTAGGGGCTGGCGCCCAGGCGCGTCATCTCGCGCAGGGCGCGGCCGCCCACGTCTTTCAGTTCAGGGGCGCCGCCGACTTCCTCTTCGAGCACCGCGCTGAGCGCCGTAGCCGTGAACTGGGGCAGATGGCTGACCCACGCCACCAGTTCGTCGTGACGCACGGGATCGAGGTCGAGGGTCCTGGCGCCCATGGCCGCGACCCACTCGCGCCAATCCTTCACCAGCGCGGCCGCGTGCGGCGAGCGCTTTGCTGCGGGATCGTCAGTAAACAGCCACACCGCGCCGCGAAAGAGCGTGGCTTCAGCCAGCGCCGCGCCGCCCCGCTCCTTGCCGGCCATGGGATGGCCGGGCAGAAACGCCGCGCGCTCCGGCGTGTTATAGAGCCGCGCGCCGGCCTCAGAAATCACGCGCTTGGTGCTGCCTACGTCGGTGACCATGTGCTCGGGGCCGAGCACGCCGGCCAGCTTTTCCATAAAGTCGAGGGTGGCGAAGATGGGCACCGCCAGAAGCACCACCTGGCTGGCGCGCGCAGCTTCCAGCGGATCGCCGGCAAGCGTATCCACCGCGCCCATCTCCAGCGCCAGCCGGCCCTGCTCGGCGCTGCGGTTCCAGCCCACAATGGAGCCGTCAAAGCCGGCGGCGCGCAGAGCCAGGCCCACCGATGCGCCCAGGAGCCCGGTGCCGAGGATGGAGATGCGAGAGATCATAGTTAGCGAGTCAGCAATTGAGAGGATAACCGGGGCCGGTGCGTTGACTTTGGCGTTTGCCGCGGCCACACGAAGCGTACAAACTCCGGTTTGTCCCGGCCCCGCTGGTGATTCTGACTCGTTCTATCTTACAGCGTGCGTCCCACGGCCGCGGCGATCGCCCTCAGCTCTGCGGCCAGCTTCTCGAACTGGTCGAGATAGAGGGTCTGCGCGGCATCGGAGGCGGCCTTGTCCGCGTTGGGATGAATCTCAATGATGAGGGCGTCAGCGCCCGCGGCCACGGCAGCCTTAGCCATGGGCGCCACCATGTCGCGGCGGCCGGTACCATGCGATGGATCGGCCACCACGGGCAGGTGGGTGAGCTTCTTGAGTACAGGAATGGCCGAGATGTCCATGGTGTTGCGGGTCGCCGTCTCGTAGGTGCGGATGCCGCGCTCGCACAGGATCACGTCATAATTGCCGCCGGAGAGGATGTACTCGCTCGAAAGCAGCAGCTCCTCGACAGTGGCGGCGATGCCGCGCTTGAGCAGTACAGGTTTGCGCACCTGCCCGAGTTCGCGCAGCAGATTGAAGTTCTGCATATTGCGCGCGCCCACCTGGAAGCAGTCCACGTAGGGCAGCATGGGTTCGATCTGCGCAATCTCCATCACTTCGCTCACCACCGCCAGGCCGTTGGCGCCGGCGGCCTCGCGCATCAGCTCCAGGCCGGGAATACCCAGCCCCTGGAAGGAGTAGGGCGAAGTGCGCGGCTTGAAGGCGCCGCCGCGCAAAAAGCCGCCGCCCGCGCGCTTGACGCAAGCTGCGGTGGCGAAGATCTGCTCGCGGCTCTCGACGGCGCAAGGGCCGGCAATGAGGGCCACCTTTTCCCCGCCGATGGCGCTGCCGTTGGCAAACTCTACCACCGTACCCTGGGGACGGAAGGCGCGGCCGGCCAGCTTATACGGCGCGCTGATGCGGTGCACATGGAGCACGCCCGGCAGCACTTCAAACTTGGTGAGGTCGAGGCCGGCCGTGGGCCCCACGCCGGCCAGGATGGTTTGGAACTCGCCTGTGGTGCGATGCACGTCCACGCCGGCATCCTCCATGGCGTCGATGACGGCATCGATCTGCTCTTCGGTGGCATTCTCCTGCATAGCGACAATCATGATTCTTTCCCTGTCTCGGGCGCCTGTGAGGGATCTCCGGCGACAGATACTGTTCGCTGGGGATTCTCTACGCCCGCGGCGCGGCCCGTCAGCGGCTCCCCGGATGGGGCGGCTTGGGCATGTCTCTCTGAAGCCAGCTCGTTCTTCTGCAACGCCCGCATCACGTCAATGATGCGCTCGTAGATATGCTGGATCTCGATGCCGGGCAGCGGTCCCTTGTTGGCCATGCGCACATTCGCGTAAACGGTCTTTTCGCGATCCGGCTCGTAGACCGGGAGTGATGTAGCGGCCTTCAGGTGGCCGATCCTCTGCACGGCGCGGGCCCGCTCGTTCAACAGTTCCACGAGTTGGCGGTCCAAAACATCGATGCGGCTTCGCAATTCTTCGATGGTCATCTAAGCCTCTAGCTGCTAGCTTCCAGCTCCTAGCTTTTTTCGCGGCTGCTAGCCTCGCCGCCTCGTCCCGCAAAGAACGAGCTAGAGGCTAAAAGCTAGTAGCTTGAAGCTGTCTTTTCACCGGGCCAGCGCCGCAGCAGGCAGGCGCAGGCCCTTGATAAATCGGGCTACTGCGCCGGGCGCTTCGTCCGGTTGGGAACGCTCGATCAGCTCGACAATGGCGCTGCCGACGACCGCGGCGTCGGCTAACTCTCCCACCTGGGCAACGTGTTCCGCATTGCTGATGCCGAACCCCACGGCCACGGGCAGCTTGGTCCATCGCCGGATACGCTTGACCAGCGCGGCGGCGTCGGTTGTCAGGCTCGCCCGCGTGCCTGTAATGCCGGTGCGGGAGATGGCGTACACGAAACCCTTGGAGTGCGCGGCGATGGACTTCAGGCGCTCGTCGGGGCTGGTGGGCGCGGCCAGAAAAATCGGCGCCAGCCCCGCGCGCTCCAGTTCGGCCAGATATTCGCCGGCCTCTTCGACGATCATGTCGGTGGCCAGCACGCCATCCACTCCGGCCGCGGCGGCATCATCGGCAAATCTGCCCAGGCCGTAGCGCAGGATGGGATTGAGATAGCTGAAGATCACCAGGCCCGCCCCCGGCCGAACGGTGCGAATCTCCCCCGCCAAACCCACCACATCGCGCAGCCGCGTGCCGTGCGCCAAGGCGCGCTCGCTGGCGCGCTGGATGATGGGCCCGTCGGCAAGCGGATCGCTGAAAGGCACGCCCAGCTCGATCACATCCGCGCCCGCATCGATTGCGGCAAAGGCGATCTCCCGCGTCGCGTCGAGCGACGGATCGCCGGCGGTCAGATAAACCACAAGGCCCGGTTGGTGTGCGAAACGAATCGGCATCTTTCCACAAATTTGGTTCCCTGGGCCTCGATTTTGAGACCTGGGATTGCACAATCTCTTCTTTCCCTACAACTTCAACTCGCGGGCCAATATCCCCATGTCCTTGTCGCCGCGCCCGGAAAGGTTCACCACCAGTATGTCATGCGGGATCAGCGCAGGAGCTATGCGTAGAGCCTCGGCCACCGCGTGCGCGCTTTCGAGCGCGGGCAAAATCCCTTCCGTCCGCGCCAGCTTCACCACCGCATCGAGCGCGGTGGCATCGTCGCATGAGACGTACTCCGCGCGGCCGGAATCGTGAAGCATGGCGTGCTCGGGGCCGATGGAGGCGTAGTCCAAGCCCGCCGAAACCGAGTGCGTAAGCGCGATCTGGCCGTCCTCGTCCTGAAGGACGTAAGAGTAAGTGCCCTGGAGCACGCCGGGCGCGCCGCCCTGGAAACGCGCCGCATGCTCGCCCAACGCCGTTCCGCGCCCGCCAGCCTCCACGCCGATCAGGCGCACCGCGCGATCCGGGATGAACTCGTAGAACGCGCCGATGGAGTTCGACCCGCCGCCCACGCAGGCAATGATGGCTGCCGGCAGCCGGCCCTCTTTTGCGAGAATCTGCTCCTTCAGTTCGCGGCCGATCACACGCTGGAAGTCGCGCACCATGGTGGGGTAAGGGTGCGCGCCGAGCGCCGAGCCCAGCAGATAATAGGTGGTGCGCACGTTGGTCACCCAGTCGCGCATGGCCTCGCTGATGGCGTCCTTGAGCGTCTTCGAGCCCGACGAGACGCCGCGCACCTCCGCGCCCAGCAGCCTCATGCGCTGCACGTTCAGCGCCTGGCGCTCCATGTCCACGTCACCCATGTAGATGACGCAATCGAGGCCCAGCAGCGCGCAGACGGTGGCCGTGGCCACGCCATGCTGGCCCGCGCCGGTCTCGGCGATCACGCGCTTTTTGCCCATGCGCCTGGCCAGCAATCCCTGGCCCAGCGCGTTGTTGATCTTGTGCGCGCCGGTGTGCAGCAGGTCTTCGCGCTTGAGGTAGATCTTGGCCCCGCCCAGTTGTTCCGTGAGCCGCTTCGAGAGATAGAGCGGCGTGGGACGGCCGGCGTAGTCGTGGAGCAGCGCGTTCAGCTCCGCATGGAAGGCCGCGTCGGCCTTGGCGGCTTCGTATTCGCGCTCCAACTCATCGAGCGCGTAGACCAGCGTCTCCGGCACGTAGCGTCCGCCGTAGACGCCAAAGCGCCCCGGACGCGATTGCGAAGGGCTTGCCGGATGAAGGATGGATGCCATGAGAGTCTCCTGCGCTGCCCGGGAAAGGGGACTGACCTAAGTGTACTAGGGCCAGATAGAGCGAACGAGAGCGGGTGGGTGGATCGATGACGCAGCACTCAGTTTTGGAACTTGCTGCAATATCTTATGCCCGCACTATCGCTTCTCCGCCACGCTCTTGGCCTGGGTGAAGAGGTACAGGTAGTCCGGCCCGCCGGCCTTGGAGTCAGTACCGCTCATGTTGAAGCCGCCAAAGGGGTGCGCGCCCACCATAGCTCCCGTGCACTTTCGGTTGAAGTAGAGGTTGCCCACATGGAATTCGCGCCGGGCAAGGTCCAGCTTGGCGCGGTCGGTCGAATAGAGCGCGCCGGTAAGGCCGTACTCGGTGTTGTTAGCGATCTTCAACCCCTCCTCAAAGCTCGCGGTCTTGATGACCGCCAGCACCGGCCCGAAGATCTCCTCCTGCGCCAGCACCGCATCAGGAGAGACATCGGCAAACACGGTCGGCTCCAGGAAGAAGCCGTCTTCCACAGTGGGCGGCCGCTGCGGCCGCCCGCCGGCAACCAGATGGCCCTCCTTCTTGCCTATCTCGATATAACGCAGCATCGAGTCGAGGGCGGCCTGATTGATTACCGGGCCCAGGTTAGGGTTGGCCGCCGGGTCGCCGGCGGTCAGCCGGGCGACGCGCTCCCGCAGCCGCTCGACGAATACGTCGTAGACCGGCGCCTCAACGATGGCGCGCGAGCAGGCCGAGCACTTTTGCCCGCTGAATCCGTAAGCCGAGGCCACCACCCCGTCGAGGGCGGCGTCCAGGTCCGCATCGGCGCAGACCAGGATCGGGTCCTTGCCGCCCATCTCCAGGATGGTGCGCTTGATCCAGATCTGGCCGGGTTGAGTGCGGGCGGCGCACTCGTGAATCTGGAGGCCCACGGCCTTGGAGCCGGTAAAGGCGATGAAGCGGGTCTTGGGATGCTCGACGACGGCGTTGCCGAAGCTGGCGCCCGAGCCAGGGCAGAAGTTCACCACGCCGTCTGGGAGTCCGGCTTCTTCGAGGACCTCCACGAACTTCGCGGCCACGGTTGGGGAGTCGCTCGAAGGCTTGAGGACCACTGTATTCCCAGTCACGATGGCGGCCGCCGTCATGCCCGCCATAATGGCCAGCGGAAAGTTCCACGGCGGAATGACCGCGCCTACGCCAAGGGGGATGTAAAGCAGCTCGTCGCGTTCACCGGGGTACTGGATGGGCGGAACAGCCGCAGCCAGACGCAGCGCCTCGCGCGCGTAGAACTCAAGAAAGTCGATGGCCTCGCCTACGTCGGCGTCGGCCTCGGCCCAGTTCTTGCCCACCTCGTAGACAAGCCAGGCCGCGAACTCCAGCTTGCGCCGGCGAATGATCTCCGCCGCGCCCAAAAGCAGCGAGGCCCGCTCCCCAGCCGGAACCCGGCTCCAAGACTCGAAGGCGCCGAGCGCCGCGGCCATCACCGCTTCAACCTGCGCCGCGCCGGCCTTCTGGTGCACCCCCACCACCTGCGCGGGCCGCGCCGGATTGATGGAGCGAATCTTCTCGCCGGTCTTCATCCGGCGCCCGCCCACGATCAGATCGTGCTCGGCGCCCAACTGCGCGGTCACCTTGTCCAGCGCCGCCCGCATGGCGCGCGCGTTCTCCGGCGCCTTGAAATCGACAAAGGGCTCGTTCGCAAAGGCGCCTTGCGGCGAACGCGACGGAATGGAATGGGAGATCATTGCCGTTGCCATAACAGAGACAGTGTAGTCCAGATTGCAGCAGGGCGGATAAGCGAATGGACGGGAGAGCAGGGCAATGGATCACCGTGCCGCCAGGGGCTTTTCGTGCCGGAATGGGAAGATGGCCGCATCCGGGCAGTCTCAATCCGCTGTGACGCAGGGAACAGAGCCGGCGAGATGGGACTTTGTATAATGCCTTCTACCATTGGCGGCGGCGGATATATTCTGGTTCCTCGCCTGGCGCAGAGGAAAAGGAGGGGTCATGACGGCGGCATCGGTTGGGCGCGCGTTACCTTTGGCACAACGCATGTCGCGGCTCGGCACCGAGACTGCGTTTGAGGTTCTGAGCAAAGCCAAGGCCCTGGAGCGGCAGGGCAAGAGCATCATTCATCTGGAGATCGGTGAGCCCGATTTCAACACCCCGGCCAACGTGGTGGAGGCGGCGGTGGATGCGCTGCGCAAGGGCTGGACCCACTACGGGCCCTCCGCCGGACTGCCCGAACTGCGCCAGGCCATCGCCGGGTACATAGGCCGCACACGCGGCGTGGAGGTTTCACCGGAGGAAGTGGTGGTGACGCCGGGCGGCAAGCCCATTATGTTCTTCACCATGCTGGCCCTGGTGGACGAAGGCGACGAGGTCATCTATCCCAATCCGGGGTTCCCCATCTACGAATCCATGATCAACTACGTCGGCGGCACGGCAGTGCCCATCCCGCTGCGCGAGGAACGCGATTTCGCCATGGACGTGAATGAGATGGCGGCGTTGATTACGGACCGCACCAAACTGATTATCCTCAATTCGCCGCAGAATCCCACCGGCGGCGTGCTTTCGCGCGCAGACATCGAGCGCGCAGCCGAGGCCATCGGCAACCGCAACATCATGCTCCTCTCCGATGAAATTTACAGCCGGCTGCAATTCGAGGGCGAGCCGTTCTCGATCCTGTCTATCCCGGAGATGCGCGAGCGGACGATTTTGCTGGACGGTTTCTCGAAGACCTACGCGATGACCGGCTGGCGCATGGGCTACGGCGTCATGCAGACCAGCCTGGCGGCGCACATCACGCGGCTGATGACCAACTCCAACTCCTGCACGGCCAGCTTCACGCAGATCGCCGGCGTCGAGGCGCTCAGCGGCGACCAGAGCGCGGTGGGCCTCATGCGCACGGAGTTCGAGCGCCGCTGCCGTGCGTTTGTCAACGGGATCAACAAGATTGAAGGCTTCAGCGCGCGCATGCCCAAGGGCGCATTCTACGTTTTCGCCAACATTACAGGAACGGGTTGGGAGTCGAAGCGGCTGGCCGGCGCGCTGCTCGAGGAAGCCGGCGTGGCGGCATTGCCGGGCACATCCTTCGGCCGGTATGGCGAAGGCTATCTGCGCTTCAGCGTAGCCAACTCCATGGACAACCTGATGGAGGCCTTGCAGCGAATCGGCGCATGGGCGAAGCGAAATCTGTAGGCAGCGCGCCTCTGCGCCTTGGAGCGCGGAGCCGCGAAAGCGACGGAGCGCGCGAGCATCCCGCCCTGGTTTTTGGGCGTGAAAGGAGCAAGCGATGGCGCTCAGGGACTCGGCAACCGGACAGGTAGTCCGGGAATACTCGATTGAGAAGCTCGAAGACGCCGCGCTGCTGATGCGCGGCTACAATCTGGTGGCGCTGTGCGCCGCGGGCTCGGGCCACGCCGGAGGCACCCTTTCCATCATGGACGTCACGGCCGCTTTGTACCTGCACGCGGCCGATCTCGATCCCAAGAATCCCTCCTGGGAGGACCGCGACCGGATCGTCTGGTCGGCAGGACACAAAGCGCCGGCCCTTTACGCGGGGCTGGGTATGGCCGGCTTTTTCCCAATCGCAGAGACGGTGACTCTGCGCAAGCTCGGCTCGCCGTTCCAGGGGCATCCGCACTGGCGCAAGCTGGCAGGAGTGGAGATTTCTTCTGGCTCGCTAGGCCAGGGATTGAGCGTGGCCGTGGGCATGGCGCTGGCTGCGCGCATCGGCGGCAAGCAGCACAAGGTCTTCTGCCTGATGGGCGACGGAGAGCAGCAGGAGGGACAGATTTGGGAGGCGGCGATGGAAGCCGGGCATTATGGCCTCAGCAACCTCATCGCTATCGTAGATTGCAATCGCCTGCAGATCGACGGCTGGGTGAAAGATGTGATGCGGGTCGAGCCGCTGGAGGCCAAGTACGCCAGCTTCGGCTGGGAGACGATGCGCATCGACGGGCACAAGATGAGCGCCATCGTGGCCGCGCTGGATAGGGCCAGAACCGCGGAGGGTAAGCCCGTGGTCATTCTCGCCGATACGGTCAAAGGCAAGGGCGTGAGCTTTATGGAGAACCGACCGGGCTGGCACGGCAAAGCGCCCGTCCGCGAGGAGCTGGATGCGGCGCTCAAAGAGCTGGGCCTGAGCGAACGCATACCCGTGGAGCGGCTCCTCAATACAGCCAGAAGCTACCAGGCGGAGGCCGAACTCAAGCTCCGAGCCAAGACGCCCCGCTTCTCGCGCGACTACTGGTGGAACGCAGGCGCCAATATGCAAGTGAAGATGGAGCCGGCGCGCAAGGGCTTCGGCCGGGCGCTGGCTGCCAGCGGCGATGACGAGCGCGTGGTGTGCATCGGCCTGGACATCTCCGGATCGATCACCATCAGCGAGTTTTACGCCGGCAAGCCGGAGCGGGGCAATCGCTGGATCAGCATGGGGATTGCCGAGCAATCGGCCACGGCCGCCGCGGCGGGCATGGCGCGCGAAGGTAAGCTGCCGGTGCTGGGTTCCTATGCCACGTTCTCCGCGGCGCGCAACCTCGATCAGCTTCGCGTCTCGGTGTGCTACTCGAACCTCAGTGTTCTGGTGGCCGGAGCGCATGCCGGCGTCTCGGTCGGCCCCGACGGCGCCACCCATCAGGCGCTCGAAGATCTCTTCGCCATGCAGGGGCTGCCCAATATGTCGGTGGCCGTTCCCTGCGACGCTGAGGAGACGCGCAAGGCCACGCGCTACCTGCTGCTCGAACACCAGGGACCCAAATACATTCGCTTTGCCCGTGAAGCCACGCCTATCGTGACGGACGAAAACACCCCCTTTGTCTTTGGGCGGGCCAACGCGATCCGGCTGCGCGCTGAAGCCGCCAACTTCGCCGAAGCGTTTGAGACGCGCCTGGCGGCGGACTATCAGAACGAAGCTGAGGACCTGAGCATCGTGGCCATCGGACCTATGGTTCCAGAGGCAATGCGCGCAGCCTGGATCCTAAAGCGGGAGTTTGGCTACGAGACGCGAGTCGTGAACCTGCACACGCTCAAGCCCATCGATGCGGAGGCCATCGTGCGCGCCGCCAAGGAAACCGGCGTAGTGGTCACCGCTGAGGAGCATCAGACCGGCGCGCTGGCCTGGCGCGTGAGCGCAATCTTGACAGAAAGCCGCGAGCTGTACGGCTTGCCGGTGATTACCGGCGCCATCGGCGTTCAGGACCGTTTCGGCGACTCTGGCGCACCCTGGGAGCTGGTGAAGGAGCTCGGAGTGAGCGCCGAGCACATCGCTCACAAAGCGGCGGAGTTGATGGCCGTCAAAAAGAAATCCGCCGCGGAGGCGCATCATTCGCCGGCGTAGATATTTGTAGCGCAGACGCCGGTTCCTGCCCTTGCAACGCTCCGCTCCATGCTCGTTTCGATCCCGGCGCCGGTTCTACGGCGCATAACCCACGACGCCGGCCTTCGCATCCTCGATGGAGACGCCGGTCTGCTCTAGCGTTTCTCCGGTAGCGCGATCAAGGTTCACCTGCGCCTTCTCATATGCCGTCTGAGCAGCCAAAAAGGCCGATTGGGCAATGGCCAGTTGGTGTTGGGCAACCAGCGTATCGTAGCTGGACACGGCGCCGAGCCTCTGTTCCTGCGTGGTGATTTCAAAGGTGCGCTGCGCCAGATCGCTGGCTTGCTGCGCGGCTTGGACGCGGGCCTGAGCCTGCTGCAGCGCGAAGAGCGCGTTGCGCACGTCGAAGCGGATAGTCTTCTTTTGTTCCTCGTAGTTGATCTGCTGTTGCCGGTATTCGAGCGCCGCCCGCAGCTGATCCGCCTTGTGGACGCGGTTGCGAAGGTTGATGGACAGATTCATGCCCACCTGGTAATCCGGCGAGGAGTAATTGAAGGTATTCACGAACATGTCGCCGAAGCCCGTAGGAAGATCGGAGTTGCATTCTGTCGCCGGACTCAGGTTACAAGTTGGGTTTTTGGGGCCCGCAATGCCGGCTCCTCCATAAACGCCGTAGAGGTTCAGGCTGGGCAATAGCTCGCTGCGGATGGACCTGAGACTGGCTCGCGCCTTCTCCATTGCGATCTGCTCCTCCGCGACGTCGGGACGGTTCTTTTCGGCCTCGGCGATCAGCGTGTCAATCGATTTGGAGGCGTTGGGATCGGGCGGGCCGGTGCGATCCAGGGGAATGACCGGCATCTCATCGATCGCCGGACTATCGCTTCTGGTGAGGGCGTTCTTCATGAGAAGCTCGTTCAGGCGGAGATTGGCGCGTGCAATCGTCAGGTCGCCTTCGCTGGAGGCCACGTCCGTCTCGTCCTTCATCACCTGTAGGGCCGGAATTGCGTTCAGATTGAGTTTCTTCTGGTCGTCCTGGAGGGTCTCTTGCGCAAAGGCCAGCGAACGCTCCCTCACCTGCACGTTTTCATAGGCGTTCACCAGGTCCCAATAGATGTTCTCCACCTGCGTGACGGTGGCGATGACCTGAGCGCGGAACGCAAGGTTGGTAACCGTGAGGTCCTGCTTGGCGATTACAATCCAGCGTTTATTGGTCGCAAAGCCGAAACCAGCGAGCAGCGGCTGGCTGAGTACCAACTGGAAATTCGAGTAGAGCGTGGGATTGATGGCTTGGTATGGGCTGTTATTCGCAAAACGCTGCCCCACGTAACTGACTGAAAGGTTGGTGCCCAGCGGGAACGATTGCGAGTAGTTGGCCACCGCCTCAATGTTGTTCTGATCGAAGATGGGAACCCCATACGTGAAGACGTTGCCTTCTTCCTGGACGGTGTGATTCACGTAACCGTTGAAATTCAAATAGGGATCGAAAGAAGGTACATAGACTCCGGCGCCCAGCGTCGAGGTCACGATGCCGCCCGCACCCGCGCCCGCCGATCCTGAACTTTCGCCTCCGCCGCCGCCCGAAGAGCTGAATCCGCCCTGTGTAGAGGACTGCATGATTCCGGTGTTGACGCCGTTCGCAACGCCTCCGGCCTTGGTGCGCGCGTAGTCCGCTTGCGCAATGGGAAAGTTATAGCGGAAATAGGCGATGTCGAGGTTGTTCTCGATGGCCAGAGCGATGGCGTCGTGCAACGAAAGGTACAGCTTTCCGCTGCGGATTAAAGTTCTCAAGAGCGGCGAGTTGTGCAGGTTCGGCGGAGGCACCGTGACGGGCATATAGGGCGAGAACGGATTATGCGAATGGGGCATCCCGATGTGAAACGGCGTTGCCTGTATAGCCGGCTGCTGCTGCGCCTGCTGCATGGCCTGCGCCAGCGAAATCGGCGCCGCCGCAGCGCGGCTCACAGCCGGCCCCGGCGCCTCCGGCGGCAGCGCGGTTCCCGCGCTGGAAGGCGCAGGTTGCGGCGCCGCTGGCTCCGCAGCCCAAGCCGGGTTTACCTGCAATAAAAGAATCGCAGCGATGGTCGCGATGGTTTTGCCCAAACTCGTCTTCAAACTTTTCACTGGGAGTTATCCTCCTTCGGTTTTTCTGGCGCCGTCCGGTCGTCCGTAAGCCAGCCGTCGTGCAACTCCACAATGCGCCGGCCGTAGCGCGCGTTCTCTTCCGAGTGCGTTACCTGCACGATGGTCGCGCCTTGGCGGTTGAGCTCTTGAAATAACTCCATGATCTCCCGCGCCTGCGCGGAGTGCAGGTTGCCGGTGGGTTCGTCGGCCAGCAAAAGCGCCGGCGCATGCACCACCGCGCGCGCAATTCCCACCAGTTGCTGCTGCCCACCGGAGAGCTGCGAGGGAAACAAATCCTTCTTGGCTACGATCCGGAAGCGGTCGAGAATGTCGGCCACCATTCCCTGCCGTACTTTCACGGGCAGGTTTTTGTACGAGAGCGGCAGGTCGATGTTCTCGGCCACGGTCAGGTCGTCGAGCAGGTGATAGCTCTGGAAGACCATGCCGGTGCGCTGGCGGGCGAGATCGGCGCGCTGCTTGCGGTTGAGCGCGTGCACAGCCGTTCCCTCAAACCAGTACTCGCCCCGCCAGCCGTCGTCGAGCAAAGCCAGCACGTTCAGCAGCGACGACTTCCCCGCCCCGGAAGGCCCCATCACAGTCACAAACTCGCCGGCGCGGATCGTCAGCTCGATGCGCCGCAGCACCCATTCTTCTGT
>JAJYZC010000028.1 GCA_021800255.1 Acidobacteriota bacterium
GGATAGAGCTCCCAGCGCAGATGAAATGGGGTGCGCGCGTATTCGACGGCACGGAGCAGACAGCCCACCAAAAAGATCAGCAATCCCGCATAGATGGTGATATACACCGCAACACTCATTTCTGCCTCCCTCAAAGCGCGGAGCGCGAACTGCACCCGGTTTTCTAGCGTAGGTCGAGCCTCGCGGAAATTATGTGCTATGGGTCACAGGTCCTAGCTGGTGTGCAACGGCAGATGAAGAGAAATCCAATGATCACGGCCCTTTTTATCAAGGGTGGCCTAATCGCCTGAGCGCAGGTGTGTTTTAAACCACAGCGTCAACTCTATCTTGAGAAAGCCCTGTGATTAGGTGTTGCAACTCACAATCAGCCAATTTAATTCAGAGATGACAGAGGATCGCGGCGTGTTTTATCTCACGTGCGCGGGAATCTCTTACTCGGCGCATGAACGTTCCGGATTGCCGCAGCCTTAAAAATGTCCGTGACTAACTAACACGAAATCTTAGACGTGAACAAGAGCAGAAATGATTTTTGCGGCCAGAAGAGATGCGCCGGCAACGCTCTGGACTGAATGTGATGGCCGGTTTCCGCACCCGTGACCACAGTCACAGAGATTTCGAGCGCAATACAACTACACTTCAATCCGGTTTCGGAAAGTGGGCGCAATCACTGGTTCACGAGTGCCTGCGCGATTCTTACCGATGGAGTGCTGAGACTACAAGACGCTGCGTGGCCGTGAAGTGATCTTCAACGGCGGCGCAGGTTACGCAGAGAGAGGGCTTCAGCGAGTAGGAGCGGGGAAGAAGGGAATGCGCAGATCCCGGCCAAGAGTGTATTCGGTGGGCGGGAAGCTGACCCGGCTGGCAATATCCGATTCTTTGAGCGCGCAAGCAGTCCGAAGCCGAATCTTTCCGTTGGAAAGAAATTCAGATGCCGCTGGAGGTGCTGAGTGCCGAGCTTTGTCAATCCTGAGAAGTGCGATGGCTGCAAAGCCCTAGATCGCACTGCGTGTCAATATATCTGTCCCAACGACTTGATGGTGTTGGACAAGGACACGCAAAAGGCCTACAACCGCGATCCCTCGATGTGCTGGGAGTGCTACAACTGCGTCAAGATTTGCCCCACACAGGCAGTCCAGGTTCGCGGCTACGCGGACTTTGTTCCATTGGGCGCCTCCGTCACCCCGCTGCGGTCCACCGACGCGATTATGTGGACCGTGAAGTTCAGGAATGGAACCCTGAAGCGGTTCAAATTTCCTATCCGCACCACGCAGGAGGGTTCGGCCGCGCCGGACGGCGGTTTTGCTTCCGGCGGAGACCTGTCCAGCTCTGCGCTTTTCACCGAGCCCGCTTCGCTGGGGCTGCCCGCTGTTTTCAGCTTGAACGCGCAAGGAGGCGCCCATGCCTAAACCTGAAGTTGTGGTTGTTGAAACCGATCTGTTGATTCTCGGCGGAGGCATGGCGGCGTGCGGCGCTGCGGTCGAAGCTGCGCATTGGGCCAAGCAGAACGGCTTGAAGGTGACGCTGGTTGACAAGGCCGCCATGGACCGTTCGGGCGCCGTGGCCATGGGCCTGTCGGCGATCAACCAGTACGTCGGCCTCAAAGACGGGGCTAACTCCGTCAAGGACTATGTGGACTACGTTCGCAATGACCTGATGGGGGTGACCCGCGAAGACCTGGTGGCCAACATCGCGCGCCACGTAGACTCTAGCGTTCACTTGTTCGAGAAGTGGGGCCTGCCCATCTGGAAGGACGAAAACGGCAAGTACGTGCACGAAGGCCGCTGGCAGTTGATGATCAACGGCGAATCCTACAAGGTGATCGTTGCCGAAGCCGCCAAGAACGCCTTGCTGGGCAGTGGCGTAGGCCAGATCTTCGAGCGCATCTTCATCGTTGGCCCGTTGATGGATGGAGACCGCTGCGCCGGCGCCGTGGGCTTCTCGGTGCGCGAGAACAAAGTGTATATCTTCCGCTCGAAGGCCACGCTGGCGGCCATGGGCGGCGCTGTGCACGTCTTCAAGCCGCGCAGCTCCGGCGAGGGTATGGGCCGCGCCTGGTATCCGCCGTGGAACTCCGGCTCCTCCACTTACTTCACGCTGAAGGCCGGCGCGGAGATGACCTGCCAGGAAGTCCGCTTCATCCCCGTGCGCTTCAAGGACGCTTACGGGCCGGTGGGCGCGTGGTTCCTGCTCTTCAAGTCGCGCGCCACCAACGCTATGGGCGGCGACTACATGGTGGAGCGCCGGCCGGAGCTCGAGAAGTGGGGCCCCTACGGAAGAGTGAAGCCGGTTCCCGCCAACCTGCGCAACTACCTCGGTATGCTCGACGTGCTCGAAGGCAAGGGTCCGATCTCCATGCGAACGGAGGAGGCCCTGACCAAGATCGCCGAGCAGTACAAGGATGATCCCAAGGCCTACCAGAAGAAGATCAAGGAGCTGGAGTCGGAAGCCTGGGAAGACTTCCTGGATATGACCATCTCGCAAGCCATTCTGTGGGCGGGCACCAACGTGCAACCCGAACAGAAGAGCTCTGAAATCTCCGCAGCCGAGCCTTATTTCATCGGCTCGCACTCGGGAGCGTCGGGGGCTTGGTTGTGCGGTGCGGAAGACCTGCAAACCGCCGAAACCAAGTCCGAGTACTTCTGGGGCTACACCAACATGTCCACCGTCAAGGGTCTGTTCTGCGCCGGCGACGCCTCCGGGGCCTCGAGCCACAAGTTCTCTTCCGGCTCGCATGCCGAAGGCCGCATCGCCGCCAAATCCGCGATCAAGTTCATCGTGGAGAACAATGCTCTGCCGCAACTGGACCAGGCCGAAGCGGACAAGATCGTGGCCGAAGTCCTGAAGCCGCTGGAGACGTTCGAACAGAACCGGAAACTTTCCACAGACGAGGACGTCAATCCCAACTTCATCAAGCCGCGGTCGTTCATGTTCCGCTTGCAGAAGATCATGGACGAGTACGCGGGCGGTGTGACGGCCCAGTTCGCCACCAACAAGGCGCAACTGGAGCGGGCTCTGGAGCTGCTGGCCTTCCTCAAGGAAGACTCGGAAAAGCTGGCCGCCTCCAACACCCACGAACTGATGCGTTGCTGGGAGAACGTCCACCGCATGTGGCAGGCCGAGGCGCACGTCCGCACCATGCTGTTCCGGGGCGAGACGCGCTGGCCCGGTTACTACATGCGCACCGACACGCCGCAGCTCGACGAAGAGAAGTGGCACGTCTTCGCCAACTGCCGCTGCGACCCGAAGACAGGGAAATGGGAGATGCTCACGCGGCCCATCTTCCACATCTTCGCGCAGCAGAAAGCCGAGGCGCCGGCCGCGCAGCCGGCGGCCGCGCGATAAGACGGTACGAGGTTCCGGCCCTGGCCGGAACCTCGCCCGCAAAGGTTTGAGTTGAGGCTTATGGCCCACGCAGCCGATCTTCGTTGCCCTTATTGCCACTCTCCCATGCTGCGATGGGCCAATCCGCAGATCACCTCCTGGGACGGGGAGTTTCAGTGGGTGTGCTTCAACGACGATTGTCCTTACTACGTGCGCGGCTGGGAGTGGATGAAGAGCCAGTTCAACGTGACCGCCTCCTACCGTTACCGGCTGGAGCCCAAAACCGGCGAGAGCGGACCGCTGCCGGTCTGGTCGGCGAACGCTCTCCGCAGCAGCATCCTCGCCGAGGAGGCGAAGCAAGATGCCTGAGTTGACCGCAGAGGGAATTCTCGACAGCAGTCCGCGCATGGACCTGGAAACGAGGTTCAAGTTCGGCTGCGGTCCGGGCATGGCCTGCTTCAACAGTTGCTGCCGCGACGTTTCCATCCTGCTGTCGCCCTACGATGTGCTGCGCCTGAAAAACGCGCTGCGCATGGATTCCTCGGAGTTTCTGGAAAAGTACACGCTTACCATGCGCTCCCAAGATAAGCAGATTCCTGTGGTTCTGCTGCGCATGGACGAGCAGACGCGCAAGTGTCCTTTGGTTCGCGAGTCCGGGTGCAGCGTTTACGCGCACCGGCCCTGGGCCTGCCGCATGTATCCGCTGGGGATGGCCGAGCCCAAGGGGCCAAACGCCGCCGCCGGCCGCTTCTACTTTCTGGTGGAAGAACAACTGTGCAAAGGGCACGGAGCGGGGCGCGAGCACTCGGTGCGGGAGTGGATCGAGAGCCAAAAGCTCGACCCGTTCGACCAGATGCAGGCGCCATTTCTCGAATTGATGTCGCATCCCGGCTGGGATGCGGCCGAGCCCATGAGCCAGGAAAAGCTGGCCATGTATTTTATGTCGCTCTACGACCTGGACCGCTTCCGCAGGTTTGTGATGGAGACGCGATTTCTGGAGCTGTTCGAGGTGGACGAGACGCGCAGGGAAGCCATCGCCACCGACGACGAGGAGCTGCTGGAGCTGGCCATCGACTGGCTCGCCTACAGCCTCTTTCACGAGAAGCGGATGAAGTTGAAGACGCAGGTGGTTGTTCATGAGCCATCTGGCATGGGGATGAGTTCGGCGAGCCAGTCGCCCGGTTAAGGATATGGCCAATCTGAATGCAGGGAACGGGAAAAGCGGCGCCATCCTGGTGGTGGGCGGAGGCATAGCGGGAGTTACCTGCGCCATTGAAGCCGCCGAGGCCGGCTTCGAGGCCGTTCTGGTGGAGAAGGCCGCGTATCTGGGCGGGCATGTGGCTGCGTTCCACCGTTACTTTCCCAAGCTCTGCCCGCCGCCTTGCGGCCTGGAGATCAATTTCCGGCGCATCCGGAACAATCCCCGGGTCACAGTGTACACGCTGGCTGAGATCGAAAGCCTGAAGGGGTCCCCCGGCAACTACGAGGCGGTGATCCGGATCGCGCCGCGTTTTGTGACTTCGGCCTGCACCCTCTGCGGCGAGTGCGAGCGGGTTTGCCCGGTCGAGATTCCCGACGCCTTCAATTCCGGCATGACGAAGACCAAGGCCATCCGGCTGCCGCACCGCATGGCCTTTCCCGCGCAGTACGTGGTGGAACGCAGCGCCTGTCCGGAGGGCTGCCGCTTGTGTGCTGATGCCTGCCGCTACAACGCCATCGGCCTCGCGCAGCAGGAGACGTGGAAGACGCTGCGCGTCGCTTCGGTAGTCCTGGCCACGGGCTGGGAGCCCTACGATGCGGCCAAGATCGACAATCTGGGATTCGGCCAGTTTTCCAATGTGGTCACCAACGTGATGCTCGAGCGCCTGGCTGCGCCAGATGGCCCCACCAGGGGAAAGATTTTGCGGCCCTCCGACGGCAAACCGCCCCGCGCCGTGGCCTTCGTGCAATGCGCCGGATCGCGCGACCGCAACCATCTTCCCTATTGTTCCGGGGTATGCTGCACGGCCTCGCTCAAGCAGGCCGCTTACATCCGCAGCCAATACCCGGAGGCCAAGATCACCATGTTTTACATCGATCTGCGCACGCCGGGGCAACTGGAAGAGTTCGCGGCCAAGACCATCGCCGCCAACGGCGTGGAGCTGATTAAGGGCAAGGTGGGCAAGGTGCAGGAGCAGCCCGGCAGTCGCGACCTGCTGGTGAGCGCCGAGGACGTGCTGAAGGGAAGAAAAATCGCACGCGAATACGATCTGGTGGTTCTGGCGGTGGGAATCGTTCCTCAGACCGGCGGCCTGCCGGCCGGTGTGAATCTGGATGAATTTGGTTTTGCCGCGGATGGCAACCCAGGCGTGTACGCGGCGGGCTGCGTCAAGCGGCCGGCGGAAGTGGCCGTCTCCATTCGCGACGCCACGGGCGCGGCTCTGAAGGCAATCGAGTGCGTGGCGGGCAGGGCACATCATGGATAAGAAACTTGGCGTCTACATTTGCGGCGGCTGTTCCATCGGCGAATCCATCGATGTAGACCGTTTGGCGGAGCTGGCCAGAAAGGATGCGAAGGCCGCAGTTTGCCGCACCCATGCGTGCCTATGCGGCGAGGAGGGCGTAGCGCAGATCCAGGCCGATCTGGCGAGCGGCGCGGTCAACGCCGTGGCCATCGCGGCCTGCTCGCCGCGGGCCAAGATGGAGCGATTCAACTTTGGCGCCCGCCAACTCGTCGAGCGGATCAACCTTCGGGAGCAGGTGGCGTGGTCCCATAAGCCCAACGACGAGGACACGCAGATGCTGGCCGAGGACTGCCTGCGCATGGGCGTGGCCCGGCTGGAAAAGATGGAGCCTCCGGAGCCGCTCGCCGAGTCCATCTCGCGCACCATCCTGGTGGTGGGCGGCGGCGTAGCCGGAATCAACGCCGCTCTGGAAGGCGCGGAGGCCGGCTATGACGTGCTGCTCGTCGAAAAGGAGGCGCGGCTGGGCGGATTTCTCGGCGAGCTGAAGAAGACCTTCCCCACCCACGCTCCCTATACTCAAGCGGAAAACAACGGATTGGCGGAGAAGGTGCGGGCGGTGAGCGCGCATCCGCGCGTGCGGGTGTTTTGGTCGACGCAGGTGGTCAAGACCGAAGGCCAGCCGGGCATGTTCGATGTGACCCTCCAGAATCACCACGGTTCTGAGACGCATCGCGTGGGCTCGATTGTGATGGCCACCGGCTGGAAGCCCTACGACCGCAGCAAGCTGACCCTGCCCGGCTGTGACCTGCCGGATGTGGTCACCAACGTGGAGCTGGAGCGCATGGCCGCCGCCGGGCCTGTCACGCGGCCCTCCGACGGCAAAGTGGTGAACAGCGCGCTGTTCGTGCAGTGCGCCGGCTCACGCGATCCAGCCCATCTCGGCTACTGCTCGTCGGTGTGCTGCATGTCCACGCTGAAAGAGGCGGAGATTCTGCGCGATCAAAACCCCGACATTGAGATCTTCGTCATCTACCGCGACATGGTGACGCCGGGCCAGTACGAAACCTACTACCAGAGCGTGCAGGACCACGCTCTGAACTTCTTTATGAAGGGTATGGTGACCGGCCTGGAGCGGGACGCGAACGGCAAGGTTGTGGCGCATGTGGACGGCAGCCTGATGGGCTCGCCGATGCGCGTGCCGGTGGACCTGGTGGTGCTGGCGACGGGCATGGCGGCAAACTCGGCCGACAACGATGGAATCCGGGCCTTGCGCGACGCGCGGAGAACGCTGGAGCGCAACGAATCGGAGACGCAGCGGACGGAAGCCGAGAAGGTCATCCGCCAGTTAGAGGACCGCGAAGGAACCGAGATTTTGCATCTCGGCTACCGCCAAGGGCCGGACCTGCCGATTCTGCAAAGCGGATTTCCCAACTCGCACTTCATCTGCTTCCCCTATGAGACGCAGCGGACCGGAATCTACGCGGCCGGCGCGGTGCGCGCGCCCATGGATTCGCAACTGGCCGCCGAAGACGCCTGCGGGGCCATGATGAAGGCCATCCAGAGCGTGGAGATGGCGGCCCAGGGGCAGGCGGTGCACCCGCGCGCCGGCGACCTCTCGTATCCCAATTTTGCGTTGCAGCGCTGCACCCAGTGCAAGCGTTGCACGGTAGAGTGCCCGTTCGGCGCCATCGACGAGGACGAAAAAGGCACGCCCAGGTTCAATCCCTACCGCTGCCGCCGCTGCGGCATCTGCATGGGCGCCTGCCCGGAGCGCATCATCTCCTTCAAAAACTACTCCGTGGACATGATTGCCGGCATGGTGAAGGCCATCGAGGTGCCCGACGAGTTCGCGGACAAGCCGCGCATCCTGATCTTCGCCTGCGAGAACGACGCCTATCCCGCTCTTGACCAGGCCGGCATGAACCGCGCCTCCTACGACGCCAGCGTGCGCGTGATTCCGCTGCGCTGTCTGGGTTCGATGAACATCGTCTGGATCGCCGATGCGCTTTCGCGCGGCATCGACGGTGTATTGCTGTTGGGCTGCAAGTTCGGCGAGGACTACCAGTGCCACTTCATCCGCGGCAGCGAGCTGGCCAACCGCCGGCTGGAAAACGTCAAGGATACGCTCGAACGCCTGCAACTGGAGTCCGGGCGGATCGAACTGGTGCAGTTGGGGATCGACGAGGGCGATCGCATTCCCCATCTGATCGATGACTTTGTGGCGCGGGTCCGCGAGTTGGGCCCGAACCCATACAAGGGGTTTTAGCCATGGCTGATGCGTTAACGATCCAACCCGACCTGGAATTCATTCGCGAAGTGACCGAGAACAGCGGCGGGGACCTGAAGAAGTGCATGCAGTGCGCCACGTGCAGCGCGGTCTGCTCGCTCTCCACCGAGTCGCGGCCCTTCCCGCGCCAGCAGGTGCTGAAGGCGCAATGGGGAATGAGTGAGCAGTTGACCGGCGATCCGGCCATCTGGCTCTGCCACGATTGCGGCGACTGCACGGCCCGCTGTCCGCGCGGCGCGCGGCCGTCGGCGGTCATGGACGCCCTGCGCATGGCCGCAATCCGGCGGCTGGCCTTCCCGCGCTTTATGGGAAGCATGATCGGAAGGCGCGAAAACGGGGCCATCATGTTCCTCTTTTCCGCGCTTCTTCTGCTCTCCGTTGCGAAGCTGCCGGCGTTCCATACCGCGGCGCGGCCGCTGATCTTCGCGGATATGTTCCCCGTCAGCCGGCTTGAGATGTTCTTTTATATCGTGAGCGCATTTGTCGTGCTGGTGTTAGCTATCAGCGCGGCGCGCTTCATCAAGGAGCTGCGTTCGGCCGGCGCCCGGGGCGCCATCTTGCCTTCCCTGCTGCCCGCTCTGATCGAGATTTTTCTGCATCGCCGCTTTGCCGGTTGCGAAGCCGGGAAGGTCCGCCGCTGGGGTCATCTCGGTGTGCTCTTCGGGTTCATCGGCCTTGCCACCGCGAGCACCGTGTTGGGCGTCGAGATGCACCTGGGCTGGATGGTCACCCCCATGCCGCTTCTGTATCCGCTGAAGATGATTGCGAATCTGTGCGCCGTGGTTTTCGCCGTTGGCGTCTCAATCCTGATTTGGAATCGCCTGGCGGACCGGGAAAAGCGGGTGGGAAGCTCCTTTTGCGACTGGTATTTTCTCTCTCTTTTAGGCGGCATCGGGCTTACCGGCATTTTGTCGGAGACGCTGCGCCTGGCGCAGAGCCCCGATTGGATGTACTCGATCTACTACATCCATCTTTCGCTGGTGCTCACGCTGTTTTTGTCTACGCCCTATTCGAAGTTCGTTCATTTCCTTTACCGGACCATTGCCATGGCAGCTACATGGCAGGAAAGCAAGTCAACTGGCCGGGTACAGTTGGCCGCTGGTGGTCCGGACGCAGCACTTCCTGAAGGTCCCGGCCTTCCTCACGCGATTGGAATGAGGTCTTGATATGCACAAACTGGTCTCTCCACATGGCAGCTCCGAGTTGAAGCCCTTGCTGCTCGAGGGCCGCGAGCGGGCAGAAGAAATCCAGCGGGCGGCGCACCTGAAGCACGTGCCGCTCACCAGCCGCGAAACCGGCGACCTGATTATGATGGGCATCGGCGCGTTCACGCCCCTTGACGGCTTCATGGGCCGCGACGATTGGAAGGGCTGCTGCGACGACTACGCCCTTCCCACCAAGAAGGGACTTTTCTGGCCCATTCCCATCACTCTTTCCACCGACGAGGAGCACGCGAAGTCCATCGCTCGAGGAGAGGAAGTAGCCCTGTGGGATGTGGAAACCGACTCCCTGGTGGGCACCATGAAGGTGGAAGAAAAGTACGCCATCGACAAGGAACACGAGTGCAAGCAGGTCTTTCGCACCACCGACCCCAAACATCCGGGCGTCGAGAAGGTGATGGAGCAGGCCGCGGTGAACCTGGCCGGCCCCGTCAAGGCGCTTTCCGAATCGTATTTTCCTGAGGAGTTCAAGGGCATCTACCAGCGTCCGGCTGAAGCCCGCAAGATCTTCGAGGAGCGCGGTTGGAGCACGGTTGCCGCTCTGCAACTGCGCAACCCTATGCACAACTCGCACGCCTATCTGGCCTGGATCGCCGTTGAGGTTTGCGACGGCGTCTACGTGCACCAGCTTCTCGGCAAGCTCAAGCCCGGCGACATTCCCGCCGATGTGCGCGTGAAGGCCATTGACGCCCTCATCAACAAGTATTTCCGCAAGGAGCGCGTGCTGCAGGGCGGCTACCCGTTGGAGATGCGCTACGCCGGTCCGCGCGAGGCGCTGCTCCATGCCACCTTCCGCCAGAACTACGGCTGCTCTCACCTCATCGTGGGGCGCGACCACGCCGGAGTCGGCGATTACTACGGTCCCTTCGACGCGCAGAAGATATTTAACGAGATTCCCGATGGCGCGCTGAAGACGCAGCCGCTCTCCATGGATTGGACCTTCTACTGCTACGAGTGTAAGAGCATGGCCTCCATGAAGACCTGCCCTCACGAGAGCAAGGCGGTGATCGACGAGAACGGCAACTACCAGGGCGGCGCGCGGCTGTTGCTTTCAGGAACCCTGCTGCGCAAGCTGATGAGCGAAGGCAAGCCCGTGCCAGCGGAGTTTTCCAAGCCCGAGGTAATTGCCATCCTCAAGCAGTATTACGACAGCCTGGAAGAGAAAGTTGAGGTGCAGCTCCACGGGGCGGCGACAGGGAATGTGAAGAAGCAGTAGGGGTGGGCCCGCTCATACGGGTGTTGACCACTTTCTGCGCGAGGCGGGCCGGTGCTGGCCCGCTTCGTGCATAGATGCGGCCAGCGAGGCACGGGAACAGCCATGACAGTCATTACCATCTCCCGGGGTTCGTTCAGCGGCGGGGAAATGCTGGCCGAGTGCCTGGCCGCGAAGCTCGGCTATCGCTGCGTCGACCGCGACGCCATGGTCGAGCGGGCGGCGGCCAGCGGCGTCTCCGCGCAGGAACTTCTCGATGCACTGCTCACAGCGCCCAATCTTCTGGAGCGAATGCGCCACACGCGCTACAAGTATCTGGCTCTTCTGCAGGCGGCGCTTGCTGAAGAGGTGCAGTCCGGCAACGCCGTGTACCACGGCAATGCCGGGCATCTTCTGCTGCAGGGCGGAGGGCCTGTGCTGTGCGCGCGTGTGATTGCGCCCATGGAATTCCGTATTGCCATGGCCATGGGATCGCTGCAAAGGAGCCGGGATGAGGCCAAGGCTTATATCGAGCGGGTGGATGAGGAACGGCGCCAGTGGACCCGTTACCTGTACGGCGTGGAATGGGACGACATTTCGATCTACGACGTCATCCTCAATCTCGAACAATTGGGCATCGAGCAAGCTTGTGAGATTCTGGCCGGCATGGGCAAGCGCCGCTGTTTTGAGGACGCCCTTACGTGTCAGGCGCAGATGGAGAACCTGGTGCTCGCCAGCCGCGTGAAGGCCCGTCTCGCCCTCGATCAAGCCACGGCGCAGATGGAGTTCGAGGTCGCCGCCGCGGATGGGCGGATCACCATCCAGACCAATCTTTCCAGCCCCGCAGAGATGGCGGATGCGCGGCGCGTAGCGGAGTCTACCCCTGGGGTGGCCGGCGTGGATTTGAGAACCGCAGCGTAGAGGACCCCCGGTAGACTATTCACTATGCCTATCATCACTATTTCGCGAGGGGTTTGCAGCGGCGGCGAAACCCTGGCCGAGCGTGTGGCGGAGCGCTTGGGTGCACGTTGTTTGGGGCGCGAAGAGCTCACGCAACGCGCGGCGGCAAGCGGCGTGCCGGAAAGCGAATTGCAAGACGCGCTGTTGAAGTCGCCCGGATTATTGGAACGGCTTTGGCCAAGGAAGCGTCAGTATCTGGCGCTGATCCGCGCCGCGCTGGCCGAGGAAGCCAGCGATGGAAATCTCGTCTATCACGGCAACGCCGGGCATCTGCTGCTGCAGGGCGCCGGACCCGTGCTGCGGGTGCGGATTGCCGCGCCGCTGGCGATGCGATTGTCCATCGCGCAAGAACGGATGGGGCTTTCGGCGGAAACCGGCGCCGCGTTCATTGCCCGCAGCGACGCCGAGCGCCGTGATTGGACGCGATTCCTGTATGGCGTCGAGTGGGGCGACCCGTCGCTCTACGATCTGGTGCTCAACCTCAATCACACGGAGATGGGGGACGCCTGCGAAGCGGTGACCGGCGCGGCGCACCTGGAGTGCTTCGCATGGACTCCGGAGCGGCGCGCTCAGATGAAGGATTTTGCTCTGACCAGCCGCGTCCGTGCGGAGCTTGCGCTGGATCGCGGCACGGCGCAGCTCGATCTCGAGGTCTCGTGCCGTTCGGGCATCGTCGATATACGAGGTTTTGTGGGTAGTCAGCGTGGCATACGGGAGGTGGAACGGGTGGCGGGCGCGGTATCCGGCATCCGCCACCTCAATCTGGATGAACTGGTGGTTTATCACGACGTTTGAGTTGGGGCAGGGAACGCCCGGATACCGGGACTGGAGGCAACTGTGCTGCGACCTTTTCGCTTGGGTCACGGACTCGTGCAGTCGAGAGCCGCCGCTGCCGGCGGGGGTCTTCACCGCTTAGCCCTCAGTCATGAGCCGCTGCGATGGTTTGCCGACCGGCCGGGGTACCGCTGGTGGGTGGTCGGCACGGTGTGCCTGGGTGCCTTTATGGGCCAGCTCGACGCTTCCATCGCTACCCTGCTGATTCCCACGCTGCGCAGGGTCTTCCACGACCCCCTAGCTGATGTGGAGTGGGTGGCCATCGCCTATCTGCTGGTCCTGGTGGGGCTGGTGGTGATGTTCGGCCGCCTGGCCGATATGTTTGGCCGCAAGGAGATGTACACGCTGGGATTTCTGGTCTTTTCAGCCGGCTCAGCAGCCTGCGGAGCCGCCGGGAGACTGGAGGTGCTCATCATTGCCCGCATTGCACAGGCCGTGGGGGCCGCTATGCTCCAGGCCAATTCGGTGGCTATCATTACGCAGGCCGTGGAGCGAAGTGATTTAGGGCGAGCCATCGGCATCCAGGGCGCCGCGCAGGCGATTGGCCTCTCGGTCGGTCCCGCGCTCGGCGGCTTTCTCATCTCGACGTTGGGCTGGCAATGGGCGTTTTATATCAACCTTCCCGTGGGCGCAGTGGGAACGGTGATGGGATGGCTGGTGCTGCCCACCTCCGGAGCCGGCCAGACGAAAGCTGAACCCTTCGACTGGCTCGGCTTGGCGATCTTTGCGCCCGGAACCGCGATTGCGATGTACATCGCTTCCCAGGGGCAACTGCTTGGCTGGACCTCGCCGAGGATGCTTTCGCTCATGGCGATCTCGCCGGTTCTGCTCATCCTGTTCTTGCTGTGGGAACACAAAGCTCGTTTCCCCATGGTGGATCTCCAGCTCTTCAAAGACCGTCTGTTTAGCGCCAGCATCGTTGCCGGCCTCCTTTCTTATGCCGTGCTGTTTGGCGCCTTGTTTTTAATTCCGATCTTTCTCGAGCGCGCGCTCCGGCAAACTCCCGAATCTACAGGGTTGACTTTGACTGCGGTGCCCGTCGCCCTAGCCGTGGCGGCGCCCTTCGCCGGCTATCTTTCTGACCGTTTTGGATCGCGGGGCCTGACGGCGGGCGGAATGCTGGTTGCCGGAGGCGCGCTCTTGCTGCTGGAGAAGGTTCCTGCAGGAGCTACGCTGACGCTGATGGCGGTGCTTGCCTTGCTGGGCATGGGCGTGGGCGCGTTCACGCCGCCCAACAACGCCGCCATCATGGGAGCGGCGCCGCGCAACCGGCTGGGGGTCGCTGGCGGCATTCTCAACATGACGCGCGGCCTGGGCACCACCTTCGGCGTGGTCGGCACGGGCGCGGTTCTTACCTGGTGGCAACGAATCTACGGCGAGGAGTGGAAGCCCGGAGATGGCCGCAGAGTTGTCTTTCGGGTGACAGGCGCCTTTCATCAGACGGTTTTATTCCTCCTCGCCCTGGCCATTGTGACGGCGGTCATTTCGCTCATCAGGGGGCGCGCCAGCATCCTGGATGCAGGCATGGGCATGGAGCAGGAATTGCTGTAAACCCGCGGCGGAGTTTGCAAACGCAGAATGGGGTGACACGATGTCGGTCATCACGATTTCCAGGGGATCGTTCAGCGGCGGCAAGATGCTGGCTGAGTGCCTGGCGGAGGAGCTGGGCTATCGTTGCGTGGACCGCGACGTCATTGTGGAGCGCGCCGCGGCGCATGGGGTCTCTCAGAATGAACTGCGCGACGCTCTGGAAAAGCCTCCGGGGTTTCTGGAGCGGTTCAGCCACAAGCGGTACAAGTACCTGGCCCTGATTCAGGCCAGCCTCGCCGAGGAGGTGCGGACCGGCAAGGTGATCTATCACGGATTGGCCGGCCACCTGCTTTTGGGCGGCGGCCGCCACATCTTGCGCACGCGCCTGATTGCTCCCCTGGAGCTTCGCGTGCGCATGGTGCGCCAGCGCCTGCACCTGAGCGCCAGCGAGGCCGCCGCGTACATCGAGAAGATGGACGAGCAGCGCCGCCGCTGGACGCATTTTCTTTATGGGGTCGATTGGGGCGATCCGCTGCTTTACGACATGGTGGTCAACCTCGATCACATGACGATGGAGACCGCGTGCGCCATCGTCTCTGCGGCCGTGCGCCGGCGCTGCTTTGAGTTGACGCCCGCGTGCAGGCGGTCGCTTGAGGACCTGGCGCTGTCCAGCCGCGTGCGCGCCGAACTTGCCATTGCCCCGTCCACGGAGGGCCTGGAGCTGGAGGCGACGGCCACCGACGGGGTGGTGGCGCTCAAAGGCAAGCTCGCCAGCGTCGATCAACTCGAGGAAGTGCGGCGCATCGCGCTGACCATTGCGGGCGTCGTCGATCTCGATCTGGACCGGCTCGCGCCGCCCGTGCAGGCGTGATTCGCATTCAGCTTCGGCCAGGAAAGGCGGTCGGATATGGATCTCTATTTGCCGGTTGCAGGAATCAGCATCAATCTTTACCTCGTGGTTGCGGTGGGAGGCATGATCGGCCTTCTCTCCGGGCTGGTGGGCGTGGGCGGCGGGTTTCTGTTGACGCCGATTCTGATGATGATCGGTGTTCCGCCCACCATCGCCGCCGCTTCCGGCGCCTGTTCGCTGGTCGGAACATCTTCTTCCGGCACCGCCATTCACTTCCGCATGGGCAACGTAGACCTGAAGCTGGGCGGCATTCTGCTGCTGGGCGGGCTGTGCGGCGCAGCTATCGGCGTACACGTGATCAAAATTCTGCGCGCCCTCGGCAATGCGGATTTTGTCATCACCCTGTTCTATGTCGTAATGCTGGGCGGCGTGGGCATCTTCATGTTTGTGGAGAGCCTGCAGAGCCTGCGGCGCGGGATGATGGAACAAAAGGTCTCCAATCCTGCCCGGCAGGCGGTTTTGCTGAAAAAGCTCCCTTTTCAGGTGAGCTTTCCCCGCTCCCATGTGACGCATTCGGTCTTTGTCCCCTTTGTGCTCTGCGCCCTGGTGGGAATCCTGGCCGCCATCATGGGCGTGGGCGGGGGATTCATCATGGTGCCCATGATGGTCTACCTGCTGCGCATGCCCATGCACGTCGCCGTGGGTACGGATCTGTTTCAGATTCTCTTTACCTGCGCAGGCGTCACCGTCATGCAGGCGGTCAGTAACCAGACCGTGGACATCGTTTTGGCGCTGGCGGTGGCCATCGGTTCCTCTGCCGGCGCACAGTTGGGCGCCCGCATGTCGCGGATGCTGCGCGGAGAGCAATTGAGGATCGTGCTCGCCAGCATCGTCTTGGCGACCACCGTGAAGATGTCCATCGGGCTGTTGGTGAAGCCCGCAACACTGCTGGCATTCGCCGGCCGGAACTGATCTAGGCCGCATGCAAGCAAGGCCGCAAGAAGGTGACGAGATGGTCCTCTGGTGGCGGAGGCAGGACAACCGGCTCGCCTCCCCGGAACAGACAATCCGCACCCGGTACGCAAGCTTCCGGCGCCTGCTGTCGCTGAACAACGATTGCCTGGAGATGCTGGCCGGCATGCAGGAGGACCTGCAATTCGCGCCCGCCAGCCGCAGGGTTTTGGGCGAACGAATCGATTATCTATTCGACAAGCTCGAGAAAGTAGTGGCCACGCTGGAGCGGCTCACCGAAAAGCGATTTCGCGCTTTGGCTGAGGCCGTGCGAACGCAGCGGGACGAAGTGGAATCCTATATCGCCGCGCGCGATGAGCTGGTCAGTCCGCCCTTGGCCCGCCGGCTCGCGGAAGTGGACCTCCGCTCAGCGCCCGAAGTTGGCGGCAAAGCAGCGGCGCTGGGAGAGATACGGAATAAGCTGCTGCTGCCCGTTCCCGACGGCTTTGTGCTGACTGCGGAGGCCTACCGGCAGTTTTGCGGCATACCCCTGTGGCAGCAACTGCGCGACGCTACGCGCAACCTCGACCTCAATGACCTGCATCGCTTGGAGGAGGTTTCGGCCCACATAGCCGAGGTGGTGAAACAGTGCTTGGTTCCGAGAGCGGTTGAAGTCGCCCTGACCGAGCGGGCGCGGGCGCTTGAGACCGGAGATGCCGGCTTGGCTGTGCGCTCCAGCGCCGTGGGCGAAGGCGGACCGCGCACCTTCGCGGGACAGTTCGTCAGCCTGCTCAATGTGTCTCCGGAAAAGATGGTCGAGGCTTACCGTGAAGTGGTGGCAAGCCGGTTCAGCTCCAGGGCGCTGTTTTACCGCCTGTCGGCGGGATTGCCGGAGATCGAGTGCCCGATGGCGGTGCTCTGCCTGCCGGCCCTGCGCGCCCAGGCCGCCGGCATCCTGTACACGCGCGATCCCCAGGACCCCCGAAGCGGCGTGTTGTGGATTACCGCCGTGCGCGGGCTGGCCGTGGACATCGCCAGCGGGCGCGCGCCAGCGGATCTCTTCGTGATCTCGCGCAAGCGCCCACATGCGGTGATGAACGAGAGCATTGTGCGCAAGGAAGAACAAATTGTACTGGCCGCAGACGGCGGCGTTTCGGGCCAAAGCCTGTCCAGCGAGTTGATGGAGAGTCCGAGTCTGAACCCCGCGCATCTGCGAACGCTCTCCGAGTGGGCCATCCGCATCGAAGATCACTTCGGCTGTCCACAGGACGTGGAATGGGTGCTCGATGAGGCGGACGCGCTTTGGGTGGTGCAATCGCGGCCGCTGGCTTTGGCTGGTTCCGGCGCCGGACGCATGAAGTCGCGCGTGCGCGGCGATCCGATCCTCTGCGGCGGGCGCACCGTGTATCCGGGCCGGGTCTCCGGGACGGTGCACCTGGCCGCAGATGCGGCCGCGCTGAGCGCAACGCCGCAAGGCGCCATTCTGTTTCTGCGCAAAGCGTCGCCGGAGATCGTCGCAGTCTTTCCCCGCATCTCGGGGCTGGTGGCGGAGTGGGGCAACCTGACCGGCCACGCCGCCGCGCTGCTGCGCGAATCTGCGATTCCCTCGGTCTTTCAGCTTGCCGGCGCCTTCGAAACACTGCACAACGGCGAGCCGGTCAGCCTGGACGCGGTGCAGCCGCGCGTCTTTGCAGGCAACTATTGGCCGCTGCGCAATCTTGAATTGCCCGAGGCCGAGCGTTACCGCGAGGGGCCGGGCGGCCCGGTCAACAGCCGCGTGCTCGCGCTTCATCTGCTCGATCCTACGGCCTTCAACTTCCGTCCCGGGGGCTGCAAATCGGCGCACGACGTGCTCCGGTTTTGCCACGAAAAGGCCATCGAAGCCATGTTTGCGGTGAATGACAGCGAGATCGCGCACGGCCCGCAGTGCGCGAAGAGTCTGCTGACGCCCGCGCCGGTCAATCTCCAGGTGCTCGATTTGGGCGGCGGGCTGACGCCAGAGGCGGCTTCAACCGGGCAGGTGACGCCGCAACAGATTGTCTCGCGCCCGTTCCAGGCGTTGTGGCGCGGAGTTACGCACCCCGGAGTCACCTGGACGCGCGAGATTCCCGCCAGCATCAGCGGTCTGGCCTCGGTGATGGCCACATCGCTGACGGCTTCCGCCGGCCCCATTCGCGCCCTGGGAGAAAAGAGCTATCTGCTGGTCTCTGATGAGTATATGAACCTGAATTCGCGTCTGGCTTACCACTTCACGCTGGTGGATGCCTGTGTCTCCGAAGCGCCCGGCAACAATTACATCGCCTTCCGCTTCGCCGGAGGCGGCGCGGCGCGGCGGCGGCGCAACCTGCGCGCGGCATTTATCGAAACTTGCCTGTCGCATTACGGCTTCAGCGTGGACCGCCGCGGAGACCTGGTGAACGCCTGGTTCAAAAAGGCGCCGGCCGCCGCGACGGAATCGAATCTCGACATACTCGGCCGCCTGATGGCATGCAGTTGCCAACTGGACATGTACATGACCGGCAATGCCGCCGTGGCCTGGTATGTACAGCAGTTTCTTGACGGCAACTATGCGTTTCAGCAGCGGGACGATCGGCCGGAGAGGGCTAAGGTGATGGCGTGATGAGGGCGGCCGCGGTGAAGTTTTGCGGAGGAAATATCTAATGCGAATCCTGTTGCCCATTGCCGGCATCAGCGTCCACATCTGGACGGTGATTGGAATCGGCGGAGTCATCGGACTGCTCTCGGGGCTGCTGGGCATCGGCGGCGGATTTTTGATGACGCCCATCCTCATGATGATTGGCGTACCGCCCACAGTGGCTGCGGCTTCCGGCACCAACGCCATTGTCGCTACCTCATCCTCCGGGGTCGCCGCGCACTTCCGGCTGCATAACGTCGATTTCAAGATGGGCGTGATCCTGCTTTGCGGAGGCCTGACCGGCTCCGGTTTCGGCGTTCAGATTCTTCGCCTCCTGCGGCAACTGGGAAGGGCGGATCTGGTGATCGATCTGACCTACATCGTCATGCTGGGGCTGGTGGGCGGCTTTATCGTTCGTGATAGCTGGCGAAAGATGCGCCATGGCCTGATGGCAAGCCCCATACACGACGGGCTGCACAGGCGCTCCTTTTTGTCGCATTTGCCGCTGCAGATGGATTTTCCGCACTCCGGAGTCCGGCACTCGGTTTTGCTGCCCTTCGCTTTGTGTTTTTTGGTTGGGATTCTCACCGCCATCATGGGTGTGGCAGGAGGATTCGTTCTGGTGCCGATGATGGTTTACTTGCTGCGTATGCCGGCTCATGTCGCCGTGGGAACGAGTCTCTTCCAGGCGCTGTTTACATGCGCAGGGGCCACCATCATGCAGGCCGGCTCCAACCAGATCGTGGATTTAGTGCTGGCTTTGCTGGTGGCCGTGGGGTCCACCATCGGCGCGCAGGTTGGAGCGCGGCTCAGCCGTTTTCTGCGCGGCGAGCAGCTCATGATTCTACTCGGCGCCCTGGCGCTCGCGGTCATGTTCAAGATGGTGGCCGACAGGGTGCAGGCGCCCTCGGTTCCAATCTCCCAAATTGCAAGGGTGGATTTCGTCCAGCCCGTTCAGCACTTGGCCCTGGGATTTGTTTTCAAGCTTGGGAGGTGATTCATGGGAGTGACGGTTATCAAGCGTGACGGCCTGCGCGAGAAGCGTGGCCGGCGATGGAAGGTGCTGGCCCTCGCCGTGGCGGCTGTGGCCCTGGTTCCAGTTTTGGCCGCGCTTGCCACATTCGCACAGACGGCGCCGGCGCCGGCGCAGATGCCGGTTCCAAAGCTACTCCCCGAAAAGATCGCCATGGGCGCGTTCTACAACGGCGCCCGCGTGCGCATCGAAGGAACGGCGCCGCCCGGTTCGGGCGTGCTGGTGGTGATCGAGGGCTCCGAGCGGGACGAATTCTTCAATCGCAAAGGGAGGGTTGGACCCATCTGGTTGACGGTCGATAGAATTCACGTCCAGCACGCTCCGTCAGTCTTTCTCAGCTTCGGCTCCTCCGCTCTCAGCTCGCTGCTCGACCGGCAGGGTGTGGAGGAGTACCAACTCGACGAGGCCGCCATCATGCAGCGAATTCATGTTCTCTGTCACTGCAAGTGCAGCCTTACCAATCGCGCCCAGCAAAGCGGCATTCATGACACCGTGCCGGACCCAACCTATGCCCATCTGCTCTACGCCGATTTTCTGCGTCTGAAACAGCATGAGGGAAACTATCGCCAGCTACCCGGTGCGGTGAGCCTTGTCTCAGCCTCTTCCGGGACTCGGTATGCACTGGAGTTTGAATGGCCGAAGCAGGCTCCGGCGGGCAATTATCAGGTCGCGGTGTATGCCTGCCGCGGACGCAGAGTGATCGCCCGCTCCACCACGACGCTCCAGCTCGTCGAAGTTGGGTTTCCCGAATACATGGCCACCATGGCTGCCAAAAAGCCCTGGCTCTACGGAAGCGCGGCCGTGTTGGCGGCCATAGCGGCCGGCTTCTTGACCGACCTCCTCACCAGCAGCCTGCGCCGCAAACGGAGAGCGCCAAAAACGACCAAAATGTCGCAGCCGGGAACGCCCATTGTGGAGCCGGGGGAAAAGACTGCCGAATCCCATAAAACGGAGTCGGCTCCGAAACCAACGCAACGTCTAAATGCACAGGAAAAGACTGCCGGATCCTATGATGACGAGACGCTCCAGCGCTGTTAGGGGACAGGAGGTTTATTTGCCAATTGTAAGCGCCGCGCAAAAGCCAATGTTGCCGAAGAGACGAGTGTTGCCCATCTGCCGCGTTGGCCGCTGCTCGCTGGTTTTTTTGTTGATTTTTTACTGCGGTTTTGCGTCACGGTCCATTCAATGCCAAAATGCCTGGCATCAAGTGCCTGTACCCGCTGCAGCCGAATTGGCCGCAGCCAGTGCCTGGAAACCCGTAAACTTCAGCAGCGCAGGTTTCACGGCCTCTAACAAGGATCAATCCAGCCAAGTGACGGTTCACGGCTACATGGAGGCGGACGGGCGCTTCTTTATTGCCAACCTCCAGGACCAGCAAAAAGACGTATTCCTGTTTCGCCGCGTCCGGCCCATCGTCGAGGGAATGCTGGCCAATCACATCGGCTTTCGCTTTATGCCCGACTTCGGCCAAGGCAATGCGGTCATTCAGGAGGCTTACATCGCGTGGAGGCCCTCAGCAAACTTCAGCCTGGCCATGGGCAAGTTGAAAACTCCGCTGGGCCTGGAGGTGCTGCGCTCTGACGAGGTTTTAACCTTTGCCGAGCGATCGATGGCTTCCGATCTGCTTCCCGTACGCGACTTGGGAGCGCAATTGGATGGCTCCTTTTTCCGGGACACGATCGCTTACGAAGCCGGTTTTTTTAGCGGCGTTGAGGATGGCGCCAACGCCAACTTCGAATGGCGCGGCACAAACGAGGCAGTGGGGCGCATCTTCCTGCTTCCGTTTGTGGCTACGGAGCGTGTCCCGCTGCAGAAGTTGGGATTGGGAGTGGCTGTCTCCGCCGGCCACAACCATAATGCACCCCCCACCTTTCTGACCACCGGCCAGGAATCGTTCTTCAAGTATTCGCCTGGGGTCACGGCCGCCGGGCTGCACAAACGCCTCGCGCCGCAGGCCGATTACTTCCACGGCCCCTTCGGATTACTCGCCGAGTACGCGGTCTCAGGACAGACACTGCAAACCGGCTCCGAACATCGCTACCTCTCCAACCGCGGCTGGCAGCTCGCCGGCTCCATCATCCTAACCGGCGAAAGGAATTCCTATGACGGCATTCAGCCCGCCCATCCTTTCCAGCCCACGCATGGCTTTCATCACTGGGGAGCTTGGGAGATCGCCTTCCGCCACAGCTCCCTCGCCTTCGATGCAAGTACATTTCCGCAATATGCGTCTCCCGCCTCCTCGGCCAAAGCAGCCGGCGAATCGGCAGGGGGCGTGAATTGGTACGTAAACCGTTATATAAAGTTCGTTGCCAATTACGAGTACACCTCGTTCCAAATGGCCTCGGATCAAGTCCGCGGCACGCCCGCCGAGCGCGTTTCCATAGCCCGTGTGCAACTGGCTTTCTAGAGCGGTTCCAGAATTTCAGTGTCATTTTGAGGTTTGTGAGATGTGGCATTTTCTCAATGAAAATGCCCCGCAGCAATGTTCTTTCTGGATATAGCAATTCTGGAACCGCTGTAATGCGCGCGATCCCGCGCCGGCTTGGCCGCCAAGCGCACCCTTCTGTGCGGCGCCGCAGTGAACGCGCCGTGACCCACGTCATAGCAGAAAATCCGTCCGCCCGCGCATACTCTCCGTTGGGGCACGGCGCGAGCCGCGCATACGCAGCCGGTGAAAGCGATTGCCGCCGCCGGCAGCGATTCATCTCTGCATCTTTTGTGGAGGAACATGAAGAAGAAGAGGGTGCTCATCGTGGGAGGGGTCGCGGGCGGAGCGACTTGTGCGACCCGCCTGCGGCGCCTCGATGAAGACGCCGAAATCGTTGTGTTTGACCGCGGGCCTTATGTTTCCTTTGCCAACTGCGGCCTGCCCTACTACGTGGGCAATATAATCAAGCAGGAGGAAAAGCTCCTGCTGGCCACGCCTCCCTGGTTTCAGGATCGCTTCCACATCGAGGTTCGCACCCGCGCTGAAGTCACCGCCATCGACCGCCAAGGCTGCGCCATCGCCGTTCGCGACTTGGAGACGGGCTGCGAATACCATGAGCCTTACGACGCGCTGGTGCTGTCGCCCGGCGCTGCGCCCGTCTGTCCGCCCTGGCCGGGCATCGATTTGCCCGGTATCTTCACCCTGCGCACCATTCCCGATAGCCGCCAGATCCGGAATTGGATCGAATCCAAAAAACCACGCCAGGCCGTGATTGTGGGCGGCGGCTTCATCGGCCTGGAGATGGCGGAGAATCTCGTCCATCGCGGCCTCGCGGTAACCATCGTCGAGATGGCCAATCAACTCCTGCCGCCCCTCGATCCAGAGATGGCCGAGTACGCGGGCGAGCGGCTCATCGCCAGCAAAGTTCATCTCCGCCTGGGCGATGCGGTGGCGGGCTTCGAACCCTCGGCCGAGGGCGGTCTGCTGGTGCGCACGCAGGCCGGCGCCTCACTTCCCGCAGACCTGGTGGTTCTGGCCATCGGCGTGCGGCCTGAGATCAAGCTCGCTCGCGATGCCGGTCTGGAGACCGGCGCGCGCGGCGGCATTCGCGTCGATGACCAAATGCGCACCGCCGATCCCCGCATCTGGGCCATCGGAGACGCCGTAGAGGTAAAAAACCTCATCACCGGCCAGTGGGAACTCGTCCCGTTGGCCGGCCTCGCCAATCGTCAAGGGCGCGTTACGGCGGATGTCATCTGCGGGCGCGATACGCGCTTCGATGGCGTTCTGGCCACCGCGGTCTGCGGCTTCTTCGGCTTCACGGCGGCGCTCACCGGCGCCACGGAGAAGTCTCTGCGCGCCGCCGGAGCCAACGGCTTCCAGTCCGTCTATCTCCATCCCAGAGACCATGCCGGCTATTACCCTGGAGGGCATCCCATCCATCTCAAGCTGCTCTTTCGCACCTCTGACGGCCTCGTTCTGGGCGCGCAGGCGTTGGGCGAATCCGGCGTGGCGCGCCGCATCGATGTCCTTGCCGCCGCCATTCAGATGCATTCCACAGTCTTCGATCTGGAAAAATCCGAACTCTGCTACGCCCCTCAGTACGGCGCCGCCAAAGACCCCGTCAATCTTGCCGGCATGTTGGCCGCCAATGTCCTGCGCGGCGACATGGCCCTCGCTCCCTGGCGGGAGCTGGAGGCCAGCGATGCTTTTTTGCTCGATGTGCGCGAGCCCTGGGAGTACAACCGCGACACCGTCGAGGGCGCCGCGAACGTTCCCCTGGGGCAACTGCGCTCCAGGCTGAGCGAACTGCCCCGCGACCGCGAAATCTGGATAACCTGCGAGATCGGGGAACGCGCTTATTACGCTTGCCGCATCCTTGCCCAGCACGGCTTCCGTGTGCGCCATCTCTCTGGCGGCTATGAAACCTATTGGGTCATGTATCCAATGGGGTAGCCGCGGGCCGGTGCCCCGGATTCGGCATCTTCCCGTAAGCGATGAAACCAAAAAACTGTTTCTCTTCTTGACTTCACGGGCTTCGTCGCCTGGCGCGGGGTTTTCGCCGAGGAAAAGCCGGCGATGGTGTCATTGCCAGGGACCATGACGAAGGCATTCCTCGCCACGTCTGAGATAGACTGCGTGAACTGATTCCTGAAGGCGGTAACCGATTTCGAGCCGCCCAGACTGGGCTTTACGGTGAAACCGCAGATTCCGTAACCCTCCCGGCCATGTCCTTCTTACGAGTCGCAAACGATGACATCTGTACCGGGCTGCATGAGGAGAAACGACTGGGAAACGCCGCAAAATGGAGAGAGCCGCCCGGCAACTGGGCGGCTCTTTCCTTAGGGAGAATAGTTCCAACGGAGGCAAACCCATCAGAACTTTCTTGGCTGCATAGTAGGGGCGGGGGCTGGCAGTGTCAAGGGTAAATGTTGTGCGAAATATTCACTTTAATTTCAATAAGTTATAAATAGTCCACGCCTGCCCGCAGGCGCTCTATATTCGCCATTTATTCGTCTTATTTTGTTGGGCATTGCCCGTCTTTTCGGGGTGTTTCTTCGGGTTTATGCCAAGATTTCCACAGGCATGGGGCCCCGTTAACCCTTCGGATGCGACTTCCGGTTTGCCTCAGAAGTTTTGGGCCAATCATCCCGCAGATCGAGATGGATGAACTCTTCGTCGTAGACCGAAGAGGCCGGCTTGCCGTGCGCAACCCGGTAGAGTGCACGACCGCCGCCCAGGAAAAACCCCAGAAGGATCGCGGCCAGAGCTCCGGTCCCAACCAATGCGGCAATGCCGAACAGCAACTCGCCGGTCTTTTGAACCTCCGATTGGCTTTCACCGGGAATCGTAACCAGATTGGCCTCGTAGTGGACCAGTTCCACCAGGCGATGGCTTTGGTCGGGGATGGCGTCACCGCTGACAATCGCCACCAGGACTGCGCTGCGCCGCACCTCCAGCGAGGCCTGGTCGGAGTTCACAAGCGCCTTCGGCCAGGGCGGCTGCGCCCTTTTACCCGCCTTCAGATAGGCGCGAATCGCGGCCACCTGCGCCATGGCGATCTGAGGAGTGGGGCAATCGATGATGGTCAAGGTGGCCGTTCCGGAGGGGAGCGCGTAATTGGCCGTCACCGTTTCGGCGCCGTGATCGAAGCCCACCAACTGTGGCGGCAAGACGCCGCCCGAACCTGCATAGCCCGCTGGCCCCTCGGCGTAATGTATGGTCAGAGGATCCAGCGAACCCTGAGGCAAAAACGCCAGGATGGGCGGAATGATGTCCCGGTTTCCGCCGGGAACCGGCAAATGCGCCGCAATGCTGCGCATCTCACCCGGGGTCATGGGCCCAATGCGGGAAAACCTGGCATCCACGACCGTGTTGCCCTTCCAGAACAGCACCCGGTTGCCGTCTGACGCGCCTCCCGTGCCGATGTCCGCCCGGGCCCAGTCATTCTTCCGGTAGTAGGTATAGGCTCCGTAGGCGCCGCTGGTGTCCTGGAAATTCAGAGCGCGCATGGTGAGAGTCTCGTCCTCGCGCTTGTAGTGCGCAAGCACGCCGTAGTTGAAACCGTATTCAGCGAGGGCCGCGGCATTGGCCGCATCGGCCTGCTTGGCGCTGCTCAGCTTCTCCATCGGCTGCGCCGCTACCCAGCCGTCGAAGACCTGCGGCAGCAGCGGCTTGCGCACAGCCGGAAGCATAAGGTGGGTTACGGACCGCGTTCCGGCTCGGATGCCGGGGGAGTTGGCCGGAGCAGACTGCGCACGGGCTGGGACTGCCCAGGCAGCCAACACTGCCGAACAAACCGCAATGGAAATCCCGCGCATCGGCACGCTCCGCCTTTAGGGTACACGTTGCAGCTCGCCCGCGCCTGACCGAGCGCAGACTGCCTTCATCCCGAAACGCAGCCTTAAGATTTGCGCCGTCATCTGGACGCGGGCATAAGCGGCACTTCGAGGTGGGACTCGTGTCCCGGTCCCGAATCAATGGTGATGGTCTCCGCCTTGTAGTCGCGGGGTTGGGCCTTCATGATGTTGAGCACGAAGATCTGCGGATTGCGGTCGTAGAGCGGGAACCACGTGCTCTGGATCTCGACCATCACCGTGTGACCCGGCTCAAAGACGTGATCGATGCCGTGCAGGGAAAACCTGTACTCGTAGACCTTGCCGGGCACGAGCGGCTTGGGGCGATCGAAGCCGGAAAGATAACGGCCGCGGAAGATCTCGGCGTTGGTCATCAACTGGTAGCCGCGCATCTTCGCGTCAGGATCGTTCTGGGGATATTCGTCGATCAGCTTGACCACCATGTCATTGTCAGAGCCGGTGGTAGAGGCGTAGATGTCGGCCACCACCTCGCCGGTCAGGGTCAGGCTCCTCTTGAGCACGGGCAGCTTCCACACGGCTACGTCCTTACGGCCGGTGACGAAGCGCTGGTCTTCAATGAGCCAGTTGTACCACTGCGAACCGGGACCGTAGGTGGGCTGAATGGGCCGGTGACGGTAGGGAACCGGATCGGCAGGATTGCTGACATAGCTGGTTTGCGCCTGCGCGGACGCAGCGTTCCAACGGAGACGGCCGCCGCCCCCGAGATAGAGGCTGGTGGGGCGCGACCGGCGCGGCGGAAACTGCGCATAGTACTTCCAGGCGTTGGAGCCGGTCTGGAAGCTGGCGGTGTTTTTCAGTGTGAATCCGGGCCGGCCCTTGAGATAGTACGCAAAAAACCGGGCCTGGATGCGCTTACGAAACTCCTTGCCGATGGGCTGGCCGAAGTTGAGCACGCCCAGGCGCCGCGAGGAGGTGGTCCAGTAGCCGTGCCGCCACGGTCCCAGTACCAGAAAGACATCGTGCCTGGCGTTGTGCGGCTCCAGCTTGGCATAGACCTCCTGCGGTCCCCACATGTCTTCTTGATCGTAATAACCGCCCACGATCAGCGTGGGCACGGTGACCTTGTTCAGGTGATACTCCACGCCGCGCGAACGCCAGACGCTGCTGTACGCCGGATGGTCGAGGAAGAGCTTCCATGTGGGCAGCAGTCCGGCGCCGGACCGCTTCACGTCCTGGAGGAACGAGCCGCGCTCGAGGAAGTAGTTGTAGCCGTCCTCCGGCTGGCCCTCTTTGTTCTTCCCGTAGCTGTCGCTGGTGAAGCGTTTGCTACGTTCCATGTCCAGCACGTAGTCGTAGCCATAGCTCTGGCGGAAGGCGCCGTTATGAAAGAAGTCGTCGCCCAGCCACACATCGATCATCGGCGCCTGCGGTGAGATGGCCTTGACCGCGGGGTTGGGGCCGATGCCGGCCATCATGGTCAGGAATCCCGGATAGCTGATGCCCAGCACGCCCACGCGGCCGTTGTTGCCGGGCACATGCTTCACCAGCCATGCCACGGTGTCATAGGCGTCGGTGCTCTCGTCCGTGGCCTTGGGGTTGCTACCATCGGCAAGCGGCCGCATCATTACGAACTTTCCCTGGCTTTTGTAACGGCCGCGTATGTCCTCGGCCGCGTAGATGTAGCCGTCGCGGGCGAGATAGGGCCACTGGGCGAAAAACGAGGCGCGCGTGGTTCCCTCCACGCCGTAGGGCGTGCGGGTAAGCAGAATGGGCAGCGGGGTTTCGATGTCGGCCGGCTTGAGAATGACGGCGTAAAGCTTGACCCCGTCGCGCATGGGAATCATCACGCTGGTGCGCACATAGTCGTGGAAGACGTGATGAGCCGCGGGGCCGGTGCGCCAGTAGACAGCCTGGGGATGGCTGGAAAAGACGGCGCTGGCGCCACGGCCGGCCGCGGTGCGCGTAAAGCTGACGGTGGTATTCGTGCCGGGAACAGAGAATTCGCCGGCGGAGACGGCGTTCAGCTCGGTGGGAACAAGCCGCGCCGATTCGACGGTGAGAACGCCGTCTTTGACGTAAAAGCTTAGCGGCGTGTCGGGCTGTTTAGGATCGGTGTATTGGCCTGAGAGGGTTTGGAGCAGGGCTGCTGCGCCGAACTCCGGTGCAGTCTGCGTTTGCGCCGGCGCCGATAGAAGGGAATCACTGCAAAAAAGAAAGGCAGAAATCGCGAGGAGCAGCGAACGCTGAAGAAAATGCAATCGAGGGACCTCCTTGAATGAGATTGACCGCCTTGAAGGTCCCTTATCATGACTTCGCTTGGGCGAAGATCTCACGCAATGTGTCCCCGGCGGCAGCGAGATTGGCCAGTTGCATCTCGGCGTATTCACGCGCAAGTATGACGCCATCAGCGCCGGCGCCAAGGGCCGCCTCGATTGAGGCGCGCACGGTGGCTGGAGTGGTGTGCTTCACCGGAGCATCCCCTTTTAACAATGTTGGCACGTTAATGTCGATGCCGGGATATATTTGAACTTTGCCGGCGACGCCTTCGAGAGCCTGCCGGGTCTCGCGCGCAACGTAATCGGCCGAAAGCCCGGTGCGGGCTAACTGATCGTAGGGAGCCTCATTATAATTCATGATCTTGTAATAAAATTCCAGAAACTCCGGCGGTGTTGCGTCATGAAAGACTGTTTCGCTCAGCCGCCGCAGGTATTTTGCCATGCGCGCGCCGCCGGCGGTATTGTAAGTCGCCAGTTTGAGAAAGTCGGCAAAGTTCCTCCGCTTCGTGTAGTCCTCTTCGGCGCGGTAGAAGGGGCTGAAGGTCATGGTTTGCATGATGTGGAAGCCGAAGGGCTTGGCCGGAGCGATGGCCTTTGCCATACCGTACAACTGCGCCTGAACTTCCTGAAAGCTGTTGGTCCACAGCGATTCCCAACTGAGAATCTCAGGATATTTCAGCAGCAGCCGCCAAAAGCTGACGAAGTAGCCTTCGTTGGGGCGTTGGTTGCGCGCGGCTGCCAGGTAAAGCTGTTCCAACTCGCGATAGCCGGCTTGCGCGCGCCTCACAGAAATGCCGAGCGCCCGCGCCTTGGCCTGGCAAAAGCGGCAGAAGCAACTGGGCGTGGTAATGCCGCCGATCATGTTTTCAAACGGCCCCATGCGCTCGGAACCCCAGGCGATGCCGTCAATCTCAGTGGGATAGCCAAGAAGCAGGCTTTCGACTTTTCCGCTTAAAAAGGCCCGGTAGTCCGGATTGTTGAAGCAGGGCCGGTTAGTACTGCGGCCGTAGACATCGATTTCGGAGACCTCGGCATAATTCGGAATGGTGTCATTCAGCGTGGGCCCGGCGTTGTTCAGGTCCCAGGCAAAAAAGCTCATTCCGCGCGCTTTGGCCTTGGGCGCGACCGCTTCAATGACGTTGAAGCTGCCATAAACCTTGCAACGGAAGTCTTTGAGGATTGTGTTTTGAAAATATTTGCGGCCGTAGTCATAAAATGCGCCGCCGGCGATCGTGTTGCCGGGCTTTCCGTGGTCGGGCAGGGGAATGGGCCCATTCTTCTCCAATCGCTGCTCGCCGTAGGAAAACGTATAAGCCCAGACGGTGTTCACATCGCCCTTTTCCTGTATGTTATCGAGCACCTCTTCCACGCCTTCATCGACCCAGCTAAACCCCCTGACTTGAATGCCAACCAGGTTCTTACGGTTCTTCACGGGAACGCGGCTCACCGGCGGGGCAGGTAGATTCTGCGAATGAGCCGCTGGAGTGAAGAAGGCTCCACATGCGGCACAAAGACGGATGAACTCTCTACGATCGAAGATTGAAATCACCGCAGCCCTCCCGGAAACATCCCGGTTATTTCGACCCGCTTAGCTCACTGTTTTACCCCAGCGGCGCCAGGTGTTTCGTGTGCCGGTAGGTATAGCTGACGCGGTGAATCACAGTGATGGTGGATAGGACGGCCAGCACCCAAAGCACCGGCGCCATCACTCCCCAGCGGCTGAACAGTGCGCCCAGCAGAATAAGCACAATCCGTTCCGGCCGCTCCATAAAGCCCACCTTGCACTGGCCGATGAGCGCCTCGGCGCGAGCGCGCGTATAGCTGACCATGAGCGAGGTCACCATGACGAAGGCCGCCAGCACCACGTAGCGGAAACGGTTGATGCGCCCGTAGTAGACCAGCAATCCGAAGAACAGCACCACGTCGGAATAGCGGTCGATGACGGAATCGAAGAAAGAACCGAAGACCGTCACCTGGTTGGTGCGCCGCGCCACGCGCCCGTCCACCATGTCAAAGATGCCAGCGCCGAAGATGACCAGTCCCGCATAGAAGAACATGCGCACATGGTTCGAGGCGTTGGCGTGGCCAAACAGAAACGCGGCGCCGATGTTGATCACCAACCCCAGAAAGGTGAGCACGTTGGGATTGATGCGGGTGAGCGCCAGCCCATACACGATGCGGTCCAGAAGCCACCCGCAGGCGCGCCCAAATGCGCTGGTCCAGGTCATTGCAGCTACTAACTCCTAGCTTCTACAGCAATTTCGGAAATGGTGTAGTCCTGTTGAGATTGATTTTTCATGCCGCCGCTTCTTGAGACCGCGGCGGCTTGAGCCGGTGCTTTCGGTCTACAGTATTTCCAAAGATGCGATAGCTCCTAGCTTATCCTCGCTAGAGCCAAGTTCGATGCTTTGCCGCGAAAGAGCTAGAAGCTGAAAGCTGGCAGCTAGTTCTTTCCTGCTACTGCGCTGCGCCGGCGGCGGCTTCGTGGTCATCGCCTTCGCCAGCCTCTTCGTGGATGGTAGTCAGCTTCAAAACCTCCAGCTCGCGTTTCCCGTTGGGTGTCACCACCGTAGCCACGTCGCCTACTCGTTTGCCTACCAGCCCCCGCCCGATCGGCGAAGTGGTGGAAATCAGCCCTTTGGCTACGTCCGCCTCCTCGCTGGTCACGAGGCGGTAGACCAGCTCTGCGTCGCGGGTTGCGTCGTACACCACCACCGTCGAGCCGAAACCAGCCCGGTCGCGGGGAATGTTGGAGAAATTTACCAAAGAAAGCTCGGCCATCCGCTTCTTGAGTTGGCCCAGCCGGGCGTTTACGAACTCCTGCCGCTGCTTAGCCATGTGATATTCGGCGTTCTCAGACAAATCACCCAGCGCCCTGGCCCTCTTAATCTCGGCGGGCAGTTCGTGAGCAAGCTCGTGCTCAAGCTGTTTGATTTCGCTGAGAAGCTGTTTTTTGATGTGTTCGTGCATTCGGTCCCATGGCGAGCAAACAGAATATCTCGCTCCGCAAAAGATAGACGAACCTGAACCTCAATTATACGCGGAGAAGCAAAAACGCCGGAATGCCCTGGCCGCCCCCCAGCGGTGCGTTGGAGGAACCCTCTTGCATTCGCATTCTTTATCGTGGCCGCGGTGAACCAGGGCTGCGAAAAGGCGATGGAGCACCGGATGGGCGTTTTCGTCAGGGAAAACGATGGCCGCCTGCGATGCGCGGGAAGGCGAGCTTCAGGGATGGCGTTCCCTGGGTCCTGCGTCCAGAAACTCCTGCAAAATCAAAGTGGCAGCTACCTGGTCCACTACCCGCCGGTGCCGTTGGCGCGCATGTCCCGCTTGGTAAAGAATCCGGTGCGCCTCTCGGGTGCTTAGGCGCTCGTCCCACAGGTGTACGGGCAGGCCGGTAAGCGCGGCCAGTTCTGAGGTAAAGGCTTGAATCTTAACGGCCTGCGCGCTCTCTCCGCCGGAGAGATGTGCGGGGTTCCCTACCACGATACCCACCACGCCGAACCGCCTGGCCAGCCGCGCCAAGGAGCGTAAATCGTCCTTTTTGCCCGGGCCGCGGCGGCTGCGCCGCTCCAGCGTGAGCACCGGCTGCGCGGTAAGTCCCAGCTCGTCCGACACCGCTACGCCGATGCGGCGCATGCCCACATCCAGGCCCAGATAGCGCGGATAGGTACCCGATGCCAACTTTTTGTCCCTTGCATCCAGCTTAAAGCCCCTATTTCGGCAGGGCATCCTATCCTTCGCGCCTGCTGCCCATTACAATCGAAAAGAGTGGAGTCCTGGAGGGATTTCCCCACGTCCTAATGAGAGAAGGGTCGATTGCAACACGATGGTAAGCCGCAGACGAAAGAGCAGGAGGAGGAAGAGCTCTGGCGCGGCGGGATTTGTACTGGGATTTCTTTTGGTTGCGCTCGTTGCAGCCGGAGTGGCAGTTTGGTTGGTTGTGGCACCCTACGGGCCTGAAACCGAGACCTTCGTAGATCTCGCGCCCGGCTCATCCACGGCCAAGATCGGCCGCCAACTGCAACAAGCGGGCGTGGTGCGCAGCGGCTTGGCGTTCGATCTGCTGCGCTTTTGGGAACACGGCGCCTTGATGGCGGGTGAGTACCGCTTCAATCACCCGTTATCGGCCGTGGAGGTCTACCGGCGCATCGCACGGGGCGAGGTTTATACCGTCGCCCTGACCGTCCCCGAGGGCGCGAACATCTTCGATATTGCCAGCCGTGTGCAGGAGGCGGGGCTGGCCACGCGGCGCCAGTTCCTTCAGGCAGCGGTGCAGCAGGCGGGCCTAATTGCCAGCCTTGACCCCAAAGCGCGGAGTTTGGAAGGTTATTTGTTCCCGGACACTTACCACTTTGCCAAGGGCACGACCGCCGGCCAGATGGTCGCGGCCATGGTGCAGAGCTTCCGGGTCGTGGCCCGCGAACTGGGACTCAAGCACCATGTGCACCGCGTGGTTACACTGGCTTCACTGGTGGTGCGGGAAACGGCTGTGAATGCGGAGGAACCCCTGGTGGCCAGCGTCTTTGAAAACCGGCTGGCACAGAAAATGCCGCTCATGTGCGACCCCACCGTGATCTATGGGCTGGAACTGGAAGGCCGCTGGCGGGGCGTCATCTATCAGAGCGATCTGAAATACAATACCGCCTACAATACCTATCTCCACACCGGCTTGCCGCCCGGGCCGGTGGCTAATCCAGGCATCTCGTCGTTGCGCGCCGCCATGCACCCGGCGCACACTGATTACCTCTATTTCGTAGCTGCTGGTGACAATCCCCAGGGCCGCTCGCTCTTTTCCGCCACCCTCAGCCAGCACAGCCGCAACGTCGCCGGTTACAGGCGCGCCTTGCATATGGCAGGTGGACGATGAAACTGACCCGCCGCTTTGTCTCTCTCTTCGCTCTGACGCTGCCGCTGCTGCTCTCGGGCTGCTTTCTCGTCTTCACCAAGCGCAGGCTGCCTATTCCCAAAGCTCCGTCCGTGGTGCTCAGCGCCACGCCGCAGCAATTGGTCGACAGGCTCGACCGCCGTTGGGACCGGCTCCAGACCCTGAACGCCAAAGTGGAGATTCAGAGCAGTGAGCTTAACTCCAAACAAGGAATCGCCAAGGATTACACTACGTTCCCGGCCATTATTCTGATTCGCAAGCCGCGTTTTCTGCGCGTCTATGCCCGTGTTCCCGTGATCGATACCACCCTTTTCGATTTGGCCAGCAACGGCAAAGACTTCACCCTTTACGTCCCCTCCAAAGACAAAGCCTTCGAGGGCCCCGATACGCCGGCCAAAAAAGCGACGAACGAGCTTGAAAAAATCCGGCCGGCTTTCTTCTTCAACGCCATGGCCGTGCGCGGCCTTGATCCCGGAGACGTTTACTCTGTAACCGCGGACTCGGAGACGATTGAGGATCCCTCAAAAAAGCATCTCCTCATGATCCCTGAGTACATCCTCAGCATCATGCGCCCCAAGCCCGGCTCCCGCGAGTTGACGCCCATCCGCGTCATCACCTTCCAGCGCAGCGATCTGCTGCCCGCCGAACAGGACCTCTACGATAGCCAAGGGACCCTGGAGACCCATGTCACCTATAGCGATTACCAGGATTTCGGCTTCGGCAAGTATCCTTCCACCATCGTCATCCGGCGCCCGCTGGAGGGGTTCCGGATCGTTATCACGGTGGAGTCGGTCAGAGAGAACATGACCTTGAACGACGGCCAGTTTGTGGTGAAGGTTCCCGGAGGCACTGCGATCCAGCACCTGCAGTAGCCTTCAAGGCTATTTCCAGACGGCCCTCAACCGCTCGAGGCATATCGCGCCTCGATTCGAGCCGCCGGGGCCACTCGCAGAACCAACTCTCGTGAAATCATTTGGCCAGAACGGCTCAAAAAGCGTATACTCGCTGTCACCGGGAAGCCAAAATGGAAATTCCGGGTATGACTCTCTTCCCCCTATTGGGATCATTGCGAGCAGCCGCATATTCGAGAGCTTGCTGCGCGAGCTCCTACGCGGCTCTGGCCATGAGTCGAATCGATGTGCCGCAAGGAGGCCGCTTGAACCGATTCGCCAGTATTATGCCCGTGGGAGCAGTCAGGCCGGCTGCTCCAGCCACGAAGAATTTCTCCCCTTGTCAACGCGCCGTATGCCGGGTTCCGGCAGTTAGTTTGCGGAGGTATTTCAGCATCAGTCACCGGCTCCGCGATCTGCTTTGTGTGATGCTTCTCGCGGTGATTTGCCCGGTTAGTTACGCACGCAAGCCATCCACGTTGCCTCCCACCGATCCCAGCCTTGGCCGGGTTGTGATTTACCGGCCGTGGCATTATGTCGGGAGCGCGACTGGTCTCATGGTCGCCTTAAATGGTCAGCTCGTGGGCATGTGCCGCGCCGGTAAATATTTCTATGCAGACATGAAGCCAGGGCTTTACTTCATGCAGGTGTACTATCTGTCGCTGGGGTCGATGGGAAATGTGGCCAAGCAGACCTTCGCGCTGCACGCCGGGCAAACCGCCTACGTAAAGCTGGATACAGGCTTCGCCAACTCCATCGAGATGGTTTCTGAGGACCAGGGCGGCAAGGATTTGGTCCACGTGCGTTTCGATTCTTCGGCGGTCGCGAAGAAGAACACTCAGAGTGAGAAGCACGTTGAGAAGGCGCGGCTCGACTATGAGCAATACAGACAATCCTCCGGTATAGATACGGGGTGGGCGCAGCCGGCTGCGCCAGCCGGGGCTGTCGTGCAACCGGCCGCTCAGCAGTCGAGCCCGCACGGAAGCATTTTTTCTCCCGTCAACTCTGGATCAGGTTCGAGTCGGGCGGCAACCATGGCTTCGTCCGCTTCATCCGGCTCAACGCCGGCCATTTACGCGGCTGCCGCGCCCGGTGCGGTGCAGGCTTCTGTTTCAGCCGCGGGTGGAACCCCAGTTGCGAGCGGCGCGAACGTGGCGCTGGTGATGGGCGCGCATTGCCCCAAAGATCCCGATCCGTTGGGACTCGTCAATGAAAACTACTACTCGGGCTGCAAGCCAAAGGAGCTGAATCAGGTTCGAGGGTGGATTGCCGCGGACCTGACTCCGCATGGACTCCACGTGACGGATGCGAATGCGGGCTATGACTATCAGTTTTCCGTCACCATCATCAAGGACATGGATAAGCTGCCGGTCTTCACGCTCTTTGGCCATGGGACCGTGATGTTTGAGGCAACCTACCAGGTGCTGGATGCCGCCGGCCATGTTCTGCACTCAGGCAATGTGGCCTACCAAGGCCCGGACAGTCATCCGGAGAATGTGGAGAAGCAGTTCGCGCAGAAGATCGCCGACGCGCTGTCCACCGCGCCCGTTGTCGTGCCAGCAGCCGCTCCGGCTGTCTCCGCCGGCATTCCAGGAGGGCCTGCGGCTGCCTCTTCCGCAGATACGGTGACGGCTAACTCGCCGCTGGCTATGGCTTCAGATGACAATTTGTATGAGATTGTAGCGCAGGCTTATCGCTCGCTGGCCGTCAAACCCCCACTGAGCGACAACGCGCGGGCCGAGAATTTCAAGGCCGAGGACCTGATGGCCGCCGGCAACTTCAAAGGCGCAGCGACAGTCTATCGCGCGATTCTCGCAACGGATCGCTGGTGGCCTGAAGGATATCGCGGTCTTGCGCTTGCGTTGGGGCAGACGGGCGATGCGGCCGGCGCGATCGTGTGGATGCACCGCTATCTTGCGTTTGTGCCGTCGGCTCCCGACGCCGCCGAGATGCAGGCCAAAGTTGACACATGGGTGCGACAGGCGCCGCCGGCGCCGGAACCCTCCGGCTTTACTGTGCCTCCGGGTCCGCACCTGGGCGTGGTGTGCGGCGACACGCCAGGTATTGTGGCCACGGCCTTAGGCCAGCCCGATCTCGACGGCGCTTTAATCACACTGGTTCTTTCCGGCTCGGCAGCCGAGAGCGCGGGACTGCGAAAGGGCGACATCGTGGTGAGCTATGATGGTGCGCCAGTACGCAGCGCGCAGGAATTGCTCTCCAGTGTCGCCAAAGCCACGCCCGGGGCTACGGCGAAATTGGTGATCCAGCGGGGCTCGGCGCGCAGCACAGTGGTGGTCCTGTACCCGGGAGCCGCTCCGCCGGCGGTATCTACGCGGATGGGTAAGTAACGATCTGAATTGGCGCAGCGGCTACGGCAGTTCACGAATAGATGTGAACCGGAGGCCCGCGTTCAAGCGGCCTTTTTTCAAAAGAAGGCCATTTTGCACGCCCCTCACGAAGTCTACGGTAATTCGGCCTGACTTCTTTCAGCACGGCCATACGGCGTCTTCGGAAATGGTGTAGTTCTATAGAGATTGGTGTTTCATATCGCCGTTCCTTGAACTCCCACCCCAACAACAAAGAACCGTCGCTGGAGATCCGGTGATCACGGTGACTTGAGGGGCGCATTCAGTCCACAGTATTCCGAAAATGCTATTGGGTTCATGCCCCCGGAACGAATTGCAGGCAAACCGGAGCGCCTAGCTGCAAACTCTGGCCCGTGGGTGTCAGACGCCCGGTGGCCGCATCGATCTTAAAGACAACGATGTTATTGGAATCCTGGTTGGCGGCGATAAGGTATCTTCCCGCCGGATCAATCACGAAGTTGCGCGGAATCTTTCCTCCGGTCGAGATAGATTGAACCGGGGTCAACTTTCCCGTGCTCTTGTGAATGTCAAATTCGGTAATCGTGTTCTGGCCGCGATTGGAGACATAGAGAAACCGTCCAGTCTTATCGATGTGTATCTCCGCCGCTGCGCTTTGCCCGGAATATCCTGCCGGCAGGGTAGAGATGGTTTGGATCGGAGTAAGCGCGCCGGTCTCGTGATTGTAGGAGAACGCGACCACAGCGGAGCCCATCTCGCATACCACATAGGCAAACTTTCCATTGGGTGCAAAGGCGATATGGCGCGGTCCCAGGCCCGGCTTCACCGCAGCGTAGGTGGGCTGGTTGGGCGTGAACGTGCGCTTCGCATAGTTGATCCGATAGATGAGGATGCGATCGAGTCCCAGATCGGGCGTGAACAGGAAGCGATTATCAGGAGAAACCGCGGCCTCATGGGCGTGCGGCCCTCGCTGACGCAGAGGATTGACGCTGTGGCCGTGGTGCTGATCGAAACCGGTCATGGCGCCGATGCTTCCATCCGGGCGAATAGCGTAGGAGGCGATACTTCCGCTTTCGTAGTTGGCGGCAAACAATATCTTCCCCGTCTTATCCATCCCCACATGGGCTGGGCCGACGCCATCCGACGATACGCGATTGAGAAACTTGAGCGCCCCGGTCCTGGGATTGATAGCAAAGCTGCTGATGGAGCCGTCAACGGGGCCATGCGCGCGAGAGGCATTTGCGCTGCGGTTGGGAAATTCTGAGAGCGCGTAGAGAAAATGGCGTTTGGGATCGGCAACTACAAACGATGGATTCGCCATCTCCGCCGCCAGGCCCAATGGAATCAGCCGGCCCGTTCTCTCATTGAAGCGATAGAGATAAATGCCCTTGCTCTCGCCACCGGTATAAGTTCCCACGTAGACGAAGTAATCCTGTTTGGTTGCTGCTGGACTCGCAGCGAGCTTCGCGTTCTGCAAAAGAAGCACCTCCCCGCCAAGTATCATGGCCCCCAGAATCCACGGTGAATATCTAAGACTGCGCCGCACGAGAAATTTGCTTAGGTAAGACATTTTAATCCTCCAACGAAGCACATCGCTTGAGGCCTACAGCCCCATCTACCCTCATCCTGCCTTTGCAGCAAGCCTCGCTTACGGCTGTTCGAGCGCAAATCTGCGCGCCGACTCCAGCAGCTTAGCCACCGACTCCTTCGAGCACGATTCGGCATAAATCCGCAGCAGCGGCTCGGTGCCGCTGGCCCGCAGCAGGAGCCAGGTTTCGGCCGCGTTCGGCTTGGTCTTCGCCTCCGGATTGTCGAGATAAAACTTCACCCCGTCCAGCGTATCCACGCGCAAAATCGGCATTCCGCAAAATACCTCTTCCCCCGGTTTGAGCATCCTGGCGCGCGCAATCGCCCCGCTCTTGGCTGCTTCGGGAATGTGCAGATCGATGCGTCCATATTGATGCTCGCCGTATTCAGCCTGCAGATCGGCCACTAACTGGCCCAGCGTCTTGCCCTCTTCGGCCATCACGTTGGCCAGCAGCAGAGCATTTAGCAGCCCATCGCGCTCCGGCAAATGCCGCTGGAAGCCGATTCCGCCTGACTCTTCGCCGCCCATCACGATCTCCCGCTCCAGCATCAGGTCGCAGACATACTTAAATCCGATGCCGTGCTCGATCAGTTCGCGCCCGTACTTTTTTGCGATGCGGTCGAGCATCTTGGTGGTGTTGACGGCCCGCGTCACCGCTCCCGGCCAGCCCTTGCGTTTGAGCACCCAGCTCAGCAGCACCGAATAGATCTTGTGCGGATCGACGAACTCGCCGTGCTCGTCGGTGGCCCCGATGCGATCCGCGTCTCCGTCCGTGCACAGCCCCGCCTGGCAGCCGTTGGCCACCACCGCTTCGCCCAGGGCGCGGATGTGCGGCTCGATAGGCTCCGGATTGACGCCCCCGAACAGCGGATCGGGATGGGCGCGAATCTGCACGTGCTTGACGCCTCGCGCCGAGAAAATGCCGGACAGGATCGTGCCTCCCGCGCCGTGCATGGAGTCGATGCAGAACTTCATCCCTGAACGCGCGATCAGTTCCAGGTCAGCGAAGCCTTCGATGGCCTTCACGTAAGTGGGCAGAAAATCCACTTCGCGGATCGGCGCCGCACCCAGAGGGTACCCGGCAGCCCGTGGCGCCGGCTTGCCCAGGTACGATTCAATCTGGGTCAAAATCGACGGCTTGCCCGACCCTCCGTACCACGCTTTGTACTTCACCCCGTTCCATACCGCCGGATTGTGCGACGAGGTAATCATGATGCCGCCCGCCGCGCCCCGCTCGCGCACGCCGAAGCTCAGCGCCGGCGTGGGCGTCACGGCATTGGCCAGCATCACCGGAATTCCTGCTGCGGCAGCCACCTCGGCGCAGGTGCGGGCGAACGCATCCGACTCGAAGCGCGTGTCGTAGGCGATGCAAATCCCCTTGGCGGGGTCCTCGTGGGCGTGAATGTAGGCGGCAATCGCTTCTGCCGCCAGGCGCACATTGGCAAAGGTGAAATCGTCGGCGATGATCCCACGCCAACCATCGGTGCCAAACTTGACCGCAAATTCAGGCATAATCATGCTTCCTTTTTTTCTCCAGAAGCAACCGTAAATCATACAGGAAATACACTGTTCCGCGTTGCGAACCTGCCTGCCCGGCCAATGCCCTACACTGAAAGGCAATGCGGCCCTCCACGCCGAATCCGCGCACCCTTGCCGCCGGCTCCAGCGCTTCGCGTCCCCGTCGCTCCGCCCGCAGACAGACTGCCGTGTTGAGCCTGCCCGCCGCTCATGGCCCTTTCGACATTGTGGGCGATGTGCATGGCTGCCGGGATGAATTGCTGGCGCTGCTGGCCGCGCTCGGCTACCGCATCCAGCCGCAGGCCGGCGATTTTGCGATTACGCCGCCTCCAGGAAGAACGCTGGCCTTCGCTGGCGATTTGGTGGATCGCGGCCCCGCCTCGCCCGCCGTTTTGCGCTTGGCCATGGCCATGACGCGAGCGGGCCATGCATTCTGCGTCTGCGGCAACCGCGACCTGGAGCTGGTTCGCGCCCTCAAAGGCCGTACCGTGCAGTTGACCCGCGGAATGGAGCGCACCATCGAACAATTGGCCGCGGAGCCGGATGGCTTTCGCGCCAAGGCGCTACGCTTCCTCCAGGGTTTGCCCAGCCATTGCATCCTGGACGAGGGCCGGCTGGTCGTCGCCCACGCCGGACTCAAGGAGGCGCTCCAGGGCCGCACCTCCCCGGAGGCCCGCGCCTTCGCTCTGCGCGGCCAGAACACCGGCAAATTAGACGCCTTCGGCTTGCCCATCCGCTCTAATTGGGCCGCCGCTTATCGTGGAAACGCGCTGGTCGTCTACGGCCATACGCCCGTCGCTGAGCCGCTCTGGCTCAACAATACCGTCAACATCGATACCGGCTGCGTCTACGGCGGACATCTGACCGCGCTGCGCTATCCGGAGCGCGAAACCGTCTCCATTCCTGCCCAGGCCGTCTATTACAGGCCCCGCAGGCCGTTCCCGCCGAATGAAGCTCCGGCAAATGCGTAGAATGAGTTGCCCATGCCGCGCAACTCCGCCGCGCTGCTCGAGCCAATTGCGGTAGCGCGGCGGTTCTCCCCATTGCCAACCCTCCGCAACCCGATCCGGCTCTTTCCGCTTCTTATTTCGGCGTCGCGTTATCCTGCGCCGTGGACTGTGCATCGCGGCTGTGGGCCGGGTCGTGATGGAAAAACTTGCGCGAGATGTCGGGCCAGAACTCCTGGAACTCGCCGCCCGCTGTACCTTCGAAGGTCACAATAAACCCATTGGTGATGGTCTCTCCCCAGCCCGCGTTTTGCGGCGGATAGTAGAGGTTCGAAATCGCGCCGGCGATGATGTTGCCTGCCACGTTCGAGTAGTTCGGCTGCCACCGCCCATTATCGCCCTTGCAGATGAAGGTTGTGGCCGCCGAATAGAGGATGCGGCGCATGGCGCTGCCGTGGCCCAGCCGGAAATAACGCGGGTCCTGGTGAAGGATGGCGGGCAGGATGCCGTTGCCGATCATGCCGCCGTCGAAGGCATCGAGATAGGACGCGCCAGCGCGCTTGAAATAACCTTGCGCACCCCAGCCGTAGCCGGCATCGTTATCGTCCAGTTCGTGGTAGCCACCCGACAAGAAGGCCGCCGCAAAGGTGAACGGATCGATGGCGGAGCGGAAGGCGAGCTGCATCTTCTGCCCGGCGGTCAGGCTGACGGCATTCCACACGTAGCTAGTGCCAAACGCAGGCACGATACCGACCACGCGCTGCTTCTCTTCCGCCTTGAGCTGCTCTTCCGCCAATTTGTGTTTGGCTTGCTGGGCGCGGGGCGCCTTCGCCGGGGTATGCGCGCTGGAGATGCTTTGCGCCTGTGCCTCTTTGGGGCCGGCTGCAATGGCTGTCCTGCTTTGCGGCGTGGGCGCGCTGGGAAGCGCCGCCGCCGCCGTGACTCCCATGGTCTCACCCTTTCCCGGCGGTTGCGCGCCCAAGGGAAAACAAACCCATGCCCAGACCGCTCCGGCGGCGCATAGTACGAACATCAATCGAACGCGCACAAAAATCCCTTCACCAAGGCGCGCAGACCTCCAACCCCGGCAATCAGTGGCGGTGATGAAACACATAAGCGTTGATATCGGGCCAGAACTCGCGGAATGCGTTCGTCGATGCATCGCGCAGCACGGCATATCCGTATCTCTCAGCGGTGGCCCCTGCGGTCTGCGTCGAGCTTGGGTAATAGGAGACCGAAATCCCCTCTGCGATGCCGCGGCCCAGCAGTTCCGCTGCATTGAACGTGTTCCGGCCTTTATAGTTCGGCGTGATGATTACGCGCGTGGTGGAATAAACAACCCTCTTCCAGAAGTTTCCGCGCCCCATCGCGTAATAGCGTTCGTCCTCGTGCAGCATCGTGGGCATGATAAACATCACCCAGTAATTGCCGTCGGTTTTATCCAGATAGCCCCGCCATGTATAGGCCCAGAATCCGCCCACGCCTTTGCCCAGCGTGGGGTGGGCGTCATCGCCCTCGGCCAGCAGCGAGGTCAGCCCAGCAAAAACATACGCCGAGTAGTCGAAGCTGTCGTCGGATGCGACTTTGAAGGCCTCTTTAGGAGTCGGCGGCGGCGGATGCGTTCCTGCGCTCACGGCGCGGTAATTCGGCATCACGTCCAGAATGCGCTTCGGCTGGCGCTCTGAAAGCGGAACTGTGTGTGCGGCGGAACCGGCGGCGTGACTGGTCTGCGGCTGAGGAGCGTTTGGCAGCGCCTTGGCCGTGCTCGCGCCTGCCGGGGGGCGCGGAGTCTGGGAAAAACCATGAGCCGGCAGCACCAAAAAAACCATGCCGGGGAGGAGCGTGGCAAAAAAAAGGCCGGGATTTAAGCGCATCCATTCTCCATCTGTGAATCCGGCGCCCCATCCATAAACTCTCCGGAAATCGAGCATCCGGTCTCGGGCTGCCGCTTGTGTACATCATCCCTTTAGACGCTTTCCAGCGCGGAGAGCGCACTTCGGGATGCTTGGTTAACTTCGTAACGCCGACGCAGTTCCTATTGATTACGGCGTTTTCGGAAATGATGTAGTCCGGTTGAGATTGGTTTTTATGCCGCCGCGCTTTGGGCTTCCACCCCAACGGCAATGAACCATCGTTGGGGCCTCCGGCGATCACGGTGACTTGAGTGCGTGCTTTCGGTCCGCAGTATTGCCGATAACGTTATAGACGCGAGATTACGCTTTGAGAATACGCAGAGCCATCCCGCCGCGGGCTGGATGGCGCCACCAGTCCCGTCTGTACATTTTAATTGGTTTTCGCTGGGAATCGTTCGCTCAGGGCCGTTTATCAGGGCAAACGCATCTTAATTCTCCACTCCGAGCAGGCGTAACAGGTAGGGGTGATCCCAGGCAGCAGTGAGCCGTTTGCCGTGGACGCCGAGTTTGCAGGTTTTGTCCTGCTTGAGCAGATTCAGC
>JAJYZC010000079.1 GCA_021800255.1 Acidobacteriota bacterium
AGCTTACGTAACGCATCGGTGACAGCGCCCCCGATGTAGCCTGCTCCACCTGTAACCAGTATGTTCATTTTCTTTGCTCCCACTTTCGAATGATGATTTGTCACGACTTGTGAATGCTGAATTTTTGGCGTCTGTGTTTAGCCTGCTCAAACCTGCTTCAGGCTGTCTCGATAAGTTTGTTCTTCAGAACGCAGGCCCCACGCGAGCGCGAACTGAAATAGATTTATCGCTTCCGCGCGAAATGGCGCGGTGCTTGTCCATTCTTCGAAAAAGGCACGCGCGCGCCGCGACATTTGCTGGTACGCTCCCTGGCCCATCTCGACGCAACTTTTCAGCGCGGCGATCCATCGATCGCGAGCTTCGAGTGGCAGGTCCCATCCCGCTCCCAATCGCTCAAGGTCTCGCCAAGGAGTTCTGTCGCTGGTCATCACCGGGCAACCGCTCGCCAGAGCTTCCAGAATCGCGTACCCGAAGTTTTCGCCGAGCGTCGGCAAAATCTGAAAGTGGTGAGCGCCGAACACCTGCATTACCCGGTCGCTTGCCACCGGGCCTCGGTACGCCACGCGAATGTTAAGCGGCAATTCGCGAATTCTTTGCTGGCATTTATCCCAAAACGCGGCATCGTCCACCGGGCCGTAGAGATCGAGCTTGATCTCGCCTTCGAGAGAGTTCAACAACTCCAGCAGAAAGAGCAGATTCTTCTGCGGTCCTATTCTGGAAAGAAACAGCAGGCTGAGCCTCCCCGGACGTTTTTCGGGCCGATGGCCGCCGGGAGGTACGTGCGCGAGTCCCGAATCCGGCACATCGGTAGACAACACAACGGTTGCCTGATCTTCGCCGCCGTGGCATCGCAAGACCGAAGCGATGTGCTCCCGCTCCAGCGCAGAAGAGGCTTGCCAGATCACGTCACGCCACAGTCTCAACATGGAGACGATGCGCCGGTACATTCGCTTGCGGCGTGCTTTGATAGCAAGCGCCGCGGGGAATAACTCGCCGCGCGGCGCCAGGATCACAGAGGCCCGCGGCAGCAACCTCAGCCGCCGCAATAGCAGGGTCTGAATCGTGAAACGCGAGAAGAAGCTGTTCAGGTAAATCACCGCTGGACCCACCTCACGGACTCGGCGAAGAAGACCCCACGGCGTTATTCGTCCTGTGTAAAGAACCCGCGCCTTGCCGGTGCACGTCCATTGTCCCGCGGGGAGATCCTGGTAGGGACACGCATCGCCAAGGTCGCGGTTGCGCGTAACTACGCGAAAATCATAATCGTCGCCCAACAGCTCGATCAGATTAACGAGAGCAGTTACCGCGCCGCCTCCCTTCGAGCCAGGCAGATACCAGTCAGAAAACGTCAGAATTATCGGCGGCATTGCTAGTGTTAGAGGGGTACGGAAAAGATCATGCGCCAAACATAATCTGGAGATTACCGAAGAACCTACAGACTGATTCAAGGGACGTCGACTTGATCCGTCTCCTCGCCTTCGGTTTGCTCGGCAGTCTTCCGGCGGATCGTCTTGATAGCTGCCCGGCCCTCCTCGCCAGCCATAGCGACAAAGTGGTGCTCAGGCTGCTAGCTCTGCGGTCTTCCATATCCCCAGTACACGGCCCGGGACCAGGACGTCATCGATGATGACCTGCCGGGGTCTTGGAAAGCGATAGGGCCGGCGTTCCAGGTTTATTTGCCTGAAATCGCCGGTCGGAATATCGCTGTTGAACCAGATGGAAGGATCAGTAGTCGCAATGAGCCACGATGAGGCTTTGCAAATATTCGCCAAGGCGGCCTGAGCATCCCTGAATGAGAGGTGGAAAAGAATTTCCCGGCAGAATGCTACGTCCGCCTCCGGCGGGGGGTCCGCAATCACGTCAACTACACTAAAACGAACGCCAGGTCGTTCGAACATGCGGTTGGCGGCAATAAGCTCCGGCACTATATCGACTCCGATGTATTCGCATGGCAAACTAACATGACGCATCCAATTCCAGTCACCGCAACCAACATCTAGAAATCTCCTGCACCCAAGCCCGCAACGGCCGCTGAAGAAGGCCTATGAGCAGTCACTCGAGGCGGTTGCGCAATGGGTCAACGAGAAGTATCCAAAGATCGCTGTGCAAGCCAATACCTGCCCAGCTACTCGCCGGAGCTGAACCCGGACGAGATGCTCAACGCTGACTTGAAACAGCATGCGGCCAAAGCTGCACCGGCCAGATACAAGATCGCCCTGACCCGCACCGCCATCGGCGCCCTGCGCAGCATCCAGAAGCAGCCCGGCAGGGTCGAAAACTACTTCGGGCAGAAAGATGTATGTTATGCCGCCGCGTAGCAATACTTCAGGGCCGGATCAATAGAAGAAGAAGGGTGCGCATCAGGCCTCTCTGCCACCTAGAATTGCAGGTGTCAGAATTGTCTCCGTATTTCGCCGACGACTTAACCCTGTAAGGGTAGACAGGGGATACAAAGTCCAGAAGACAGTCGAGCCTCGATCGATCGTGAAGGAGGGCGCACCAAGCGCAGCAGCCACCATGAGCACCAACATCATCAACGGAAACATCTGTTCGCTGTCCTTCCGCGCGAGATCTCTGGCCCATGAGAGTGCCTTGTAGATCATGCCTGCAAAGAAACCGGCGCCTATGATGCCGCCACTGGCAAATGCCCAGAGTAGACCATTGTCCAAGACCGCATAGGGGGCAAAGCCAAAACCGAACAGCGGGGACGAATTCCATACTTCCGAGTAGTAGCTGGTGACTTGTGTTCCTTCCTGGCCGAAACGGTTCGCAGTATATAAGGCAACGAGGTTCGCCCCGCGCTCAGGCGTAAATAATCTGAGAAAATACGAGAGCCCGTCCCAAAGATCAGACAAATTCTGCCAGGAAATGATGAGAACAAGACCAGCAAGAACCGCCCCGGATCTCAGGTTAAGCATTATCTTACGGTAGTCCTTAGAAGTCAAACTGAGCAATAAAAAGAGCGGGACGCCGCCGAGAATAAATACTTTGGAAATAGAGATAACTCCTCCGAAGAGCAAGAGCATAAGCCGACCGTACTCCCAAAAGGGAGGGCGTTCGTGGTCAAGCTGGATTCGGCACCACGCCAGCAGAGCGAGGGAATAACAGACGCCAGATTCGAACGGCTGATTGAAAATTCCCCCATATCTTCCCATCTCCATCGACAGTATCCAGACGGAATCTACCTCGTTTCCGCCCGGTGGAAGCCAACGACTAAATACATCGACGTTTCCGGTTCTTAGAACCCATAAAATCGCCAGTGCATTGAGACATAGGGCCCAAATCAATAAATTCAGTGCTCTGCGCAGAGCTGTTGACATTTCCCCGATTGAAAGCTTCCTTTGTATCAAGCACATTAGAGCGACGACCACCATCGGCTGCACCAGATGTTCAATCGCGGCAAGGACTTGCGGCGTCTCGGGGGGCACTCGAACCAGTGCTAAGGACGACCAGAGTAAGCCAAGAAGTGGGGCGGCCGCAAGGCAAACCCAGAGGCGCATGATCGGTGAGAAATCGCCCCACAGGCTTCTCCTGCGAAATGGGAACAACGAACAGCAATAGACGCCAGCTACGGGGTAGATGACGAGATGCTCGCATTTTAACCCACTGGTACCAATGTACGGTCCCAGGGCGGAAAGAACGATCAGCGAAGGGAGCCAAAGCAGGAGAGCTGACCGGCGATGCGGAGTTTCAGTTTGCATCGGACAGTGTAACGGTTTGGAACGGCCGCGGGGCGCAGTCATTTTGTCGTGCTTAACTCGCCGATCCACGGCGGGGTTTCTTTACTGATCAGAGTGTAGGCAAATTCCGCTGCGGAACGCACATCTGGGTAAGGGCCGTATTCACGCGAGTAACCCCCGGGAGTGGGCCGAGCCAAGCGCTTGATGTAGTAAACAGATTTGGCTCCGAAGTACTTGATAGAGTGCATCCACGCGGAAAACCAGAGCGAAGTTACTGAATTTCCTGCTGCTTTTGCGTGTATGCTAATAGCCTTGCGTATCTCCTCCCGATAACCAGGGTGTCTGCTAAAACATAGTGCATACAAGTAAGAAAAGTCAAACGCAGATAACATCTCCTCCCACTTCAGGCGTGTCACGGCTTCCAACGCAGCCTGCGCCCAAACCGTTTCCACGCTGAAAAATTCTGGGACTCCATCAGGCCAGACCTCCCCCTTAAAGCGCACCATGTGCGGGTCGCTCTTTAGATTCCCTATGTGCTGCCGCATTGCAGCTCGACCAGAATTGCTATTGCCTGATGAGCCGGGTATCGTGAAGGGAGTATCGGTACACGTCTGCCGAGTAACCTTTCGCGCGAGTGCAACCCCCATATATACGTCTGGGCTTACGCTGAAACAGTACGCACCGGTCTCCATCCTAAGTGCTTCCAAGAGGGAGCGCCGGACGATTCCGTGGTAAAGCTTTGGTAACCAACCAGTCCCTTGGCCGGCCCGACGCATGCACTTTTGCGCTTCCCTTTGTGGATTGCCTTCCCACAGGTTGCCCTTCCACGAATCGACATATAAGTTTCCGGCCTGCCTGGAACCCCAATACCGGTGCGTCATGTCCGGCCAGCAATAGCGGACGGGCGTATCTGGTGTAAAAGCATCTAATTGATGGCGGCGCGCGTAACGACAGGCGTCAAAAATGTTCGGAAGAACCGTGTCATCATCTCCAATTAGGCAAACGAACTCTCCAGTGGCTATAGCAAACGCACGATTGTGATTCTCAGTCATCGACAAAAGACCTGGTACAGGCCGGTAAATCAGCCTACGGTCTCTAGGCAAACGATCGACCCAGTTTGCTAGTAAATCCTCCTCGCTATTATCACTAATGACGAGTTCGAAATCCTCTTCTTCCAGGCGCAAGATAGATTCAATCATCGAGGCCGCATACCGTCCCCGATTTCGAGTTGGAACGATGATGCTCAGAAGAACAGGGCTATCGGAGTCATCGCTTCTGCCGCTCATTTGCAAAACCTCCTGTCATTTTGCATGTACGAAGATCCTAGTGACAAAAATCTTCTCGCCGCCAGATCCGGACGGCGTTGGTGATAATAAGAGTGAAGATTGTCACAAAGTTCACCGGAATTGGAGCCTGCGGAGGAACGATGCGGCCAGACCCGCGAATTGCGTGATCGTTTCGCCCTGGAACGCGTTAAGCCAGCGCAGCGGCATTTTGAGCCGCCAGACGCAATAGCCGATTAGGATCGCTAAATTGAGGGCCTGCGCGCCCAACACCGAAGCGGCAAGTCCTGCAATGCCGTGATGGAGGCACGCCGGGATGCCTGCGCCCGCGAGCAACACCAGGCCGGCCAGATTGGAGACGATGCCCGGCCGCGTGTGCCCGGCAGCGCGCAAACCGAACTCCATTACCTGTTCCATGCCCCAGAAGGCCGAGGCGCCGGTCAGCAGCCAAGCCGAAAGTATCGCACCGCTGAAGCGCGCGCCGAACATTAGCCGGATTACCCACGGAGTGGCCGCAATGGCCAGCAACCCGACTGCGACAGCAACAAGCTGCGCCACGCGGAAATGTCGCGCCAGCGTCTCGATCGCCCGTCGCGGATCAGTTTCTCCCGCCACTGCAGAAAAACTTACCTGAATAAAGGGATTGATCGCCCCAGACTGTCCCACGGCGATGGCCTGCGCCACGACATAAAGTCCTACGGCATCGGTCGGAGCCAGACGGACCAGCATAAACATGTCTGCACGCGCCAGCGCAAAACCCGCCACCGCCGGAAGATAGTAGACCGCGCCACGTCTTAGGAGACGCCAGGCGATATTCCACTCCGGCATGGCGCCAGAGATTCCGTCCCAATCGATCCCGGTACGCACGACAAAGGTAATCAGGGTTGCGGTCAGCAAGCCAATTGCGATGATGCGCGGCGAGGCAACGCCAGCGGCCCACGCCACGAGGATCGCGACCACATAGAGCGCGGTCGGCAGCACTGTAAAAAAACTGAAGCGGCCAAAGCGGCCCTTTCCCTGATCGCTGCCCATCAGCGTGGCGGTCACAAACGTGGCTGGCAGGTACAGTATGAACCAGCGTGAGGCGCCCAGGAGATGCAGCTTGTCCGGCGGCAAATAAAAGCGAAGCACCAGGATGAGAACCAGCGCCTGAAGGCTTCCCAGAAAAAGCGCCACCCAGAAGCTTGTGGCAATCAGCGCCCGCGGAATTTCATCGACGCGGCTGGTTTCGTAAGCCAGGCTGCGTGGCATCTCCAGTTCACCGAGCTGCACCAGCAGGACCGGCAGGAAAATGATCACAGCCAGTTCACCGCGCCCGGTGGGCCCGAGCAGCCGCGCCGCCAGCACGCCGGAAATTACTCCCAGGCAGCGAATGGCCGCGCTGGCCGTGAATGTATGCGCGTAGGCACGCCGCGCGGAAAAGCGCTCCCGGGCTGCGGCCTGCTCGGGTTCCCCATTCAAGCCAGGCACCGCAGCGGCAGTGTTCTCTTCCATCAACGCGCCCGAGTTTTCCATAAGGATGTCATGCTGATCTTGCTGATAGACTGCTCATTCCGGCTTTAGTCCGGGCGCTGCGGCACATTGAGCAATGCGAGTAGCCGGCGCGCTTGATTGTTTATGCCTGCTTAGAGGCGTGTATCTTCAAATATCTCGCTAATTCTTTTCCCCATTGCTTGACTGGGTGACTGTCTTCGATTTGATTCCAGAAAGCCGCGCCAATAATCCAGCCCATGCCAGCCGCCGTGCTCAACAGCATACCCAATATCGTAATTAGCAAACGCGGCGGAAACGACTTCTTCTCGGGAAAATTTGGCTGGTCCAGCACCTTGATCGAGGGGGCCTCCTTCGCCTCCTCAACTCTAGCGATTTCGTATTCCTTGTCGAGTATCTGATAGACTGTTTCGAGCATTGCAACGCGCCGATAAAGATCGTAATATTTGACGCCCAGTATGGGCAGCGCGCGAAGGGACGGAAAGATTTCGTCGCTTTCCTTCCCAGGCCCGCCTCGACTACCCGTTAAGCCACCCAACTTATAGAGACTGTTTCGCAACGCGACAACTCGGGCCTGCGCCGCTTGCACTCGAACGTTGTCGGCGCTATAGATAGCCTTCAAGCTCTGTAGATTGCCTTCCGCCGCGATCAATTCCCCTTGTAGCCTTGCAACAGCATCAAGTGTCGCCTTACCCTGATCCTGAATGTTGAGGGTCGCGTTTTGGCTCGAGAACTTGCTTAATTGCCCTTCGGCACTATCCATTTCTTTCTGAATCGCCGAAAGACGGCCTTCAAGGAAGATGCGCTCCCGTCTTGCGCCCGAAGAGCTGAGTCGTGACGCCAACGAATTTAGGTCGTCGATATAAGCCTGGGCGATCTGGCGAGCGCGGCTGGGATCCGTGTCTGTAACGGCAATCGAGATCATGCCACTCTTTCTATCTTCGCTAATAACGCTGCGTTTGGCTAATTCCTTTCTGGCTTGAAAAAGATATTTTGCATGATACACATGCAACAGATTGAACTGCCGAATGATTTCGTCTGCTACGGTTCGGCTCTCAAGAACTCCAACAAACGTCGCTCCCGGTGTTCTCGCGCCGACAAGGCTGCTGGCAAGTCCTGCAGCTGCGGAGGGTGCATTTTCTCCCAGTAGGGTGGCCATGAGTGGTCCGCCGGAAAAAGCGGTCGGCTCAGGCGGCATTAGTTGCGCAGTGCTTTGGTATTGCTTGGGAATGATGAATGCAACGATAAGTGCAGCTAGCATGCCGCATCCGGTGATCTTGGCTAACCACCAGCGACGAGGCCAAATAACGAGAAATAACGGAAATAATTCTGGTTTTAGGCGGGCCTGAGAAAGTTTCTCGATGGAGGCGGAAGTTGACGGTTCTTGAGGGGTACTCATAGGTCTCTCTGTATCAATTATGACTGAGACATCTCCAACGCTTTGAATTACTGTCGAGAGGCAGAGAAGAAGGAACTCGTGTTCAATGCTGAAGCCAAAGCTGAAACCGAAACAGGCGGCGTCGCGCCGCCCCCTCGATCCCCCGCGAAGGTACCGTTCAGGCCCAAACGCCGCCAGTTTCGACGCAATCGCGCACCTAATGCAGCCGATGGTGAGTAGACCGGAGAAATTTCACCCCCAGCCTCTCTCAAAACGGTGCGGGAGCTTCTCGACTCACACCGCTCCCATCAAGTAAACACACCCACCGTCCCGATTTGCCAGTGTACAAACAGATGGGGCTGCTCCTCTGCAACTTGTTCCAGGAAGAGGCTAGAACTGCCCGATAAATACCCATCATAGGAACCTCAGCATGATCTTCATGCAGCCGAGCCGAATCATTCCGAGGAAGTTTTCCGCATCGAATTCGTAGCCTGTGATCAATCTGCGGAACCATTGCAGCCAAGCAAACAGCCGCTCCACGACCTAACGGCGCTTATACCAGCGCAGTGGTCTGCCATCCTGCGTCTGGCTCCGGTTTTCGCGGTTGGGCGCTATCATCTCGATGCCGCCAGCGTGCCGGCCGGCGGACGACCCCGCCCGTCGGCCCGCTGCGGAAACCGCAACAGCGGTTCCACCCTCGCCCACTCCGCATCCGTCCCTTCTCCCCGTGCACGCATTCGTGTTCTTCCGCAGAGTCGCTAGCGCCATCCTCTTTCTGCCCCCATCAACTTCAAAACGCAAGCAAAATCGCACGCCAGGTATTTATCGGGCAGGTCTAAACAGTTTCTGAATGGCCATCACCAAGCACCCGCAAAGGCTCCGGCAAGCATCCCCGATGTCGCAATCTGGGCGACGCCGATCACATTCTGCCACACTTGCGAGCCGCCAATAACTTTTTCGGGAACGATAATCGAATCGCCCGGCTGCATGCGTGTGCTGAGGATTCCTCCTTCGAAGATGGTGCGCTCCCTGTTATTAGCCACTACGGAGCCGTTTGCGCGCAGGATGAAGATCTGTTTCTTGTTGGCATAGCTCGTTGGACCGCCGGCCTGGCGCAGATACCACCCGGCGTCCTTGCCGGGACGGAAGGTAATACCTGTGGCGTTGTAGACCTGACCACTCACGAGAACGAAGTCCGGCCGTTTGGGGATCATGAGCCTGTCTCCGGCGCGCATCACGATATCCGCGGGCGTGTTCTCCCATTTGCTGATGTCTGCGGAGATCCTGATCACTAGCCGGCCCGTAGGAGGGTGATTGCGTAGAGAAGCAAGAACTTCCTGCCGCTGCTGCTGCATCTCCTGAAGCAGGTTTTTCTGATCTTGCGTCGTGGTTGTGACTCCGGCGCCTACAGTAGGCGTGGTTGTTTCAATACGCTGGATCATTGCCTGCTGGTTTGCTTGCTCAAGTTGGCGTACCGCCACTCGCAGCAGCACCGCCGCCCGCGGGTAGGCATCTTTCCGAAAGCCGCCCGCACGCTTCAGCACCGAGCTCAACCTTTCACCGTCCGTGATGCCATAGGTCCCTGCAAACTTCACCTCGCCTGAGATGGTGACTGAAGAGCCAATATCATTCCAGCCTGTCATCTGACGGATTCCGACCACGTCGCCTGGTTGAAGCAGTACATCGGCGGATTTGTCCCCATCCATCGCTTTCTGAATGGCGACAACGCGATGTCCGATGATGACTCTTTGGCCGTTCCGGACGACGTAGTCCGAGAGATCGGCTTCCTTGCGGTAGGCGCCGCGTGTGAATCCGCCCGCCATCCGCACCAGCCCCGCGATCGTCATTCTTTGGGACATCGGGTACACGCCCGGGCGCAGCACCGCCCCAAAGATTGACACCTTAGGCGGGTCGAGTTGGTAGCGGCCAAAAACCTCCACCGTGTCAAATGGTTGCAGGGTCATGGTAAAGTTCCCGATGAGCATATCGGGAAGATTGAAAGGGATCGTTACCGGGTGAAGGTCCGGCGGCACCAGCCGGACGATTTCCGCTTGCGCAGCCGGCTCCGGCATGACGTCCTGGTAGGAATGCAGCAAGTCGTTAACCGTCATGCCTTCATGCCAAGCATACTGACCGGGTTTGAAGACGTGACCTTCCAGATAAACAACCTGATCGTTGTAGGGAAGGATAGGGGAAACCTGAATGGCGTCGCCGTCTTGCACTTGAAATGGAGGCAATTGAGCTTCGCCTTTTGCACCATCCGTAATTTGCACTTGCAGCATCGTATGGCGTTGGTGGGCAATTACCCGCTCAACTCGGATCTCCCTCAGATCGGCGGAGGCTAGTAACCCTCCGGCCATGTTCAGAACATCTTTCAGGTCTTCCTTCCCCTTTAGCTCATAGATAGCCGGGCGGCGAACAAGCCCCGAAATGGCTACTTGCGGGCCGACAGGTGGCACGAGAATGGTATCGCCTGGCTCCAAACGCATGGCCTGGGGGCGAACGCCATTTAACAAAAAGTCATAAAGATCAATTTGTTCGACGAGTTTGCTGCCACGCAGCAGTTTCAAAGTACGGAGTGAGCCTCGGCTGGTCGGTCCGCCCGCTTCATAGAGGGCATTTAGGGGGGTTGAAAGAGAGCTTACATCGTAGGCGCCGGGCCGCTGCACATCGCCGACCACGTAGACCCGCACCGCCCGCACCCGGCCGAGCGAAAGTTCTACATGCTCATCCTGAAATTGCGTTCCGAGCGCCTTCTGAATCGCAATTTGTGCTTGAGCAATGGTAAGGCCGGAAACAATCACGGTGCCGGCTTCAGGCAGTGCGATGTCGCCCTGGCGATCTACAGTTCGGAGCAGGCGTCCAGATTGACCACCCCATATGTTAATGACCAGATTATCTCCAGTGCCGAGAATGTAATTAGGACCGACGGGTAAGTCCATTGGCAGCAGGTTTATGTTCCCTGTACCAAACTCGAAAACATCGCTGCCAAACCGTCGCAGTCTTCCGCCAGCCGGAATCTCCTGTGAATAAAGGTCCCGCAGCGAGGGAAGATATGGATACGGCATCGGCGTCAACCGGCGCAATTCGCTTGGCTGCTGGTGTTGGCGCAGATACCCC
>JAJYZC010000080.1 GCA_021800255.1 Acidobacteriota bacterium
CTGTCACGGCAGAGGTCGCGGGTTCGAGCCCCGTCGTCCCCGCCATGAATCTAAAGGACTTAGGTTCATGGAGTGGCATAAAAAAGCAGAAGTCTTGGGTTCGATAAAGGTGCAATGCACCGGAACGCCCCCCAAAATGTGCGTGTAGAAATTACCCGTTTTACCCACGACCTCTGCCCTGCCTTTCGTTTCCATCGACAGCCTCATCTCCCTGGCTCAAACCGCATCTTACCCAGCGGCCTGAACTGTTTCTTCCTCCCGGTGTGAACCGGGCCTGTCGAGCATCATCTGCACAACCCTGCTCTGCGCCTCGCGCTTCGTCTTGGTCACCGCCTGGGTGTAGACCTCAAGCGTGATGCGACTGTTCGCGTGCCGCAAGAGTTCCTGAACCGTCTTCACATCTTCGCCGTTGGCCTTCAGCAGCGTGCCGAAGGTATGGCGGAAGGTGTGCCAGCCGAGATCCTTGTGGATACCGGCTCGGCGTGCAGCCGGCCGGATGTACCGTCTCATCAGATTGTCCGGCCAGTAGGGTTGCTTTCCCTTCATCGTCGGGCTGGCGAAGATCCAGTCTCCCGGCATCGGGTACGGCGTCATACGGCGCCAGCGCAGCAGATCCTCCGCCATGTAGCTGTCGAGAGGAACAGGCTTTGCTGAGGCTTCGGTCTTGCATTCGCCCACTACCTGATGCCAAATCGATCGGGTCACACGCACCTCAAGAGTCTTGAAGTCCACGTCTTCCCATCGCAAAGCAAGAAGTTCGAGGTTGCACTCCACACAGGAATGCGGCTCTCAGAGCAGTTCAGCCTGGAGTGGGCGCAGACGGACCTCAAGGCCCGGCGCATCCATCTGCTGAAAACCAAGAATGGCTCCGACCGGATGATTCCGCTCAACTCGGTGGCTATGGCCGCGCTCGAACGCCAGTGGCAGATCTCAGGGCAAGGAGAACGGGTCTTCGTGACCGATGATGGGAAGCCATATATCCGGAAACCGATCCGGCGCTGGTTTGAGGAAGCCGTCGCCAAGGCCAAGATCCGGGACTTCACCTGGCACTGCCTCCGCCACACCTTCTGCAGCCGGCTGGTGATGGCCGGAGTACCCCTGAAGACGGTCCAGGAACTGATGGGTCACAAGACGATCCAGATGACAGCCCGGTATGCCCACCTTTCACCCGGCCACCTCCAAAATGCCGTGGAGCTGTTGAGCGGAAAAAACGGCCTCCAAACCTCCACCGGCGCGAGGGGATTCATATCTGCATCGTAAGTTACTTTTATTCAAGGCGATAGATTTTCACCATGACTATCATACCCCCAAATGTACCCCCACGGGCGCGCCGCTTGAGCCGTTTTGCCGGTCTCAGCCGGATGCTTGCGGCAGGAACGTTTCGGCGCGTGCTGCCGCCGGAAAGGCGCGCCACTGGCCGGAAACCCAGCTTGTAGGCCGCGCCAGCCGTCAGGCGCGCGGCGCGCAGCGTTCTCAAGGGGTAGGGGTGCCTGTTTCACGCGCGGCACTGAGTCCGGCGAAGAATCCGGCAATCTTCCATTTTGCGATGTTGGCAGATTCCGGCAATCGGGTTAGTTGTCCGGGGAGTGCCTCGTCGAGTAGGTTGCGACACCCGCTCAGGGCTGGGGATGGCCGGGAATCGCCGCTCAAGTACACTATTAGGGCGATGAGAGCGGCCCCTTTGACTGCTGGGGATGGCCGGGAATCGCCGCTCAAGTACACTCGCTCATCCCCGTGGCTATCTGCCCTTCATGCTGGGGATGGCCGGGAATCGCCGCTCAAGTACACTTGTAACAGGCATCCAAGTTCAGTATACCAGCTGGGGATGGCCGGGAATCGCCGCTCAAGTACACTTCATGGTAGGCGTCATGCACCGCCGCCGGGCTGGGGATGGCCGGGAATCGCCGCTCAAGTACACTATTTGCGATGTACTATGGCACGACTGATTTGCTGGGGATGGCCGGGAATCGCCGCTCAAGTACACTGGCAAAGGCTGTTGGGCAGCCTGTTTATGGCTGGGGATGGCCGGGAATCGCCGCTCAAGTACACTGGTCCCCGATGGTTGCCTTATCGCCGAGGAGCTGGGGATGGCCGGGAATCGCCGCTCAAGTACACTTCATAATCTCTTGCGACCTTTCAATAGCTGCTGGGGATGGCCGGGAATCGCCGCTCAAGTACACTCCAGTGCGGACCGATGGGGTTGGTGCAGCTGCTGGGGATGGCCGGGAATCGCCGCTCAAGTACACTGCCCTTGGGCGGCAGAAAGCTGCCGTCTTTGCTGGGGATGGCCGGGAATCGCCGCTCAAGTACACTACTTAAAAACCTTATAATTACTGGTACGCGCTGGGGATGGCCGGGAATCGCCGCTCAAGTACACTTCTTACTGACACGGTAACAAAACAGACAGGCTGGGGATGGCCGGGAATCGCCGCTCAAGTACACTCTCAAGAGCTTTTTGTTGCGCTCTCTGTTTGCTGGGGATGGCCGGGAATCGCCGCTCAAGTACACTACTGACAGGACTCAAGTCACGTGCCTCGTGCTGGGGATGGCCGGGAATCGCCGCTCAAGTACACTGCTCGTTTTCGCAAGGCAGGCTATCCCTACGCTGGGGATGGCCGGGAATCGCCGCTCAAGTACACTAAGCGGCACGTAGCCAAGACTACCGTCGTGGCTGGGGATGGCCGGGAATCGCCGCTCAAGTACACTCATCACCTATACCGATCCGGTAACCCAGACGCTGGGGATGGCCGGGAATCGCCGCTCAAGTACACTGGTCATGAGATCCTCCCCGTACAGAATTATGCTGGGGATGGCCGGGAATCGCCGCTCAAGTACACTTTGGAAAAGGGCCGGTAACTGCCCTGGCGTGCTGGGGATGGCCGGGAATCGCCGCTCAAGTACACTAGGCCACGCGAAACTCAATGCAAGGAATTGAGTTTCGCGTGGCCTCATCGTCAAAAAAGCAAGATTTGCTCGGGAATTTCCTCTGGCTCACGCGGTTTTTTTCCATAAAACACCTCCATTCGTCCAAACTGATGATCGGTGACGGCGATCAGGCGGACCTCTCCCAGTGGAGGAATCACCTGGCGGATGGTGCGCCGGTGCGCCTCGGCGGCCTCTTCGCTGGGGATGAACCGTGCGTAGACCGAGAACTGGAGCATCATGAAGCCATCCTTCAGCAGCGCCCGGCGAAAGCGCACATAGTCACGCTTATTCTCAGCGGTTTCCACAGGAAGATCGAACATGGCGAGCAGCCACATACAACGATAGGCCGAGAGGTTCACTCGTCTGGGCATGGCTCGAGCGTATCGGGCAATTCCATGCGCGCCGCTTGCCCTGTAATGGCCGATGCCAGCGAAGAGGCTGCGCGCGCCGCAATGTCGGGAAACGCCCGCTGTTCTCCGTTCCACCAATATCGCATGGTTGTGGCCTTAATGAGCCACTTTTTTGTGGCTGAGTCGAGGGGCGCAGACGGATCGTGCTCCCGCACCCACAAAGCTACTCGCCGGTCGATCAACGGCCGGAACGGTTCCATGAAATCTGCGGCGAGGCAGAAGGGATCGTAGCGGTTATGGTGGCGCAGCCCCATGGAGGGGTGCAGACCTGTCGCGCAGACGGCTCGCGCAACGGTGGCGCGCAAAACGGTATAGCCATAGTCCAGGTGCCGGTTCTGGTCCTGGCTCTCCGCGGTCTGCTCGGAGCCGCGCCGGAAGCTCTTGTCACCAAAGACCAGTCCCCAATAACGGCGCGCCGCCTGCGCCTCAAGATTCTCCGGATCGCCGGAGCGAACCCGGCGCGCCATCGGCGCCAATCCACGATCGGAGCCGTACAATTCCTGCAAAAGACTCGCTTGTGCGCGGATTTTGGCTTGTACGATCTGCGTCCATAGCCGTTTGCGCAGCACGGGCGAGAGCGATGCCTGCGCGGCGATGCGCTCGGACTGCCATGTATTGACCTGCAAAGGGAGGCTCATAGCTGCAGGGCGGTATTGGCCGTCGATGGTCACCACGATGGCTCCCACCTCGGCCAGTCGCGAGAAGACCGCTTGAGTGAGCGTTACTTGAGGATGGGCGAGCAAAAGAGCTGTGATGTCGCCGACAGGCGTGACAAACGGCAAGAAGCCTTCACGCTCGATCACAAGCTGCGCGTCGCGCACGCTCAGCCGCGCCGGGTTGCCAATCTCTACAATGTTGTCGCTCATGATTTAGCCTCTAGCCTCGTGAATCTGGCCCAAGGAATCGATGACAACTTTCGTGGCGGCGAGCTTGCGAAGAGCATCGGCTCGCGGCGACCACCACTCCTCGGCCTTCTTAATATCGGCGATGAGGCGGGCGTCATTGATCCGCACAAGACATAGCTGGCCGTTCGTTGCAATTGTCCTTACCCGCCAGACGGAGGGATTGCAGAGGTTTTCTTTGTGATCGCAGTCTTTGTGGAGCAGCATTGTATCGCCGCCCATCAGAGAAAATTTGAAGCGATATGCGTCTCCATCCGGATGCCTTGTTGCAATCAGCGGCTCATGTAAGGTGCCTTTCCGTATTCTTTCCTGACGTTGCATCGCCTCATATAGCGAAACCGGAACTGACTCCCAACGGGTCTCCCTCTCTTTCTCATTCATCAACGCAAATATCGCCACGTGATGGTTGCTGGAGAGCGCGACATATCGCTTGCGCGCCGAGCCTTCGGCGATGGCCTCAACCTTAAGAGGCTTTCGGATGCGAACCCGCTTGACGGGAACGAACTTGCCGGATTTCGTCGCCAACAATGGCCAGTCCTCGACACCCTCTTTGGGATTGCACTTGTTCAGGTCACCCCCTAACTCTTCCGCCTTGGCGCGAACCGCTTCGCGCACAGTGGGATCGACAATACTCTCGATCTCCTTCCCGGTCAGGCCACTGACGGGCTTGCGCACGTTCACGACTTGCTTGCCGTTGACCTGTCTGACGCTATAGTTGGTTTCGTCGTGCAGTGCGCCCGTGAGCCGGTGTTCAGGCCGGTGAGAAACGAGCAGGCTGTCAATGGCCGGGCGGATGCTCGGGATGAAGTCCTTCCACGGCTGCTGCAAGCCCCGGAAGGCGCGGCCGCTGCGCATCCAAGTGGGGGCCATTTCAGCGGTTCGACTCATGGCCTGAATGGTCCCCTGCCGGGTTAAAGCAATCACAATGGCGTCAATGGCGTGATGGCGGTGATCGGTGCGCGGCTTTCCTTTACTTTGGCCGTTGGCTGAAGGCGCGGCTTCGCGAAGAATCTCCTCAAGCTTCCAAACCTTTCGCAACTTAGCCGTGACCATGCCGGAAGAGGCGAAGATAACTTGGCGATTGGAGCCGTCCTCTTGAGGAATTTTGTCTCCGCCGTAGAGCGTGGCGACCAATTGCATGGCTAGGCGGCTGGCATACCGCGTGTCGTTCAGTTGGCGGCTGGAGAAGCCCTCGATTTCGTCAAGCGTGCGCATCTCAAAGCGGCGCATCTTGCCGGGGTTTGCTATCTTCCACGCTTTCACTCTGCCAACGATCTGGCCGTAGGTGTCGGGATCGGCCCCGTAGGCTTCAAAGGGCGTCTGATTGCCTTTGCGGTTGCGGTTTTCTTCGTGGTAGCAGAGCGTTTTGTTCTGGAAAGAATCGTCTGGAACACGACTCAACGGAAGAATGTGTTCCACGTCAAATTGAGGAGCCTCACCAAATAGGGAAGCAAACTCGATGGATCGTCCGGTGTAGGGGCAGATGCCACCGCATTCCTCCCACAGCAGCGCCTTTTCAATATCGGTGCGCGAGGGATGTGCGAATGCGGGACCAAGTTCTTTCAGCAGCTTCTCTTTGGCGGCTGTTCGATCCCTTTCCCGTTTACGGATGATTTCCGTAGTTTTGGCACGCTCCAGACGGCTTTTCTTCAGGTCGCGGGCCAGCTCGATACGCACCTCGGCGGGCTTGCCGTATTCGCGGACCATAGCGTTGACGACCTTGCGCAGCTCTGTCAGCGCACGTTCGATGGCCGGGTTGCGGAGCGTCGGTAACGCCTCGCGAACGGGAGGGATGCGGTCCAGCGGCTCCTCAAGATGAGGCCGGTATTCGGGAATCTCCTGACGGGCAGCCATGAACCGCTTGCCCAAGAGCATAAGCGGGAGCAGCCTGCGGATTGCCTTGCGCGAGAGCTGGCAGTATCCCTTGGGCGCCGTTTGCTCGGCCAATTCGGAAGCGGTCGAGTCGTCCAATCCCCAGTGCTCGACAAAGCGGCGGTGCACGCTCTCCTCTTTTTCGATGGCGCGCCACTCGTCCACGGCCAGGCGTTTCTGTTCCTCTTCCATCTCCTCCCAGCGGCTGCCAAACGCCTTGCGCATGATCTTGTTGACGAGGTTCCCTCTCAGCTTGGTTTCTCCGCCGCGCTGAAGGTTGAAGCCGACGTTCTTTTCGAGACCAAGATGTTTGCGGATGGCAACGAAGGTCTGATCGCCTTCTGTATCCAGTAGTTCGTAGACACTCAAACGCTGGGAGTCCGTGAGGGGAGTTCCGAGAATCTGGCCGGGGTAGACGATTTCCAGGTCGTTCACTTTTTGCAGCAGGCGGAATCGTTGCGCCTCCAGCGTCGCCCAGGAAGCGCGCCGCTCGTCCGGCTCTAGTTCGCAGTGCCCGATCAGATTTGCTTGTTCCCGGATGGGCCGCTGATAAAAAAGAATCCTGGCTATCTCCCGGCGAAGTTCCTCGGTCAGAACAGTGGGGTGAAAAGGGCGTTGCCGCTCCCAAATCTTCTCATACTCTTCCTCGAACATCCTGCGATGCGTCCAACGGCGGCGAACCTTCTGCGTATGCGGATCGAGCGTCGCAAAATACGCGCCTAACGTTTCGGCTCCGGCGGCTTTCATCTCTGCCCAAAGCTGCGCGATCCCGGCCTTTACTTTGCTCTGTTTCTCTTCTTTCTTGCCCTTTTGGGCGACGCGCCGGTTGGATAGGAATCCGCGGCGCTGGCTTAGGTGATAGAAGACCCGGCCTAACTCAAATGGCTCAAGCCGGCCGTCCAAAGCCGCTTTTCGCAGAACATAAAGCGGAAGCTCGGTGAAATTCAAGCCACCAGCCACATCCGGCGATAGCCACTTGGCGGCAAGGTTGTGGTCGAGTAAATTCAGAATCTCATGCCGCTGGATGGAAAAGTCGGGAGAGGCGCCGTTGTAGGGCGGAAGCAGTCCGTGTTGTTGCAGCAGCTTGAAAAGCTGTTTTTGCCGCCCTGCGCGGCGGCGGAGCTGGCGGCGCGTCAATCGAGCGGTGCGCCGGGCTACCGCGTTGGATTCATCCTGGCCCTTTTCAATGTTGCCCTCGACAGCGGGCTCAAAAATCCTGACGCCTGCCCACAGTAGGCCATCGGGTTCATTTGCATCGTTGAGCCGGATCATGGCCCAGCCAACGGATGCCGAACCGAGATCAATCCCGAGCGAATACTTTGGTTTCTCAGCAAGAGTGGATTTCATAGCAACGGCCTTCTTGACAATCAAGATCGGTGCGAGTATGAAGTATAGCAGTGTACTTGAGCGGCGATTGCCCTGCTGTTTCTCAGTAAGCTTTCGTCGTGCGGTATCGGTTTTTTCCGTAACCGCTGAACGCCCCGGAAACGGGGCGTTCTTATGTTCCAGTCAGCTCAAGTGGAATCCTGCCTGGCAAACCCTGAATCTGGCCTGTGATAAATCGCATTCCGCGCGCTACGGTGCAACTGGTGCAAACCTGCGCTATTGTTGAGTACAGCAACATCCTACTATGTCCCAGAGCGCAAGGGGTTTGCGCCGGATGCGGGGGGATATGGGCCGTCACTACTCCACGCGCGATTTTTTCCGGCAGATGCCGAACCGGCTGCTGGCGCGGTACTTTGCGGCGCGCGGCGCGCTGGCCGAGGTGGACTTTGCCGCGCTGAAGGAAACTCGGATTGAGCCGCTCTTTGCCGCGTGGCTGGAGCTGCCAGAGGCCGACCGCAACGCGATGGAGGCGGAGTTCAGCGAGATGCACGCGCTGAGCAGCGAAAAGGGCTGGTGCGCGATGCGGGACGAGGCCGAGTGGCAGTTGCGCGAGAGGCCGGAGGAATTTGCGCAATTCATGGAAACGCTGGCCGCGCAGGAAGGCCACGCGGAGCGCGCGATGGTCGCGTTTCTGGATTATCCGCAGTTCTGGAAGGGCGCAACGTATTTTTCCCATGCCGATAACCTGCCCTACTGGCGCAAGCGAAAAGGATTGCCACACCAGCGCGCACGGGTGCATGAGGATGGACGGCAGGCATTGGCAGAGGGCATCCGCGATTACTTTCATCGCACGGAAGGGCGCGGCAACAATTGCGTGGTGGAGACGCTGCGCCGGGGCGAACTGGATTACTTCTTTGCCTACCCGGAAGACTACTCACAGCAGAGCGTGGAATGGGTGAATGGGGAGTTTGGCCGCAGACCGCATACGCCTGCCTTTGAAGTGGTCTATGTGTACTCGGAGAAGGATGGGACGCTGGACCTGAATTGTCGCGGAGCCAATAAGGCCGTGGAGCCGCTGCAAGCGATGTTTGCCACGGAGATTCTGGGCTTGCCGGAGTTGCCGCCGGACCCGGAGGATGAGCGCATCTACGACCTGAATCCGCTGCGCCAGCGGGGCTTTCAGTTTGTGTATGACGCGGCCAGCGGGATTGAGCGCGTGGCGGTGAAAAAGCTGCGGCTATCGTCCAAGGTGGTGAAGGGGGACCGCATCACGCTGGAGGCGGATGCCGCCGCACGGCGGGAAGCCATCTATGACCTGCTGGATGAGGTTGGCAAGTCGGCGCGGCTGAGCACCTATAACGTGACTCAGGTAGAGTTGGCGGCGCTGGTGGCAACCAAGGCAGGTGAGAAGCCGAAAGCGGCGACGGTGCGGATTACCTGTCCCAATTCCTGCTCGCTGAAGTATGACGATATGGACTTAAAGCTGCGGGAGATGCTGGTGGCGAGCGGCATTGAGCCGAGAGAGCCGACGGCAGGGCTGGAGCTGGCCGAGCCGGAGGCCGCTGAGGCATGACGCCGCCAGAGCCAAGTCTGGATGCGCTGCTGGAGCTTCTGGAGCGCGTAGGAGCCAGCCGGGACGCGGCAGTGCTGGTGAGTGAAGAGGAACTGAGCCGCTGGCCTGCTGACGCGGTGCGGCAACTAAAGGCGCAAAAACTGCTGGCGAAGGCGAGTCCGGCGAGCACGGCGGTGTGTCCGGGATGCGAGCAGGAATGCACGATGCCGGTGCATACGGTGACTGGCGGGGCTGGCAAGGCGGATTCGTTCATTGTCTGTGACAAGCGGGATGACATCAGCCGGGTTGTGGTCCCAGCCGAGCGGTTGCGGCAATGGCGTTGCGGCGCGGAGGCTGTGGCTGGGTTTGTGGCGCGTGGTCTGGGACTGCGGTCTGAGAACCCGCGCAAGGCGGAAGACGGACAGTGGGAACTTGGAATGGTGAGGGGAAAGAAGCGCAGCCAGATGGTGTGCCTGCGAATGGGCGGGCGGCTGGAACTGGTGGCCGGAAGCAGCACCGTGTGTTTGGCGGAGGTGGTAAGCCTTGGAGCAGCGGGCTATTCTGTGTACGGCGAAGTTGTCCGGCATATGGCGGACACGGCGGCCACAGGTGACAGCCGGTACACTCCGAGCAATGCGCGGCGCGAGGCGCGCAAGTTGGATACTGAGGCCATGCATGAACGCTGGCGGGCAGAGTACCGGGCGCTGAAGAAGCGCAAACCGGGAATGTCCGACGTGTGGTATTCGCAGCAGATTGCGAAGCAGGATATGGCCGAGGGGAAGAGCGCAGAGACCATTCGCAAACACATGAAGCGGTGAAAAAAAGTTGGGCGGAATTTTTTCGCCCAGCCTGCCGCGTGAAATCCCCTTGTACTTGGCGGCGTTTCACAAGGGCAGGACCAGAACACTGCCGTTGCACTACGGCTCGGAACACCAGAAAACCACAGAAAATGCTGCAATGCGAAGAGCGCACAGCGGGCTTTTATCGCCCAAAGCGCACAGCTACGGTTTTTCCTGAGCGGTACGGAATCGCTCAGGGAGAATCGACAATGACTCAAACCATCCTGCGGCTTCCAGCCGTGAAAGCGGCCACCGGGCTTTCACGCAGCACGCTTTACTTACGCATTGCACATGGAGTTTTTCCGCATCCGGTGAGCCTGGGTGGGCGCGCCGTGGGCTGGCCTGCGCATGAAGTGGCGGCGCTGAACGCTGCTCGCATCGCCGCAAAACCGGACGCGGAGATTCGCGCGCTGGTGGCGCAACTGGAAGCGGCCCGCAAGACTGTGGCGTAGGACGGGGCAACGCCATGCGCAAACGCCGCCCCAGTCATCGGCTGGTGAAAATCCATCGCAGTTACACGGTGGAAGAGGTTGCCCGGCTGCTGGGCGCGCACAAGAACACCGTGCGCTCCTGGGTAAAGGCCGGACTGCCCACCTGCGACGGGAAGCGCCCCACGATCATTCTTGGCCGTGAGCTGGCCGCGTATCTCAAAGCGCGCCGGACAAAGAACAAACAGCCCTGCCAGCCCGGCGAAATCTACTGTGTGCGATGCCGCGCGCCGAAGAAACCGGCTGGAGATATGGCGGAGTACCAGCCGATTACGGCGAGCCTGGGCAATCTGGTGGGCATTTGCCCGGACTGCGAAGGCATGATCTACCGGCGCACCAGCCTGGCGAAGCTGGCCCCGATTCAGGAGAAATTGAACGTCACGTTTGCGGAGGCGGAGCGACGAGTAAATGAGACTTCTTCTCCCATCGTAAACAGTGACTTCAACCAGGGGTGAGCAACCATGACAAAGCACAACGCGGAAAATGAGCGGATCAAGCGCAAATACTTCGCCTACTTGAAGGAAGCCA
>JAJYZC010000081.1 GCA_021800255.1 Acidobacteriota bacterium
CGTCGCCGCCCGCCACGGCGTAAAAGCTACCATCGAGTCCTTCCCCATGGCCAAGGTCAACCAGGCCATTGAAAAGGTAAAGAAGAACAAGGTCCGCTACCGTGCCGTGGTGACGAACTGACCTCCACCGGCGTGTTTGCCGAACCTATAGCGGTTCTCAGGTTTGCGGCTCGGCTTGAAGCCGTGCCCTGGTTACAAAGCCCCAGCCGATGGGGGTTTTCTCATCCTGTAACGCCTTGCTCCTGTTCCTTTTTGCCTCGAATCGTTATGGTGCGTTTGCCCTGGGGCCCTGTTCGCTCCCGCTCCCGCACCCAGCGCGGCGGTGTTACAATTCGGCTCAATTGGCGCAGGTGAGCGCGACTTCTACACGCTACGCAGGCGCCTGTGGAGTGGGCATGACGGGATCGCCGCCATCGGGAGTCCGCATGGCAGTGGGCCAGCTTATGCTCCGTCTGCTTGTCGGCTGGGTATTCCTTACCGAAGGCATGCAGAAGTTTCTCGATCCCTCCGCGTTCGGCGCCGGCCGCTTCGCCAGGATCGGCATTCCCATCCCGCAGTTCACAGGCCCCTTCGTAGGCGTGGTGGAAATCGTCTGCGGCGCTCTGCTCATCATCGGCCTGCATACGCTCTTCGTGGTCATTCCGCTTTTCATTGACATCGCGGCGGCTATCGCGACAACCAAGATCCCCATGCTCCTCAAACAGGGCTTCTGGCCGGCCATGCATGAAGCGCGCACCGGCTTCTGCATGTTGGCCGGCCTCATCACCATTGCCCTGCTCGGCGCGGGAAATCTGTCGCTGGATGCCTGGCGGCGGCGCGCCGGACTAACCTCCCCGTGATCTTCGCGTCCTTACCAGGTGCAGCCGGACCGTGCTCGCCGCAGCCGGTTTCCGGCAGGAAGCAAGGGGAAAAACTCTCCCATGGCTGATCGGGATTCCAACCTCTCTGTCTGGTCGCTTTCCTCTGCGCAGTTGGCCCACAGATGCCGCCTTATCGCGGAGGTTGATTCCGGCGCCATCGATCCCGCGCTCCGCGCCGAGGCCAGCCGCCTCTACGCCGCCTGGCAGGACGCCCTTGAACTTTCCGGCAGCGATTCGGATACCCGCGAACGAAAAGCAGCCCAGCAGGCCGGCCTCAGAAAGCGCACCATCGAGATCCTCATCAAGTACGCCGGGCAACGCTCCGGTAAGCCCTGACGATTCTTACTCCCTTACACTGATCCCCAGCGCCTTCATCTTGCGATACAAATGGCTGCGCTCCAGCCCCAGCAACTCCGCGGCGTGGCTGATGTTGTTGCGGGCTTCCTCAATCTTTTTGAGGATGTAGTCGCGCTCGTAGGCTTCGCGCGCCTGCTGCAGCGAGCTGAACTCGGCCGTGGCGCGCGCGCCCGTCTTTTGCGTCAGCGGCGGCAGGTGCTTGCGCTCGATGCGCAGCGCGCGTGGATTCAGAATCAGCACCCGCTCGATTACGTTCTTCAGCTCGCGCACGTTTCCCGGCCAGTGATAGCGGGTGAGCGCCTCCAGCGCCTCTTCGCCGATCTCCATCCGCGGCCGTCCGTACTGCCGTCCGAACTCGGCCAAAAACTCCCGCGCCAGCAGCGGGATGTCCTGCTTGCGCTCCCTGAGCGGCGGCATGAAAAACGGCACCACATTGAGCCGGTAAAACAGGTCCTCGCGGAAGTTGCCCTTGGCGATCTCCTCTTCCAAGTTCTTATTGGTCGTGGCAATCAGCCGCACGTCCACGCGCAGCGGCTGCGCACCGCCCACGGGCGTGAACATCTGGTCGTCCAGCGCGCTCAACATCTTGGCCTGCGTCTTCAGGCTCATGTCCCCCACTTCGTCCAGCAGCAGCGTTCCTCCGTCGGCGCGCTCCAGAGTGCCGCGTTGCTCCGCCGCTCCTCCCGGCTGAGCCCCATGCCGGTAACCGAACAGCTCAGCTTCAATGTGCGCCTCCGGAATGGCCGCGCAATTCAGCTCCACGAACACACGGTCGCGGCGCAGGCTCTCGGCGTGAATGGCGCGCGCGATCAGCTCCTTGCCCGTCCCCGATTCGCCGTAGATCAGCACCCGCCCGTTGGTGGGCGCCATGAGCCGGATCTGCTGCCGCAACGCCTTCACGGGCACGCTTTCCCCGGTCAGCACTGAGCTGGCGCTGAACTGCCGCTTGAACTCCTCGTTTTCCGCGCGCAGCCGCCGCGCTTCCACCGCGTTCTTCAGGGCAATCAGCGTCCGCTCCAGCGAGAGCGGCTTCTCCAGAAAGTCGTAAGCCCCCAGCTTGGTGGCCTTCACCGCGGCCTCGATGGTCCCGTGCCCGCTGATGATCACCACCTCGGGCCGCGTCTTTACGGCCATTCGGCGCACCTCCGCAAGCACCTCCAACCCGTCGCGGTCGGGCAGCCAGATGTCCAGCAAAACCACGTCGAACGGGGCGTCCTCAAGCAGCGCCGTGGCCTCGGCTGCGGTAGCCGCTCCGGCCACGCTGTATCCCTCCTCGCGCAGAATCTCTTCGAGCGAGTTCCTGATCTCCGCCTCGTCATCCACTACCAGGATGTGATTCATGAAGGCTGTCCCTTCGCGGCCGTGCCGGCGCCGCCCGCCGCTGCCGTCTGCACACCCGCCTCCAGCAGCGGTAGCCGCAGCAGGAACCGCGTGCCCTTGGGGCTATTCGACTCCGCCCGGATTGAGCCTCCATGCTCCTGGGCGATCTTGGCCGCGATCGCCAGCCCCAGCCCTGTCCCCCGGCGCTTGGTCGAGTAAAAAGGCAGAAACAGCCGCTCCCGAATCTCGCTGGTCAATCCGTGCCCGGTGTCGGACACCGCCACCTCCACCGCCGCGCCGTCCTCGCTGAGCGCGGTGCGAATCCCCAGCACCCGCAGCAGGCTGCCCTGCATGGCCTCGGCCGCATTGTCGATCAAATTTGCCAGCGCCCTTCGTATCGCATCCGGATCGGCCAGCACCGGCGGCAGCACCGGCTCCAGGTCCCGCTCCACGATGATCCCATCCAGCCGGCCGGCAAACAGCGCCAGCGCCTGTTCGGCCACCTGGTTCATGCAGCACGCCTGCGGCTGCGGCGCCGGAAACTGCGCCAGCGCCGAGAACTGGTCCACCAGCATCCGCAGCGTTCCCACGCACCCCAGAATCACCTCACTGCACTTGCGGATCACACCTGCCGAATCCGGCTGCCCCCGGTCTAGATGTTTGCTGATCCGCTCCGCCGACAGGGCAATCGGCGTCAGCGGGTTCTTGATCTCGTGCGCCACCCGCTGCGCCACTTCTTTCCACGCCAACTGCCGCTGCGCCCGCAGCAGTTCGCTCGAGTCCTCCACCACCAGCACTGTTCCCGTCTTGCCGCGCGCCAGTTCCAGCCGCGCGCTGGTGATGGCCAAGTGCATCACGTTCCCGTGGGCGTGCACCTCCATCTCGGCCGCCGCCGCCCCCATGCGCTGGCCCCGGCGGATCACTCCGGCCAGATCTTCCGCGCACTCGGCGGGAACCAGATCATCGAGCTTCTCTCCCTTCAGGTCCGCATCCTCCCGCCGTCCCATGAGCGCCGCAAAAGCACGGTTCGCCTGCAGCACCACCCCTGCCCCGTCCAGCGTCACCACTCCGCTCGGAATGGTCTCCAGGATCGTCTCCAGCTCCCGCCGCCGCTCTTCAATCGATTGGTTGGCCGCCTTCAATTGCGCCTGCGAACTCCCCGCCAACTCCCGGCTCGCCTCCAGATCCGCCGCCATACGATTGAACGATTCCACCAGTTCGGCCATCTCGCCGCCGGCAACGGTCTCCACCCGCCGCTTGTATTTGCCCGCGGCGATCTCGTCCATGGCGTTGGCCAGCGCCTCCACCGGCCGCGTGATCTGTTTTGAGAGAAACATCGCCAGCCACACGCTCGAGAAAAATACAAACGCCGTAACCAACAGAAGCGTGAGAAAAAACGTGGTGCGCAGCCGGTTGCGGGTGCGGAACAGTTGCCAATACTCCTCCACCCCCGCCCGGATGCGCGCCGTGGTCAGGCTCAGTCCTTGCGGCATGGGCAGCGCCGCCACCACCATCCTGCCCGAGGCGGTGTTCGACAGCCCCAGTGCGTAATCCCGGCCCGCCACCTCCACCAGCGGCTGATCGCCCCGCTGCGCGGCTGCCTGCAGCACCTTGAAGAGCGGCCCCGTCAGTGATGCTCCCATCCGCTCGCCTTCACCCGCCCAGTAAACCACCTTCGCCGGACTTGTCGCCGCCGGGGCCTGAAAGCTCGCCAGTATGCGCCCTCCCTTGCCGTACACCACCAGAAATCCGCCTTGCAGAGTGGTGCGCCGCGATCTCAGCACCTGCTCGAGTGCCGGCAGCCCCTGGCCGGCCGCACTGTTCTCCCGCACCGCCTCCGCTTCGCCCCGCGCATTGCCGGCGACATATTGCACCAGCTCCCGCACCACGCTCTGCGAATCGTTATGCAGTTCCGAGGTGTTGGGCGAAAACCAGCGGTCGATAGTCCGGTTCATGAGCAAGAAGCTGAACAGAAACATGAATGCCGCAGGCATCAACACGATCAGCGCCGCTCCCGCCGCCATGCGCGTCCTCAGCCGCGCCCCCAGCGCGCTCCCGGCCGGTCCCGCGTAGAGCTTGAAGATGTTTCTCAACAGCAGCGCCAGCACTACCACAAACAGCAGAAACACCACCACGATCAGTCCCGTGAATGCCAGCGTCGCGCCCGAGGTGCCGGGATTGAGAAAGCTCACTTTGGAGGTGTTGAAGGCCTGCAAGGCGCCCAGCAGCACGAAGAACAGCAGCACTCCGCCCGCAAGCAGAGCCACCAGCCGGCGCCGGGATGTGCCGCCATAACGCATGGGCAGATTATAGTTTCACCCCAATCATCAGCCGCCGGCAATGCGCTCCGGCGCAGGCGGGCGCGCCAGCCCGCCAACCCCGCGCCCCATTTTCCTCACAGCCTGCGCCGCCAGCCACCATTTACACTGGGGTTTCACTGCCCTTTCTTTCAAGGAGCTGACCTAATGTCCTATCCCATCCATTACCGCTACACCCGGGAACACGAATGGATCTCCGTCGATGACGCCATCGGCACGGTCGGCATCACCGACTACGCGCAAGGATCGCTCGGCGACATCGTTTACGTCGATCTGCCCAGAAGCGGCGACGCCGTCACCGCCGGTGCGGTCTTCGGCTCTGTCGAGAGCGTCAAGGCGGTCAGCGACCTCTTTTCGCCGGTCAGCGGCAAGGTCACTGCCGTCAACGAAGAGCTCAAGAATGCCCCGGACAAAATCAACGAGGATCCGCACGGCACTTGGATCATCAAGGTGGATCTCTCCAACCCCGCCGAACTCGATTCCCTTCTGGACGCCGGCGCCTATGAGGCCTTCATCGCAGAAGAGACGGGACATTGAGATGTCAGCCGCCGGCGCTCAGCTTTCAGCCTGGCGGCAGGGCCACCTTGATTGCATCCACGCATCGGGAATATTGCCGCAAACATTACGGATGGCGTGTTCCGATTCTCAACTGTGAACTGAAAAGCTGAGAGCGAAAGGCGAATCATGCGCTATCTTCCCAAATCTCCCGCCGAACGCCGCCAAATGCTCGCCGAAATCGGCGCCGGCTCTATCGACGATCTCTTCGCTTCGATCCCCGCCGAGTACCGCCTCAGCCGCGACCTCGACTTGCCGCGCCAGCAGGCCGAGAGCGAGATCGTCGAGTACTTTCGCGCCGCCGGAGCGAAGAATTTTACCTCTTACGCCAGCTTCCTCGGCGCCGGCGCCTATCGCCACTACCGCCCCGTCATCATTGATTCCCTTGTCCAGCGCGGCGAGTTCCTCACCAGCTACACGCCCTACCAGGCCGAGATCAGCCAAGGCACCCTGCAAGCCATCTTCGAGTTCCAGACCATGATCGCCGAGCTCAGCGGAATGGACGTGGCCAACGCCAGCATGTACGACGGCTCGACCGCCGTGGCCGAGGCGGCCATGATGGCTGTCCGCGTCACCGGCCGCCGCCAGGCCGCCGCCGCCCGCTCCGTTCATCCCGAGCACCGCGAAGTTTTGGCCACCTACGCCAGGCATCAGGGCCTTCCCATCGCGCTCGCCGGCTACGATCCCAAAACCGGCCGCGCCGATCTGGCGGCTCTCGAGGCCGCCGTCACCAAAGAAACCGCCGCCGTCCTCGTTCAGAGCCCCAACTTCTTCGGCGTCATTGAGGACATTCCCGCCATCGCCCAAATCGCCCACGCCAAGGGCGCGCTACTCATCGTCTCCATCACCGAAGCTGTCTCTCTCGGCTTGGTCCGCCCGCCCGTCGAGGCCGACATCGTGGCCATGGAAGCCCAATCCTTCGGCGTCGCGCTCACCTACGGCGGCCCGTATTGCGGCGTCATCGCGGCCAAGGAGCAGTACGTCCGCCAGATGCCCGGCCGCCTCGCCGGTCAAACCATCGACGCCAACGGCAACCGTGGCTTCGTCCTCACCCTCGCCACCCGCGAGCAGCATATCCGCCGCGAGAAAGCGACCTCCAACATCTGCACCAACCAGGCTCTCGTCGCCCTCATGGCCACCATCTTCATGGCCGTCTACGGGAAGGAGGGAATGCGTGAGCTTGCCGAGCACAACCTGGCCAAGGCTGAGTACGCGGCCAAAATGCTCGCCGCGCAGCCCGGCGCCAAACTCCGCTTCGCTGGCGCGCCGCGCTTCCATGAATTCGTATTGCAAACTGAAGAAGCGCCCGCCGCCTGGAGCGAGCGGTTGCTTGAAAACAAAATCGTCGGCGGCATCGATTTGAGCCGCTGGTATCCGGAGATGCAAAACTGCACGCTCTGGTGCGCCACCGAAGTCGTCACCCGCGAGCAGATCGACACCGCGGCCAGCATACTGGCCGCTAAACCCGTGGAGGCATAGGCTCGAGAAGCTGTGTAAAAGGCCACAACTTCACAAGCTGGAAAAGAGCCAGATGCAAGCGGAGGCTTTGTAAAAGGGCCGGCTGAAGCCGTTTACAAAGCTTACAGGTCCGGCAGATACCGTGCCCTGATACTCAGCAAGGCTCTGAGGCATGAACATGACTACGAACGATCTTCCGATCACGCAAGCGAATCAAAAGGTCCGCCCTCATCCCACGCAGAACGAGGCCCTGCTCTTTGAAAAATCCTCGCCCGGCAAGCGCGCCTACAAGCTGCCCCCGCTTGATGTGCCCGCTGTTGACGCCAAAGCGATGCTGGGTGCAGCCCACCGCGACACGCCGGGTTTGCTCCCCGAGATCTCTGAGATCGAGATCATCCGCCACTTCACCCGCCTCTCCACCTGGAACTACGCCATCGACCTCGGCATGTATCCCCTCGGCTCCTGCACCATGAAGTACAACCCGCGCGTCAACGAGTTCGTCTCGCGCATTGAGGGCCTCGCCGAAGCTCACCCTTACCGGCCCGAATCTCACGCCCAGGGCATCCTCGAAATCATCGATCTGCTGCAGCGATGCCTCCTCGAGATCACCGGCATGGACGCGATCACCCTGCAGCCCGCCGCCGGCGCTCACGGCGAGTTCACCGGCATCCTGCTCACCCGCGCCTGGCATGAGTCCCAGGGCAATCCCCGCGGCAAGATCCTCATCCCCGACTCGGCGCACGGCACCAACCCCGCTACCGCGGCCATCTGCGGCTACGCGGTCGAGAACATCAAGTCGAACAGCGACGGCGGCATCGATCTCGACGCCTTGGCGCGCCAGGTGGATTCGGAGACCGCCGCCCTCATGCTCACCAACCCCTCCACGCTGGGCGTCTTCGAGAGCCAGATTCACAAGATCGCCGACATCCTCCACGCCAAAGGCGCGCTCCTCTACATGGATGGCGCCAACATGAACGCCCTGGTTGGCAAGGTCCGCCCCGGAGACTTCGGCGTGGATGTGATGCACCTTAATCTGCACAAAACCTTCTCCACGCCTCATGGCGGCGGCGGACCTGGCTCGGGTCCCGTAGCCTGCAAAGCATTTCTGGAGCCGTTTTTGCCCACGCCGGTGCTGGTGCGGAAGAAAGGGGCGAAGGGACGAGGTGCTAGGGAGGCGGGCGGCGAAGGAATCGAATCCGGCGCGCTGCACTGGGACTACAACCGTCCCCATTCCGTCGGGCGCGTCCGCGCCTTCTACGGCAATACGGGCATGTTCATCCGCGCTCTGGCCTACATCCTCGCCAACGGCCCTGACGGCCTGCGCCAAACTACTGAGGACGCCGTTCTCAACGCCAATTACATTCGCAGCAAGCTCGAAGATCTCTACGATCTGCCCTACTCGACCCCCTCCATGCACGAGGCCGTCTTCAGCGACAAGCGCCAGCTCGTCCACGGCGTAAAAACCGGCGACATCGCCAAGCGCCTGATCGACTACGGCTTCCATCCCTACACCGTCAGCTTCCCCTTGATCGTTCACGGCGCGCTGATGATCGAGCCCACTGAAAGTGAGTCCCTCGAAGAGCTCAACCTCTTTATCGGCGCCATGCGCTCCATCGCGCGTGAAGCCGAGGAAACCCCCGATCTGGTCAAATCCGCGCCTCACTCCACCCGCGTCTCCCGCCTTGACGAGGTGCAGGCCGCCCGCCAGCCCGTCCTCCGCTGGCGCCCGGCAAAGTAAGCCGCATCCGCATATAGGCAGTTGTGATGGAACGTTGGTGAATAGGGGCTTCCTCAAACGGAGGAGGCGCCCTTTTGCACGCGCGCGGTCGAAGGCTTGCGCCGAGTGAAGATTGCGAAGCGTGCGGAGCCAATAGTGTCCCTCAAGCCGCAACGGAGGCATGAATCGAAGTAAGCGTTCTGAGATTCCATCTGGATCAGCGGTGGCGCAGCGATGAACGATGGCTGCATGGACGATGCAGATGGTGTGCGGTCAGAGAGAGGCAAGCGGGTATATCAGGACGCCTGACCCACAATATCTTGAGCCTACGGTATTAAGGCAGCTCGCCCACGAAAGTAAATTCCGGCGGCACTTCACAGACTTTGACGCATTATGTAAAGTATAATTGTCTTTTTGTAAAGGAGACATGCTATGCTCTGTTCGGTTAAAAATCCGGCGCAGCGCCGATTTACCATCAGTTGCTGGCTGGGCGCACTGCTTGTTGTTGTGTTCTCGGTCCTCGTTGCCTTGGCTCTGAAGCTGGGTCATCTCCACGGCGCGCTTGTCTATCCGATGGCCGTTTTGCCTGCGCTGCCCATCCTTTGGGTGCTGTATGAGACGGGCCGGTGGATAGCCGTTGAGAAGGACGAGTTTCAGCGTACGGTCTTTGTCCAATGCCTGCTGGGAGGGATCGGCGGGACATTGGCGGTGACGACGATCTGGGGGAATCTGGAGGCCTTTGCGCATGCGCCGCACCTGCCTTTGGCGACGGTCTACGCCATTTTCTGGATCTTTGTCGGCATCTCCGTGCCGGTCGTGCTGGCGAGGTACCGATGAAGAACCGGCTGAAGGTGTTGCGCGCGGAGCGGGACTGGTCGCAGGCCGAGCTGGCGCAGCGGCTGGAGGTGTCGCGCCAGTCGGTCAACGCCATCGAGACCGGCAAGTTCGATCCCAGCCTGCCGCTGGCGTTCAAACTGGCGCGGCTATTTGGGATGACGATCGAGGAGATCTTCACGGATGAGGCCACGCGGTAAATGCGTTGCGCTGCGTCGCGCGCGCAGCCGCGGATTGAGACGCGGAGGTCCTCTTTCAGCCCTCTTTTACCGTCAATAGCAGCCGCTCGGCTACGGTCTCCACAATCTGCTCATGAACTTCCTCGATGTTCAGGTCGCCCTCAATCCGTACCACCCGTTGAGGCTCGCGCGCGGCAATCTCGCGGTACTTCTCCCACACCCGCCGGTAGAAGGCGTCCTGCTCGGCCTCGAAGCGGCCCTCGTTCTTGCCGGTCCGTTCCTGGGCGCGGGTGTTGCGGCGGCGGGCGCGGGCCAGCGAGGCCTCAAAATTGGGCATCAACAGCAGGGTCAGGTCCGGCTGCATGTCTGCGCAGATCAGCCGGTGCAGTTCCAGCACGGTTGCTGACTCCAGCCCTCGCCCTCCGCCCTGATAAGCCTCGGTCGAATCGGTAAAGCGGTCGCAGAGCACGATCTTGCCCGCCTCCAGCGCCGGCCGGATCACTTCGGCGATGGCCTGGGCGCGGTCGGCAAACATCAGCGCCATCTCCGCCATAGGCGCCAGCGGCGCACCCTGCGCGTCCAGCAGAATGGCCCTCATGCGGTCGCCGGCCGCCGTTCCGCCGGGCTGGCGCGTGACCACCACAGGATGCCCACGGCCCTCCAGCCAGGCAGCCAGGCGCTTGATTTGCGTGGTCTTGCCCGAACCGTCCAGCCCCTCGAACGTGATGAATAACCCCCGCGGCATGGGCTTCAGTCTACCACCGCGACAAATGAGTCGATCCTTCTGCGCTGCGCGCAGAATTGGCCCCCGGCATTACGCCCAAAGCCAGGGCAATGCGAAGAAGCGGCAGCGGGAAGAAACGAAAATTACGGCGAGGAGGATTCATCGCCGGCGTCTTTGCCCGCCGCACCGGGCGGGAAGACGCGCAGCCGTTCCACGCGCCGTCCGGTAGAGGCTACGACCTCGATGCGCAGGCCGGCGGGCTTGAGCACCACCACCTCTCCTGCCAGCGGAATGCGGCCTTCGATCTCGCTCACCATCCCGCCCAGCGTTGCCGCCTCATACTCCCCCTCCAGATCGATGGACGCGCCGAAGAGGTCGCCCA
>JAJYZC010000082.1 GCA_021800255.1 Acidobacteriota bacterium
GCTTCAGAATCATTCCTTCGCCGCCGCCGAAGGGCCGGTCGTCCACGGTGCGGTGGCGGTCGTGGGTAAAGGCGCGCAGATCGTGAACGCCCACCGACACAAGTCCTTCGGCCAGCGCCCGCCGCACGATCCCGTGCGCAAAGACGCCGCTAAAGAACTCCGGAAAGATGGTCACGATCTCGAAACGCATACGCTAACGATGATAATGATCGCGGGTCAGCCGCCGCCCATCGCGTTCAGATCGATCAGCCCCTCCGGCAGCGCCATTTCGATGCGCCCAGCTTGGAGATCGATTCTGCGCAGATAACTTTTGGCAAACGGGATCAGGACTTCGCCCGCGGCGCCGCGGACGACGAGCAGCGCCACGGGGCCTGCCGTACGGTCCACGCCCTCGATCTCGCCTACAGGCACGGGCTGCGCTCCAGCCACATCGATCAGCGTGCAGCCGATCAGGTCGCCGATGTAGGCTTCGTCCTCGCCCAGCGAAGCGCGCTCAGCACGAGGAATAGCCACGATGAGGCCAGCGAGCAGCTCCGCCGCGGAGATCGAATCCACATCCGCAAAGTGCAGCACTACGCCGCCTTTGTGGGGCCAATGCGCGGCCAGTACCGCTGGACGGGCCTGAGGGAGAGCGGACTTGGCCTCCCCGGTCCCCAAAAGCGAGGAAGATGGGGCGCCCGAACGGGCACCCGCAACTGAGTTGCCTTTAGACGGTCCGGCGGCCGGCAGCCGGGGACCCCGAGCAACGTCCGCCGCGGCGGATGCTGCTTGGGGTGAGAGCAGCCATAGCCGTTTGCGTTGGGCAAATTTCTCAGGAAAATCAGTAAGGATCTCGGCGAAGACCTCGCCTTTACGTCCCTGGGGGCGGCGAATCCTGGCCAGCCACACCCACTCTTCTGCCGCTTGCGGCCCGGTCATCTCCAGGTCCGCCGTTGGCCGCCGGGACGGGAAGCCGCCATGTTAGCCTTCACCGTCCAGGTCATCTTCTACGATATCCAGCGTGTAGCGGTGATGCAGCTTCATGCTCACGGCGCCCAGAATGGTGCGTACCGAACGCGCAGTGCGTCCCTGCTTGCCGATGACCTTGCCCACGTCCTGGGGAGCAACGCGGAGTTTGAGCACCGTGTTCTCGTCCCGGTCAACGGATTCGACTGCCACCGCTCCCGGCTCGTCCACCAGGGCCTGCGCGATCTCGCGGACCAACTCATCGACTGCAACCATCTCGTATTGGGCCATGCTCTTGCTCCTGACCAACTGAGTTCGGAATTGTGATTTTGGCCTGTGGGCGCATCGTATCACAATCCGCGCCTGCCGCCCATGGCAATTCTCTGCGCCCCGGCAGTGCCGTGCACAGGATGGGCAAACCGGCAGGCGAAATCAGGCTGCGGCAGAATCCGCGCTCTGCTCCACGACGGGTACGGGCGCGGGATTCTTTGCCACCAGCTTTGCGACCGTAGGTGAGAGTTGCGCGCCCACGCTGCGCCAATGGGCGACGCGCTCGTGCTTCAAGTTCACTGTGGCCGGGTTAGTACGCGGGTTGTAGGTTCCCACCACCTCGATGGAACGGCCATTGCGGGCGCGCTCCTTTTCGATCACCACGATGCGGTAGTAAGGCTGCTTGCGGGCGCCTACGCGCGCCAGACGAATCATGACCACTGCGATACGCTTCCTTCCCAAAGTTCAAATTCAGTTGCCGGCTTTAGGCGACGACGACAGTCCACACGGAACCGCCCTGGCGCTCAACGCGGCAAATGCATCCAACCGCCTGGCCGGCGAAGATCCTTCGCGCTTGGCCAGAGGCACCTTCTAAGTATCGCTGAAAACGGGCCTTTGAGGCAAACCGGCCGTCACCTTTTCCTGCCAGGCAAAATCAAGCTCCCGCGCAACCTGCACCCCATGCCCAACCCAAAGCAGAGGTTCATCCTAAATTCATTGTGGGCCAGAAATCTCGACTACACTGGGAGGCAATCATGCTCAGAGTTCGCCGTCCTCTCGTCTGTCTCTTTCTTGTCCTCGCCGTTGCCCTTTGCCCTTTGGCCGCCGGCGCGCGCAGCCGAACCTATGCCGCACCCACACCTAGCGCCCAGAGCCGCGCCGCCCGCGCCTATGCGGCGGCGGTAAAGGCCGGACCCCTGGCGTTGCGGGCGTTTCTGGTTGAGTTTCCCAAAGGCTCTGATCTGCACATGCACCTTACTGGCTCGGTGTACGCGGAGACCTTCATCCGCGACGCCGGCGAGGACGGTTTGTGCATCGACCCGAAAGCTCTCAGCTTCGCCAAGCCGCCGTGCGCCGGGAGTCTCGTTCCGGCGAAGGAGCTTTCAGGAAACATCAGCACGGCCGCCCAATCGCTTTATGACAAGTTGATCGACTCTTTTTCGATGCGGGGCTTTGTGCCCACGCCGGGCTGGACCGGCCACGACCAGTTTTTCGCCACATTTGGCCGCTTCAGCGGCCTGAGCACAAGCCATCTCGGTGAGTGGGTGAACGAGATAGCCAGCCTCGCCGCCGCACAAAACGTGCAGTATTTAGAGCTGATGGACACGCCGCCCTTTTCGCACGCCGTCGAGATTGCCAACGCCATCGGCTGGAATGCGGCGCTGGAGCGGGGAGACCGGGATGCGTTCGCGCATCTCAGGCAGGAACTGCTCGCGCGCGGCCTGCGCGACGAGGTGGCTCCGGACCGCGCCGAAGTACGCCAGGCCGAAGCCGGGCGCCGCCGCCTGGAGCACTGCGGAACCACCCAGGCCGCGCCGGCCTGCTCGGTCGAGATCCGCTACATCTATCAAATCCTGCGCGGCTACCCTCCGCAGCAGGTCTTTGCGCAAGCGCTCTTGGGCTTTGAAACCGTCCAGGCCAGCATGGATGCGCACCAAGGCAACCTGGTGGGCATTAACTTCGTGATGCCCGAGGACGGCTACATCGCCATGCGCGACTACACACTACAGATGAAGATGCTCGACTATCTGCATTCCGTCTATCCGCGCGTCCACATCACGCTCCATGCAGGCGAACTGGCGCCGGGCATGGTCCCGCCCGCAGGGTTGCGCTTCCACATCCGTCAGGCCATCGAGCTGGGTCACGCCGAACGCATCGGCCACGGCGTGGACGTGATGTACGAAACCGACCCCTGGGGCCTGATTCACGAGATGGCGCGAAAGCACATCATGGTGGAGATCAACCTCACCTCCAACGCCGTGATTCTGGGCATCAAAGGCGCCCATCACCCCTTTCCGATCTACCTTGCCGCGCATGTGCCGGTGACGCTCTCCACGGACGACGAGGGCGTGAGCCGCATCGACCTTACCCACGAGTACGTGATGGCTGCGGAAGAATACCACCTGAGCTATGCCCAACTGAAGCTGCTGGCGCGCACCGGGCTGGAACATGCCTTTCTACCCGGCGCAAGCCTATGGGCCAGGGAAGACGATTTCACCCTCCCCGTCGCGGCCTGCAGCGGCCAGGTACTGGGCGGCGACCGGCCTTCACGGGCCTGCAAAACCTTCCTGGACGGCAGTCCGAAGGCCGCCGAACAGTGGGAACTGGAACGCCGTTTTCGAGCCTTCGATGCCGGCTTTTGAAAAAACGCAGCCGGAGATCAGAAAAGCCGCCGCCATATCAATTCACGAAGGGTCAATGATCTCCCTCAGACTGCGGAGTGGGGTCCGGCGGCCGATCTGGGGCAAGCGAGCTTGCTAAACACAGGTCTAGCTGCTCATCGCATTTCCGTTACAATCGGCGTGGCCACACCTGCAAATGACTACCGTCATCTTGCCTGCAGTTCCCTCGCAGTGCGCGCTGCAATACTTCGCATTACCGGGTGGAATGCAAGTGCAGACCGGATTGGCGCATTTCTTGCCATTGGCCATGGTATGCCCCCTTTCAAGCGCGTTCCCAGGCCCAAACTGGCGAGGAGAACGCCAGCTTGCGGCCAAGCATAGCATGAAATCAGGGTCTCCGGCGCAGCGCATTTCGCAGCGCAGGACGCTGGCGGTTGGTCAAGTCAACCCCGTACGGCCGGAGCGGCGTCCGGGGAGCCAAGCCGCAACTCTCTCCTATCCCGCAAGCGCACTCGTTGTTATACTTGGGGATGTGACCGTAACCGTCCTCGAATCCATCCCCACCGCCGCTTCCCAAGGGACTTCCCCGCGCCAGAAGAGGGTGTTGCTGCTCAAGCCGCGCGGCTTTTGCGCCGGCGTGGTGCGGGCCATCGATGTTGTAAAAATCGCTCTGGAGACCTTCGGCAGGCCCATTTACGTGCGTCGCGAGATCGTCCATAACAGATATGTGGTCAATGAATTAGCGGAAAAAGGCGCCATCTTTGTGCATGAAATCGAAGAGGTGCCGGACGGCCAGCGTGTCATCTACTCGGCTCACGGAGTTTCACCCGCCGTGCGTGAGGCGAGCAAGAGGCGGCATCTGAAGGTCATCGACGCTACCTGTCCGCTGGTGACCAAAGTGCATATCGAAGCCGTTAAGTTTGCCCGCCAGGGTTACTCGCTGGTGCTCATCGGCCACCGCGACCACGACGAGATTGAAGGCACGCTCGGCGAGGCCCCGGAGGTCACCCACGTGGTCTCAAACGTCGCCGAGGTCGAGGTCCTCCAAGTTCCCGATCCCAACCGCGTGGCTTATCTGACCCAGACCACTCTGTCTTTGGATGAGGCCCGCGACATCATCCATGCTCTCAAGCTCAAATTTCCCAATATCGCCGGACCGCACTCCCAGGACATCTGCTACGCCACGGAGAACCGCCAGGTTGCTGTGCGCAATGTGGCCCACAACGCCGAGTTAGTGCTCGTTGTGGGTTCGACCAACAGCTCCAACTCCAATCGTCTCGTCGAGGTTTCGCGCAATCTGGGCACCATCGGATATCTGATCGATAACTCTCAGGCCATCGATCCGAAGTGGCTTGCAGGCGTGGAGACGGTTGCGGTCACGGCTGGCGCTTCGGCCCCCGAGGTGCTGGTTGAGGATGTGGTCAACTATCTCCGGCAGAACGGCTTTGACAGCGTTGAGGAGGTGGAAGTGATGCCGGAAAACGTGCGCTTCGGCTTGCCTGCGGAGATCGTGCAGGTCATTGGCAGCGCCGCAGGGGATGAGCCAGTACCAGCAAGGTGATGGAGTTTCAGGCTTTTCTGAGCCCAGCAACGGAGCAATCTGTATTTGGGAGCGCCTTACGGCCAAACGAAGAGGGATTCCAGTTTTTCCGAGAGGAATTAAGATTTTTCAGACCGCATGAGTGCAAAACAAAGCAAGACGCAAATCGCCGCGCCCCGCTTTGGCCGCCTCGACGCGGACCCCGCCGACGTCGAGGCAGCAATAGGCCGGTCGCGCGAGTTTGTTCTCTCTTTGCAGCATCCTGAAGGCTATTGGTGCGGCGAGCTCGAGGCCGACTCGATGCTCGAGGCGGATTACATTTTTCTGCACACGCTGCTCGAATCGGGCGATCCTGGCCGACTGAAGCGCGCCTTCACCGAGATGATGCGTTATCAGAATGACGACGGCAGTTGGAGCCTTTATCCCGGCGGGCCAGGCAACATTTCGCTTTCCGTCAAATGCTATTTCTCCGCCAAGCTGATGGGCGTCAGTGCGGACGACCCGCGGCTCAAAAAGTGCCGGGAATGGATCCTGGCCCACGGCGGCGTAGTGGCGTGCAACACTTTCACCAAGATGTATCTGTGCGCATTGGGCCAGTATGACTATGACGCCGTGCCCGCCATTCCGCCGGAGATCGTTCTTTTCCCCAAGTGGTTCTACTTCAATCTCTACGAAATCTCGGCCTGGTCGCGGTCGATTCTGGTGCCGCTGGCCATCATCTACGCCAAAAAGCCCTTCAAAAAGATTCCCCCGGAGCAGAGCATCGACGAGTTGTTCGTAGGCGGCCGCGCCAACTCCATTCTCCGCCTGCGCATGGACCGCAAGCGCCTGTTCTCCTGGCGCAATTTTTTTCTGGTTCTGGACCGGATTACGCACTTATTTGAGGCTGTTCACATCCGCCCGCTGCGCCGTTTGGCCCTGCACAAGGCCGAGCAGTGGATGCTCGCGCGCCTGGAGCTCTCTGACGGCCTGGGCGCCATCTACCCGGCCATGCTCAACGCCATCCTTGCTCTGCGCTGCCTGGGCTACTCCGAGGACGATCCGCAGGTGATTCGCGCCCGGGACGAATTCGAGAAGCTGGGCATTGAGCAGGCGGCTACAGCCGACATGCCCGAACCTACCTTCCGCATGATGCCCTGCGTCTCGCCGGTGTGGGACACGGCGCAGGCGATCTACGCGCTGGGCGAGGCCGGCGTTCCCCGCAACGACCCGCGCATGATTAAGGCCGCCGACTGGATTCTCTCTAAAGAGGTCCGCCATAAGGGCGATTGGGCCGTGAAGGTGAACAAGACGGATCCCGGTGGCTGGTACTTTGAGTTCAACAACGAGTTTTATCCGGATACCGACGATACCGCGCAGGTGCTGCTGGCGCTGAGCAAGGTAGACAATCCCCGCGAACGCTACCAGCATCAGGTAGTCGAACGCGCCATTCAGTGGCAGTTCGCTATGCAGTGCAAGAACGGCGGCTGGGGCAGCTTCGACAAAGACAATTCCAAGATGATCTTCCAGTACATTCCCTTCGCGGATCACAACGCCATGCTGGATCCTCCCACCGTGGACATCACGGGAAGAATTCTGGAAATGCTGGCCTGCTATGGCTACACACGCGCGGACAAGCGCGTACAACGGGCCATTCAGTTCATCTTGAACGAGCAGGAGCCGGATGGGAGCTGGTTTGGCCGCTGGGGCGTGAATTACATCTACGGGACATTCCTGGTTCTGCGCGGCCTGGACGCCATCGGAGTCGATCACCACGAACCCCAGGTTCAACAGGCAGCGGAGTGGATCCGCATGGTGCAGAATGCCGACGGCGGATGGGGCGAGAGCTGCGGCAGCTACGACGAACCCGACACGCGCGGCGTTGGTCCCAGCACGCCGTCTCAGACGGCATGGGCGCTGCTGGGCCTGCTCGCGGCCGGCGACGACCGCTCCGACTCCGTCGCCAAGGGGGTGCGCTGGCTACTCACCCGCCAGCGGCCCGATGGCAGTTGGGACGAGAGTATCGGCCAGGGCCCGTCACGACAGGCCCTGTATACTGGTACTGGCTTCCCCAGAGTCTTTTATCTGGCTTATACAATGTACCGCCAATACTTTCCGCTGCTGGCCCTGACCGCCTACAAGCGGGCCATGGAACGGATCAACGGCCAGTAGCCGGCAGATGCGCTAGAAGCTGCTGGCTACCATCTGCCCGGCTACAAGCTCGAAGCTACAACGGAGGGTTTACCCGAAGATGGCAGTTCCGATCTCGCAGATGTATACGGTTGCCACTTATGTCCTGAAGAAGCGGCTGGCGGGCAACAAGCGTTATCCGCTGGTGCTGATGCTGGAACCCCTGTTCCGCTGCAACCTGGCCTGCGCAGGGTGCGGGAAGGTGCAGTATCCGCCCCACGTGCTCAAGCGCATGTTGACGCCCGAGGAGTGTTTCGCCGCCGTGGAGGAGTGCGGCGCGCCCATGGTTTCCATCCCCGGCGGCGAGCCGCTGCTGCACCCGCAGATCGTGGAGATCGTCAACGGCCTCATCGCGCGCAAGAAGTACATCTATCTCTGCACCAACGCACTCGAACTCAAGCGGCGGCTGCCGGAGTTCAAGCCGTCGAAGTACCTCACGTTTTCGGTTCATCTCGACGGCCAGCGCGACCATCATGACTTCTCCGTCTGCCGTGAGGGCGGCTACGATCTGGCTGTGGAGGGAATCAAAGAGGCTGTCCGGCGCGGCTTCCGCGTAACCACCAACGCCACCTTCTTCGACGGCACCGATCCTAACTCCGTCCGCGCCTTCTTCGATGAGGTCATGGACATGGGCGTCGAGGGCGTCGTACTGTCGCCCGGCTACAGCTACGAGAAGGCTCCCGACCAGAACCGTTTCCTGGGCCGGGCCCGCGTGCGCCGGCTCTTCCGCGCCATTTTGTCCAACCGCAAGAGGTCGTGGAAGTTCAATATGTCGCCGCTGTTTCTTGAATTTCTGATGGGCCGTCGCAACTACGATTGCACGCCCTGGGGTTCGCCGGCCTACAACATCTTCGGCTGGCAGCGGCCGTGTTACCTGCTGCAGGATGGCTACGCAGAGACCTTCAAGGATCTGATGGAGACGACCGAGTGGGAGCAGTATGGGGTAGGCAGCGGGAATCCCAAGTGCGCCAACTGCATGGTCAGTTGCGGCTACGAGCCTTCGGCGGTGATGGACGGCTTCGGCTCGCTCCGCGGCTTCTGGGCTATGGTGCGCGGCAGCTTCAGCCTCTACCGCGACCGGCACGCGCTCGACCTGCTCAACGAGCCTGCGCCGCAGGGTCCCGGACGACGCAGCGATCTGGTGAACATTGAACGCTCCGAAAAAGAGTTCGAGGAGACGCGCAGGTGACCGGCGAGGTGCAGAGGTACTCGCGCGAACAGATCGAAGCCCTCGAACTGCATCCCGGCGCGGAGCACAAGGTTCTCGAGGGCTGGGTGCCGGAGCTGGCCAGCGATGATGAGATTCGCACCGCACTCGAAAAAGCCTTCGACTATCGCGGCGACGTGACCATTACCACCAAGGCCGGCGAGAAGATAGAAGCCTACATCTTCAACCGGCACACGGGCCAGGCGCTGGCTGACTCCTGGGTCCAGTATTTTGCCCCCAACGCGCCCGGCAAGCGCAAGCTGGCCTACGACCAGATCGCGCGGCTGGAATTCACCGGCAAGGACCGCGCCGCCGGCAAGCACTGGGAAGACTGGGTGAAGGCATACAACGAGCGCAAGGCGGCGGGGGAGAATAACATCGGGCTGCAGCCGGAGACGCTGGAATAATCTCTCTTCACGCCCGCCCATAGCGTCAAGCACTCTCAGCGCCTTACGGCAGTCTGCGCCTTCTTTGCTACTCCAATGGCGCGCAAGAGATACTCCCCAATCTCTTTCATACCAATTTGACATCAAATATAGAGTAATGGCAAGATGCAATCGGAGGCCCTCCGATGCGCAAGCCTGCGATGTTGCATCCTTGGTTTACCGCCGATCAACTGTTGTCCTGGGTCAAGGAGGCGCCGGACAAGACGGCTTATCAACGCCGCTTGGCCATCTGGCTCACCTATCTCGGCGACTTTCCCGCCCATCGCGTGGCCGAGTTGCTGGCCGTTTCCACTCAAGCGGTGTGGAAGTGGGTGGGCGAGTACAACGCGGTTGGCCCTGGAGGACTGGATCGAAAGGGCCGGGGCGGAAGACGCTGGGGGTTGATGTCGCTCGACGAGGAACGCGCTGTTCTGGCTCAATATCTGGCCCCAGCCGAAGCCGGCGATCTACTGACCGCCAAGCAACTGCAAGCCGCGCTGTCGAAAGCGGTGGGGCGTGCGGTCAAGATCGATTACGTCTATCGCCTGCTGCACCGCCATGATTGGCGCAAGTTGCCGCCGCGTCCGCACCACTCTCAGCACGATACGGAGCAGACCGAAGCGTTCAAAAAAAACTTCCGCAAATCCTCCAAACCATAGCCCAGAGCATGTCCGCGGGCACTCGCCTGCGCCTGCTCTTCCAGGACGAGGGACGCTTTGGACGCATCAGCGACGCCCGCAACTGCTGGGCGCCGCTGCCGCTGCGGCCCGGCGTGAGCGGCCAACTGGTGCGCGAGTATCTTTACGCCTACGTGGCGGTTTCTCCCGCCGACGGCGAGATGAGTTCGCTGGTCCTGCCCTGGGTGGATGCGTGTTTGATGAGCCTGTTTCTGGCCCACACGGCAAGCCGGTTTGCCGACGACCACTGCGTGATGTTTCTCGATGGCGCCGGTTGGCACAAAGCCCATGAACTGGAGGTTCCAGCTAATATGAGCCTGCTCGCTATGCCTCCCTACAGCCCGGAATTGAATCCCGCCGAACATGTCTGGGACTATGTGCGCGAAAACGATATGCGCAACCGCATCTTTGACGGTCTCGACCAGGTGATGGAGACCGTTTCAGAAAGTCTTTACCGTCTCCATCAGCAACCAGAAACCCTCCGCTCCATGATCGCTTTCCCATGAATACTGGATGCGACCGCTTGATTGCTCTACGTTTGACTGCAAATTGGTATGAGCGGACTTGTCGAGCGCCAGCAGGGTCTCGAACGGAGTTCGATAGCGCTTGTAACGAACCCGTTTGCGGCCTCTCTGATCGATCTCGACCTCGGCCTGGGCACAGGGGCGATGGTAGTTCAGGTAGGGGTTCAGGAACTCCCGATAGAAGCTGTTGATGTGCTCGGCGTGGCCGGCGTCGATATAGCCATAGCCCATGTGCTTGCGAATGACGGCGCCATTTTTGGTCTCGATCAGGCCGTTATCGCCCGACTGCCAGGGGCGGCTTTTGGTCTGCTCGATGAGAAGCTTGTTGAGCAGTTGGGCGACGGTGCGGTTGATGAACCGCTTCCGTTGTCGGGGTGAAAGCCCCGGATGCGAAAAGGGAATTGCTGCATCATGGCCTTCAACAGCGGCTCCAGATAGGCCTCCGAGATGCGCGGCGTTGCCCCAGCGATCTGCCCCTGCGTGACCTCATCGACGGCATTGATATGGTAGACGCCTTTGCCCTCAAGGCCGTCCCCTTGATGCACCGTATCGAGGCGCAGATAGCCGGGCCGGCCGC